>CAMCIN010000056.1 GCA_945874745.1 Akkermansia muciniphila | reverse complement strand
GGGGGCGTTGACCCATCCCGAGCTCAACGGCTTTTGGAACCGGCTGGAACTTAAAGGGCAGCTGCCCGCCCTCAGCCTCCCTGCGCTCCATGTCGTCGGCTACTACGACTTTTTTTCCCGCGAATCTGTGGACAACTTCACCATCATGCAGGGGGCGGATCGCTCCCACAAAGGGACTCCAAGGCACAGGCTGATCCTCGGCCCCTGGGACCACGGCTCCGTCGGAAAGAGCAAAGTAGCAGAAGTCGACTTCGGCACCGAAGCCGTCCTAGACACCTTCGCCCTCCAGCGCGACTGGTTTGACCGCCACCTCAAAATGGATCCCGAAGCGCTCGCAAAGCCCTTCCCGCCTGTACGCTACTTTTCGATGGGCGACAATATCTGGAGAGACGCGCAGACCTGGCCGCCAAAGGGCTTCACCGACACCTCGTTCTACCTGCGCTCGAGTGGGAAGGCCAACACAGCCAAAGGCGCCGGCCGGCTCTCCCGCGAGGCCCCCTCTCAGCACGAACCCGCAGACACTTTCCGCGCGGACCCCGCCGATCCCGTGCCCGCATCTGCCGTCACGGACAAGCGTCCGCTCCGTTCCGCCGTGTGGGGCCCGACGGACCAGCGCCCGATCGAGGAGCGCGAAGACGTCCTCGTGTACACCGGCGACGCATTAGCCGCTCCACTCACCTTCGCCGGCAATGTCTCGGCAAAGCTCCACGTTTCCGCGAACACCGTGGACGCGGATTGGGCGGTCAAACTCGTCGACGTGCATCCCGACGGCTACGCGCAAAATCTTGCCAGCGGAATCCTGCGCGGCCGCTTCCGGGATTCCCTTGAGCAGCCCAAGCCCCTTCAACCCGGGAAGGTGTACGAAATCACGGTGGACCTCGGCCCCGTGGCTGCGACGCTTTTGGAAGGACACCGCCTGCGGGTGGATGTGTGCGGCGCGCACTTCCCGCTCTACGACCGGAATCCGAACACCGGCGAGGGGCCTTTTGGAAGCGGCACAGCCATCGCAACGGAAACGGTCCTGCACCAACCCGACGCCCTGTCGCGGGTGATTCTGCCCTGCCTAAAAAAATAGGCGTCCCCACATCCCCCGAGCATGAAACCGCCCCGTCCCGATTCCAGCACGCGTGCACTGGACAGTGTTGCGGCCCCCGCCGCTGCGCTGCTACTGAGACACCTCGCGCTGTGTTTGGCGGTTGCAACTCCCCTGACCCAGTCCTTCGCAGCCACCGCGCAGAAGCGGACTGCTGTGGAAGAAAGCGAACTGCCGACGGCCCTCAAAAGACCGGTAAAATACTTCGGGGACGTCCACCCCATCCTCACGGAGCATTGCGTTTCCTGCCACGGGCCAGACAAACAAAAGGGCGGTCTGCGGCTCGATTCCCGCGAAATGGCCCTGGCTGGCGGGAGCGGCTACGGGGCGGCGCTGATCCCGGGGAAAAGCGCCGAAAGTCCGCTGCTTCTTTTCTCCGCGCATCTGGAGCCGGAAATGGAAATGCCGCCGAAGAAGGAAATACTTTCGGGGGAGAAGCTCTCGATCCTCCGCGCCTGGATTGACCAAGGAGCCGAATGGCCGGCCGCGCCTGGTGGGGCGACCGCCGGCGGTGCCAGACTTGGCGACCAGGAACTCTTCTTCAAAAAAGCGGTCACCCATTGGGCGTTCCAACCAGTACCGAAGGCGGATCCCGCTGCGCTCGCAAACGGTGCGGCAAAAATCGACTCCCTCATCGCCGGAAGGCTGAGCCCAAAAAACCTCAAGCCCTCGCCGCGCGCCGACGCCCGAACCCTGCTGAAAAGGCTGCACTTCGACGTAACCGGGCTGCCCCCGACGCCCCGGGAACTCGAGGTGTTTCAGCAAAAGTTCGCCAGCAACGCCACCGCAGCCCTTTCCGAAAAAGTCGACGAGCTCCTCGCCTCTCCCCACTACGGCGAACGCTGGGGACGCTACTGGCTCGATCTTGCGCGTTATGCCGATACGCAGGATTTCTTCCCCACCCAAGACCTTCGCTACCCCTTTGCGTGGACTTACCGCGACTACGTCACCACCGCATTCAACTCGGACAAACCCTACGACCAGTTTGTCCGCGAGCAGATCGCGGCGGACCAGCTTGGACTCAAGCCCAACGATCCGGCGCTGGCGGCGCTTGGCTTTTTGACGGTCGGCCCCCGGTTTTTGCGCCGTAACGACGAGATCATCAACGACCGGATCGACGTGCTCACCCGCGGTCTTATGGGGCTGACCGTGGTATGCGCCCGCTGCCACGACCACAAGTATGACCCTATCCCCACCGCGGATTTTTATGCGCTCCACGGCGTGCTCAACAGCACCGAGGACCTTGTCACCCTCCCGGAAATCGAGCAGGCGCAAGGGAGGGCCAACCCCGAACAGCGCGCCGGGTATGAGGAGGCAAAAGCCAAGGAAAGCGCCGCGCTCACTGCATTGACAGCGGGCCTGAGAGAAGCCGCAGTGGCTGACATTAAAGGCAACCTGGAGCTCTATTTTGACGGCCTGTGTCAGCTGGAGTTTCAAAAGAAGGAGATCAAGAAGGTCCTCAGCGACACCAAACTCCTCGAGACGGCGCTCCCCCCGCTGCAGCAGCAGTGGACGCTCTTCAAAAAAGACGCCGCCGCGCGTGAAGACCCGGTGCTGGCGCCTCTGGCACGCCTCGTGACAGCTCCCGCCGACTCCAAAGCAGCGGTGCTCGAAGCGGTTTGCACCACCGGCCGCGTCCCTGCCGGGAAGACCGACTTGCACCCAGCCGTGCTGGAGGCGATCCGCTCCTGCAAGCCCGCCGGGGAAGAGGCCCTCCTTAAAATGTACGGGGTGCTGCTGGCCAAGATTCTTCGTGCGCCAAGCCCGGAAACAGACGCGGTCCTTCAGTCCTTCACCGGTACTGGGGGTCTGCTGGATCTGCTGGCCAAGAATGTCGAAACAGCGGCGCGCCCCTCGGTGGCGTCCCGGAAGGAATACGAGAAGCTGGACAAGACGCTTGTCGAACTGGAGGCCACACACCCCGGCTCCCCCGCCCGCGCCATGGCGGTAAAAGACAAAGCCAAGCCCGTCAGCCCTGTGATCTATGTCCGCGGCGATGCCGCCCGCAAAGGTGCCCCCGTGGAAAGGCGCTTCCTCCAGGTGCTCGACCCGCAGAAGACCCCGTTTGCCGCTGACAAAAGTGGCCGCCTAGAACTAGCCGCACGCATCACCGACAGCGCCAATCCACTCACTCCGCGTGTGTGGGCCAACCACGTTTGGCGCCACCTTTTGGGCCGGCCGCTGGTGAAGACCACCGGTGACTTCGGCCTGCAAACAGATCCCCCCGCGCAGCCGGAACTGCTCGACTGGCTGGCTTCCGCACTGCTCCAACGCGGTTGGTCCACAAAACGGCTGGTCAGAGACATTCTCCTCTCAGCCACCTACCAACAAAGCAGCGCGGAACGCCCCGAGGCAGCTGCCGTCGATGTGGAGAACACGCTGTTCTGGCGGGCCAACCGCCGGCGCATGGATTTTGAAGCGATGCGCGACGCCATGCTTAGCGCCAGCGGGCGCCTCGATCCCACGGTTGGCGGCCGGGCGGTGAATCTTTCCGCCGAGCCCTTTACCGGCCGGCGCACCCTCTATGGCCTTGTAGACCGCACCAATATCGACCCGCTATTCACCACCTTCGATTTTCCCTCGCCGGATATCGTCAACACGGAGCGGACGCAAACTCTGGTGCCTCAGCAGGCCCTGTTTGCGTTGAACGACAGCTTCATCATCGAACAGGCGCGCCGGTTGCTTGCCGAGGCAGCGACTGCCGAGGGGGCGGGACAGGAAGCAGTCCAGTGGCTGTACCGCCGGCTCTTTTTAAGACCGCCCACCCCGAGGGAAGCCGCGATCGCCCGTGCATTCTTGAAGGACACCGGAGAAATCCATGCCGAGCCCACCGCCGGTTCCTGGCAGTACGGGTTCGGAAGCGCCGATCCAGCCGTTGAGCGGCTCGCCGCTTTTAAGCCGCTCCCGCATTTCGATTCACAGGCGAAGCGCTATCAGGGTGCCCGGACCTTTCCGGACCCGAAGCACGGTTTTGTGAGTGTGAGCGCGTCCGGCGGACATCCGGGTGCCGGGCTGCAGATGGCGGCAATTCGGCGCTGGATTGCGCCGCACGACGGAGCGTTTTCACTCACTGGAGAGCTCTCTCTTAGCCCCAAGGGAGCCGGCGACGGCGTGCGGGCACGCGTCATTTCCTCACTCACGGGCGTCAAAGCCGAATGGGTGATCGACCGGACAGGCGCCCCGGGGCTTCCAACCGAGGTGGAAACCATCCAACTCAAGGCGGGCGAAATCCTCGATTTCACGGTCGATTGCCGCGACACCTCAAACTCCGACGGCTTCCGCTGGGTGCCCGTGCTGAAGCTTAAGGTCGCCGCGGAAAACGCCCCCAAGCAGATGCAGGCAGTCTGGGACGCCCAGGCAGAATTCAAAGGACCGCCGCCCGCCAAACTGCAACCCCTCGAACAGATGGCGCAGGCCCTTTTAATCACCAACGAGTTTCTTTTTGTCGACTGAGGCCGTTCCCTCAGAAGCAACCCACTTCCCACACACCATGCATCCTTACCCAAACTTCCTTTCGCGACGGGAAGCCCTCACGCGCGCCGGCTTCGGCATGGGCGGTCTCGCCCTCGCAGGCGTGCTCCACGATCTGGGACTTACCAACGCGAGCGCAGCTTCGACGGATTCAACGCTGCAACCCCGCGTCTCACAGTTCGCCCCGAAGGCAAAGCGGGTGATTCATCTTTTCATGAATGGCGGTCCCTCGCAGATGGACACCTTCGATCCCAAGCCAAAGCTCAACGCGTTCCACGGCAAATCCCTGCCCGTCAACTCGGACCTGAGTAAGGACAAGAGACTCAGCGGTGCGGCCCTTGGTTCGAATTTCAAGTTCACCAAACACGGCCAGAGCGGCATCGAGATCAGCGAGCTCTTCCCGAACGTGGCAAAGCACGCGGACGACCTCTGCGTGATTCGCTCGATGTTCAGCGACGTGCCCAACCACGAGTCGGCGCTCATGATGATGAACACCGGCAGCCTCACCCTGCCCCGTCCAAGCGTCGGCGCCTGGACGCTTTACGGGCTGGGCTCCGAAAACCAAAGCCTGCCGGGCTTCGTGGTCATGTGTCCCGGCGGCCTCCCCGTCTCCCAAAGCGCCAACTGGCGCAGCGCCTTCCTTCCGGGCGTCTACCAAGGCACACACATCGACACCAAGGAAACCCGGGCGGAACGGCTCATCGCCAACCTGCGCAATGAGGCCATCCTTCCCGGACAACAACGCAAGCAGTTGGGATATATTCAGGAGCTCAACGAACTTCACCGTAGTGAACGGGCCGGAGACCCCCAGCTCGACGCACGCATCCAGTCCCTGGAACTGGCCTTCCGCATGCAGAGTGAGGCTACGGACGCGTTTGACATCACGAAAGAGCCTGAAAGCGTTCGCAAAATGTACGGTGACACCCTGCAGGGCAGGCAGATGCTCATGGCACGCAGACTTGCCGAGCGAGGTGTCCGGTACGTGCAAGTGTGGCGTGGCGCGGGGCAGCCTTGGGACAGTCACAGTGGAATCGAGGACGCGCACCGCCGGCTTGCCGGGGAATGCGACCAACCGATTGCTGCGCTCCTCCAAGATCTCAAAAGCCGAGGGATGCTCCAAGACACCCTCGTCCTGTGGGGCGGCGAATTCGGACGCACCCCGACCGCCCAAATGCCCCTGACTCCAAAGGTAGGCCGCGACCACCACAACGACGGGTTCACCGTCTGGATGGCAGGCGGAGGCGCCCGAGCCGGGTACGTGCACGGAGCCACCGACGACATCGGTCTGAGCATTGCGGAGGGCAAAATGCACGTCCACGACCTGCACGCCACGATCCTGCACCTGCTAGGCTTCGACCACGAGGCGCTGACCTATCGTTACGCGGGCAGGAACTTCCGGCTCACCGACGTCTCCGGCGAGGTCATCAAGGAACTGCTCGCCTGAGTGCATCCAGCAAACTGGCCTCTTTTCCAGCGCGATCCGTCCCGCTAAAAAGCTAAGCTATAAAAGCCATGGTCCTTCCCCCCTTTGTAGTTAAACCCTCCAGTGCGCCGTCTCTCCTTTCGCTCTGCCCTGCACTTGTCTGGGCTTGGTCGGCGTCCGTTGTCCCACTCAATGCGGCCGATTCGGGGGTAGGAAGCCCCTCGGCTCCCGCGGTCAAAAAAGCAGAGGTGGACTGGGTGACCGGTTACGGTTCGCTCACGAGCGACAAGACCCGCGCGGTGGGGGTGGACAAGGCCGGCAATGTGTACATTGCTGGCGAGAGCAGCGGGGAAGCCAGCTTCGGCAGCCTGTCGGCACCCGGACTGGGAGGGATGGACAGCTTCGTCGCCAAGCTTTCCATCTCCGGGGAGCCCCTTTGGGTTCGCAGCTTCGGCGGCAGTAAAATCGACCGCGCCTACGGGGTGGTCGCCGACTCCCAAGGAAACGTGTACGTCACCGGTCATTTTCAAAGCACGGACGTCCAGCACGAGGGCAAGGATCTGCCAAACCGGGGCGACTACGATATTTTTCTGCTCAAGTACGACTCCGCCGGAAAAGAGCTGTGGTTGCGCACCGCAGGAGGAGTTGGCTACGACTACGGACATGGGGTGGCCCTCGATCCAAACGAGGATGTCGTCATCACCGGAGCCATCCAGGGCGAGGCCCACTTTGGGACAAAGCGCCTCAATGAAGGAAGCACCGCCCGTGCGATTTTCGCGGCCAAGTACAGTAGCGAGGGAACGCTCAAATGGGCAACGGCGAGCGCCGGCGTGGGCGGCAGCGGCCACGGTCTGGGCATCGACGCCAAGGGCTTCATTTACATCGGGGGCAGCTGCAGCGGTGCCGGCAGTTACGGGTCGCAAAAGCTGGAGGCGCTCGAAGGTGGCGCCGGTCTGGTGCTTAAGCTCAATCCCTCAGGCGAAGCCGAACGCGCCACGCTTTTTCCGGGGAGCAGCACCACAGTCCACGAGATTTGCGCGGACGACTCTGGCCGTGTCTGGGTGGCCGGCATGTTCAAGCAACGGGTGCAAATAGGCCAGACCGCACTGAGCAGCAGCGGCCCCGCGAACAGCGACGGCTTCTGCGCAGCCCTGGACCCGAGCGGCGCCGTCCAGTGGGCGCATGGCCTCCAAGGCGAAGGGGTCGACTATTGTCTGGGCATATGCACGGACGGCGCAGGCCGTGCGTTCGTCACCGGAGAGTTTAGCAAGGACGCCCTTTTTGCGGGCCAGTCCCTCCACAGCGCCGGAGGCACGGACATCTTTGTGGCCGCCTTTTCCCCCACCGGGGCACTCCAGTGGACGGAGGTCTGGGGTGGCGAAAAAGGAGACAACGCCTACACCATGGCATGGCACTATTCGGGGTTTCTAGTCGTGGGCGGGGCTTGCACAGGCCCCTCAAGCTTTGGCGACAAAATCATGAGCCGCCCGAACGGCGCGGAAGCCTACGCGGCCAAACTGCGGGTTCGAAAATAAGGTTCCTCGCTGTTTTCAGTGGGTAGCTTTTCGGTAATTCCGCATGAAACGGGGAGTGATCCGCAGATCACACAGATTCAACAGATGAGAGGAAGCCAGAAAGAGCATCTGCTAAATATGTGTATATCTTTATTAATCAGATCATTAAGGCCACATTAAAGATAGTCGGCGGAGTGCCTGCCCGGCCCTCAGGTCGACCGCTTTTCAATCCTCTTGCGGTTTCCCGAAATGTCCCCCTTTCCTTCGTCTCCTCTCCCCATGAAAGCAGCCTCCGCACTGGTCTTCGTCATTTGTCTGTCCAGCATCTCCCGGCTTGGAGCGGCGGCGACCCCCGCCCCCGCCTCCGATGCCGACGCCCGCTGGCTTTTACAACACGGCACGCTTGTGTTTCACGACGCTTTCGAGAGGGAGGAAGACGGCAACCTGTCCAAGGCGCTCGGCAACGGCTGGAACAGTGCGACTGCTGACAGGGTCCCCCACCTCAAACAGGCCGATCTGGACGGGGGCACGCTCAAGATAGACAGCGCCACAAAGGAGGCCGGGCACGCAGCCCACATCCACCACGAGGCAGGCTTCGAAAACGGGGGCGTCACCCTGCGCTTTCGCTTTCCGGGACTACATCCCGGCGAATCGCTGCAACTGGGTTTCGTCGACCGGGAGACAACGGGCATACACGCCGGCCACCTCTGTTACGCAATTTTGAACCAGTCCGCAGTCACTCTTACCGACTGGAAAACCGGCGTGATGAACCTGGAAATCCGTAAACGTCGCGAAGAGGCCACGGCCACCAAGCAACCACTCCCGCCGGAACTGGAGGCGCTCCTGAAGGGGAAACAGTCCAGCGTTCCCTGGAAGCCCGACACGCAGTGGCACGACCTGACTCTGGTGACCGAGGGTGAAGAGATGCGCCTGAGCGTTGACGGTTCCCCGGTCCTCGGCTGGAAGTCGGAAGGCTTTGCACATCCCATCAAACGCTGGTTTAGCCTTTTGGTCGGCTCCTCCGTGTGGATTGACGACGTCAAAATCTGGAAGGTCAGATAGACTGCACATTGCCTTTGCGTCGCTTACCACTCCCTGCAGGCGAACTCCTACTCCCCCATGCACTCCCATCCGTCATTCCCCCGCACTTGCCTCTTCCCGGCTTTTGCCCGCGGCGGTGTTGCCTCCTGCGGAAGTGCGGTGCTGCTTTTGCTGGCAAGCTTCCCCCCTCAAGGGGCCGCTGCCCAATCGGGGCCTGTCCCGCGCGAGGATCAAGCCAACCAGTCGCTCCGCCACGAAATCGACCGCGCCATCAGCCTCGGCTCGGGCTGGCTCCGCCAACAACAGGCCCCCTCGGGTGCCTTCAGCGAGGAGCGCAACCCGGCGCTTACAGCGCTCGCCCTCACCGCCCTTTTGCGTTCAGGCTCGGAGATTGCGCCCGCACACCTCGCTAAAATAGAGAAGGGCTACGCCTTCCTGCGGACCCAAGCCAAGCCCGACGGCGGAATCTACGCGGAAGGCCTCAGCAACTATAACACCGCCCTGAGCCTGCTCGCATTCCTGCAAAAGGGCGCACCAACGGACGCCACACTGATCGAAGGCGCCAGAAATTTTCTGGTCCACCAGCAGGCCCGGAACATGGTGCGCCCGGAGCTGGACGGCGGCATCGGATACGGCCCCACCGGAGTGAGTCCCAAGCGTTCGCATCCGGATCTGGACAACACACTGATTTCCCTCGAGGCGCTGCGTGCGTTCGAAGTTGCCCAAAAAGCTCGAGAACCGGAACAGCCTTCCTCCTCAAAGCTGGACTGGAAGGCAGCGGCGGCCTTTATCGCGCGCTGCCAGAACCTGGCGACATCCAATCCGCAGCCGTGGGTGGCCAACTCGAGCGCGGAGCGGGGCGGGTTCGTGTACTACCCGGGATTCAGCAACGCCGGCGAAATTCAGGAAGAGGGCGGACGCAAGGCGCTGCGCAGCTCGGGCTCGATGAGCTACGCCGGACTGCTTTCGTTCATCTATGCGGAGATTCCCAAGGAGGATCCGCGCATCGAAGCGGCCCAGGCGTGGCTCAGGGAAAACTTCACGCTCCAAGAGAATCCGGGCCTCGGTAAACAGGGCCTCTTTTACTACTACCACCTGATGGCCAAGGCGCTCGTTGCCACCGGGGTAGAAACCTTGGAAGCCGGGGGAAAAACCCACCACTGGGCGCGTGAGCTGGGCGTTGAGCTCATCAACCGGCAGGAAGCCGGCGGGTTTTGGGTGAACGACACCGGGCGCTGGATGGAGAAAAACGACGTACTTGTCACCTCCTACTGTCTGCTCACTTTGGAGCTGCTGCGCAACCACCTGTAGGCTTGCGAAAACTCGGCGCTCCTTGTCGCCGGAAACCTCACCAAACACGGAAGCCCCACAAAAATGAAAACCCAGTTTCGCCTTGCCGTGCTGAGTCTACTGCTGGCAAGCCACGCCTTTGCAGCTGCGCCCCGCAAAGGCGTGTCGTACAAACCCACGCAGGACGGAGGACGTGCCTGTTACATCGACGGGGTCTTTGCCTACGAGATGCCCCAGGTACCCAAAGGGCTCTGGGGCACCACCTACGGAGTGCCCGGAACGCTGATGCTACAGGACGGCCCGGTGGGAGTCTCCGACTGGAAGGAATTCCTCCAAACCAAGGGCGTGCGCTTTGCCAAAGGGGCCTCCGCAACCTACTACGCAGCCTTCGGGCACCTCGTCGTGGTGAACACGAGGGAGCAGCAGGAGGTCCTCACCAAATTGGTAACCTCCCCCGCCCCGTCCTCGGCTGAGCCGCCTACTTCGGCAGCGGATGGTCCTTCAGGAGTTCGTCCACAGTAAAGAAGTTCACCCGCCCCGGGTAGGCCGCCCTTATCTTCTCCACTTGAGCCGCGCTGATCGGAGCGGCCTGGTTGCCGAAGCTGTTGCGCACGAAGGTCAGCACGGAGGCCATTTCGTCGTTGTTGAGCATGCCGGCAAAGGGAGTCATGGGCACCTGGCCGTCGTACTTCTTGCCGTTGACTTCCAACGGTCCCATCAACCCGTACATGGCCAACTTGATGAGGCGGTCGCTGTCTTGGCTCACCCAAGGGCTTTTTTCCAACGACGGAAACGCCGGATCCAGCCCCTTCCCGTTCGGTTGGTGGCAGGTCACGCAATGGCCTTCACGGAAGTAAATCTTCTGCCCGGCCAAAAACTGCGTCTTGGCTTCGGCCGCCAGATGCGCGGGTGCGGCCAGTTCCGGGTGATCGGAGACCTCCTTTTCGGCGGCACCTGCAAGCCTGTCAGCAGCGGTCTTGGCAGCACCCTGGCTCCACTTGTCCAGGGGCAGGGCCGAGGCGGTTGCCACGATCTTCTGGGCAGCGCCTGCCTCGGCTGCGGGCAGCCAAGAGGCCGCGACGATGGTCTCAAGGCGCACCCGGCCGTGTTCGTCTGCGGCAGCCTTCTCGAGCAACGCGACGTGGTCGGCAATCCGGTGGGTGTTGTAGCGCAACACGCGGACGGCCGCGGAGCGGACGTGAAAATCCTTGGACTCCAGCAACTGCCGCAGCTGAGGTTCGTCCACGGCGTTTAGGCCCCAGGTCGTCCACAGCGCCTCCAGCGCGTAACGCTCCGACTCGGGATCCTTTTTGTCGAGGGCGGCCACCCACTGTTTGAGTGCAGGCAACACTTCGCTGGCGGCGTGGCCGCGGAGTTCCCGGCGGGAGCGGTAGCGGGTCCGCAGCTCGGGTTCCTTCAGGTTATTGAGCAGGGCAGCCACCGTGGCGCCCGCCACCTGCGGCGCCTTGACCAGCGGCCGCGACGGATAAGTGATCCGGTAGATGCGGCCGTGCACATGGTCGCGCAGCGGATCCCGCGCGTTGTGCTGCATGTGGCCGATGAGCGGGTTGTGCCAGTCGATGACGTAGAGCGAGCCGTCTGGCGCGAACTCAAGGTCCACAGGCCGGAAGTTACCGTCCGCGCTCTTGAGCAGGTCGTGCCGGAACGCCGTCTTCCAGCCGGTACCGTCGTCTTCGATCTGGTGCTGCTTGATTCCCAGAAAGCCGATCGCGTTGCAAAGGATGAGATCGCCCTGCACCTCGTCCGGGAAATGCCTCGAGGAGACCACTTCCAACCCGGAGGTGGGACGTACCTTCTGCTTCTCAGGAATGAGGTCCTGGGTGGACGGGGTTTTACTTCCAAAGGCGGGTTTGACCGAAACGGGAAGCATCCAGTTCATGCTGGGGCCCGAGGTGTGCAGGAAGAAGTCCTGCCCCCACTTGTCGAAGGTCACCCCCCAGGGGTTTGGGATCGAGAGCTGAGCGGTCCGCTCGAGGTGGCCGCGCTGCGGGCTGTAACGCAAAAAGCCTCCGTCCACGCAGCGGACCGGGCCGTAGGGCGTCTCGACGTTGGTGTGAAGAAACACGCCCTCACACAGCATGAACGCCCCGCTCGGATCAGCTGCGTAAGCGCTGATGGCATGGTGGGTGTCGTGGGTATCGAACCCGCCGAGGATGATTTCCTTGCTGTCGGCCTTGTCGTCGCCGTCGGTGTTACGCAGCAACACGAGATTGGGCTCCTGGGAGAGGTAAACGCCCTCTGGCGCGAATTCAAAGCCGATGGGCAGGTGCAGGTGGTCGGCGAAAACCGTCTCCTTATCGGCCTTGCCGTCGCCGTCGGTATCCTCGTAGATGAGGATTTTGTCATTGGGCAGGGCGTCGCCGGGGCGGTAGTGCGGATAGGTCGGAGCCACTGCCACCCAGAGTCGGCCCTTGTTGTCGAAGGAAAGCTGCAGCGGGTTGGCCAGGTTTGGGAACTCCTTTTCACTGGCGAAAAGCTCCGCCTTGTAGCCCTCCGGCACGGTCAGGCTCTTGACCGCGTCTTCGCCGTACAGGTAGCGGTCACTCCCGTTTTTGACGCTGGGCTGGTAGTTGGTGGGGACGGGGGGCAGCACCAGGGTGCCGCTGTCGTCCACGGTCAGTTCCGTCTTCTTTCCTGCGGCCACCTCGTGAATCAGCGTGTCGCGCAGCGCCGCCATCTGGCGGGTCTTTTTAACTTCGTCCGGATAGTTTTGCGGGCCGAAGGGATTGTAACGCTGGCCGTGGGTGTGGACCCCGTTAAGCAGGTTGTAGTCGTTGTTCCAAAACCAGTCCTTCTGGCGCACCGCCGCCAGCACCTTGGCGGGATCCGCCTTGGAGACATGGGGGCGCGGTCCGTAGATTCCGTCGGACAGGATCTCTGCAAGGCGGGCGTAGCCTTCCTCGTTGGGCACGAAGCCGCCGGTGGTAAGGGGTTGCTTGGACTTGGCGTAAAGCGCCTTGCTGGTGGTGAAGAGGTCCAGGAAGGTCACCCCGTGCTTCTTCGCCACGTTTTGAATAGAGGCGGTGTAGAGAATGAGATTGGCATTCTCTTTCTCCCCGTCGGGCAGGTCGCGTTTGGCCGATTGGTTCTCGAAAGCAATCGGCGAGGCCAGCACCAACCGAGGCGCGGCCTTGCCGTTGTAGGCTTTGCTCAGGGTGTGCTGGACCCAGGCATCCAGTTCGGCCTCAAAATTTGCGACACGGCCAGGCCCGTCAAAGGACTCGTTGTAGCCGAAGAAGGCGACGATGGTGTCGGCCTTCAGGAAGGCGAGCCATTCGTCCGGCATCGGAAAGAAGCCCTTTCCGTGGTGGACATTCAGTTCCGGGTGGAACTTCTCCGCCCCAGGGAACACCCACTGCGAAGCGCGCGAAGGGTGCGGCCGGAAACCGGGGGTGTCCCCCACGTGCCCCATGTTGCGCACGAACAGCTCGCTCTGTGGGTAGCGTAGGTGCAGTTCGGTTTCGAGCCTGCTGTAATGCACGTCGCGCTCCGCAAGACCGTTACCGACAAACACGATGCGCTCGCCCTTCTCCGGCGGGGCCACGGCCTGCGCGCGCTTGGAAGAGGCGGCTTCGGGCACGGGCATCAGGGCATGTGAGGCGTTCTGGGGCGCCGTGTTCATGGTCTGCGCACAGAGCGCGAGGGACATCCCGGCGAAGGCCGCCAGGGAAACGAGTTGCTGGTTCATGGGTGTAAAAAACGAGGCCGTCTGAGGGCGGGCTTGTGGGAGGTTTTGGAAACTCAGGGGGGCTGTGATACTCGCCTGCTTGCGGGCCTCCGTTCAACCCTGAACTGGGGTGTGTGCACTCTGTTACTGCTTACTGCTTCCTTAGGGACCGGGGAGTGCTCCCCAGAGGACACAGAGATTCACAGATGTTAGTTCCTGTTTTTCCCCCATCTGTTAGCTCTGTTACCCGTGTGGCTCGGTTTCTAAGGAATCAGTTGCCGCATTCGGGATGGATTGTCAAAACCGCCTCCTCTACGAAGGGGTCTTCCCGCTTGGACCGCCCCCCTTTTCGCATCCGATGTACGCACTCCGTTACGCCCTCCTCTGCACGCTGCTCGCGGCTTTCTCAGCGTTGCCCGCCGCGGCAGCAAATCCATCGCCCGCAGTTCACGAAAAAAGCCGCGCGCTGTTTAAGGACTTCTGCGTCTCCTGCCACGGACCGGAGAAGCAAAAAGGCAAGGTTCGCCTGGATGATCTACCCCTCGCCATCACCGACCTCGAAACCGCCGAACGCTGGCAAAAGGTGCTCAACCAAATGAACTCGGGCGAAATGCCGCCTGAGGACGAAAAGCAGCCTCCCAGTGCGTCGAAGACGGACTTTCTCGACGACCTCGCCAACGTGATGGTCGCGGCGCGGCGCAGCCTGGCGGATCAAAACGGGGTCATCACCATGCGGCGCCTAAACCGGCGCGAGTACAAAAACACGCTGCGCGAGCTGCTTGGCGTGAACCTGAACGTGGCCGAACTGCCGGGCGACACGGGCACGGGCGGCTTTGACACCTTCGGCTCGAATCTTTTCATGTCCGCCAACCAGTTGGAGCAGTACCAATCGCTCGGTCTTCAGGCACTCGAAGAGGCCTTCACCCGCGCTGCGGCGACAGCCGACGCGCGCAGTTTGCACCTCGAGGCGGAGGCCAACAACGTGCGCATCCACAAAAACTACCAGGACCAGCTCGAAGCTTTGGAGCGAGCCACCGCATGGGCCAAGGCGGTAGAGGAAGCCGCGGTAACCCCGGAGAATGCCGCAGTGGTGGCGGAGATTCGCGCCCGAGTGAAGGACGACAACTTTTTCAGGCGCGAATGGGCAAAGATTAAGGGTGCTCCCGCGCCAGAGGACTTCGGCTTCAAGACAGTGGAGAACAACGCGGACAAGGCCAACCGTGCGCTAGGCTACAACACGAAGTCGGGAACGGGCTACATGCGCCCCTATCACGAGCATTATTTGGAACAGGCGCACCTCGAAACCGGCGCGTATCTGACCGTCAGCGCCAGCGACCTCGGGAACGACAACTTTACCATTCCCGTTCCCTACAACTGGCCGATCGGCGAATACACCGTGCGCGTGCGCCTTGGCCACACGCCACAATCGACGCCGGAACGCCGCTACGTCGAGTTTGGCACAAATCCGCGCAACGGCCAGCCGCTGAGCACCCATGCAGTGCGCGGCACCCTCAAAAACCCGGAGGTGATCGAGATCCCCCTGACCCTGACCAAGGAACACAACAACAACCTCGATCGCCAAATCTTCCTCCGCGAAAAGGGCACAAACGATCACTACCTGCGCACGCGGGAGATTTTCAACGCCGGCAAGACAAAGAACGGTTTCGGCCCGGAGTTGGCAATCTGGGTGGACTGGCTTGAAATCGAACGCGTGAGCCAGCCCCCTGCGCACGCGCCGGGCCTCGTCGCCCTTGGGATTCCGCAGGGAGACAAGGACACCGTGGCCGCTGGTGAGGTGCGCGAGGCCATTGCGCGGTTCAGCACCGCCGCCTTCCGGGGCACCGAACCGCCAGCAAGCTTCGTGGACAAGCTGGCCGCTATCTACGATGCCCAGCGCGCGGCGGGAACCAAGCATGGCGCCGCGTTGAAGGAAACGCTCTCCGTCGTGCTGGCCTCGCCGATGTTCCTCTACCTGTCTGAGCCTTCCCCCGAGGAAAAACGGCGCTCGCTTACCGGCGTTGAGCTGGCAAACCGGCTTTCCTATTTCCTCTGGAGCTCCCCGCCGGATGAGACCTTGCTCGCGCTAGGCAAAAGCGGGGCACTGCTCCAGCCCGGGGTGCTGACGGAACAAACCACCCGCCTGCTGGAAAACGAGCGCTCGCAGAACCTCGTTCAGGACTTCGTCCACCAGTGGCTGGGTATGGACCGCATTGATTTTTTCCAGGTGAACCGCTCCATGTACCCGCGCTTCGACGACAGTACGAAGCAGAATGCCCGCAGGGAGGTCTTCGCCACCTTTGCCCATCTGCTCAAGCACAACGCCCCCGTCTCCGATCTGCTCAAGGCCGACTACGTCGTTGTGAACCATCTTCTTGCCAACTTCTACGGCATTCCAGGCGCGGTGGGCGACGCCTTCCAAAAAGTGAGCCTGCCTGCGGGTTCGCCGCGCGGCGGTCTGCTCGGCATGGCGGCCGTTCAGTTTATGGGCGGCAACGGGGAGCGCACCAGCCCGGTCGAACGCGGGGCGTGGGTGCTGCGCAAACTCATGAACGAGCCGCCGCCGCCCGCGCCGGCAAACATCCCGCAACTCGCCCGCCTTGCCGGAAAGGTGCTCACGACCCACGAGCGTCTTCTCGCACACCAGGAAGACGCCCAGTGCGCGAGCTGCCACCGGAAAATCGACCCGATCGGCTTTGGCCTCGAAAACTTCGACGCGGTTGGCCAGTGGCGCACCGAGGACAGCTACCAGGTCATGGATGAAAAGGGAAAGCCGGTCCCAAACGCAAAGAAGACCTGGAACATCGAGGCGGGCGCAGCACTCCACAAAGGCCCCGCCTTCCGGGACTACTTCGAACTGCGCGACATCATCGCCTCGAAGTCGGACGCCTTTGCCCGCGGCTTCAGCCAGACCCTGCTCGAATATGCGCTCGGCAGGCCAACCGGTTTTCGTGACGAACCGCTCATCGCGCACATGCTCGCCACCGCCCAAAAGGAAAGGCTGGGTGTGCGGAGTTTTGTCCACGCGCTGGTTGACAGCAAAGAGTTCAAGACGAAGTAACCGAGCTTTATTGCCACAGATCACGGAAACAGACTCCCAACCGAAGCACACAGCACCGAGAACTTTTCGGATGCTCACCCACCCCCCCCTCTCCACCACCCCCATGAAACATCTCCTCCTCAGCATCCTCCTCCTTGGCAGCCAGCTTCACGCCGCCGAGCCCCAGCGATTCGACCTCACCAAACGAGCAAGCGTGATCGACCCGCGCGCGAAGGAGCACCCTGAAATCAAGTTCACCTTCACCGATGACAAGGGCAAGTCCGCCGATCTCCAGCACGCAGTGGTGGATACCCGTGTACCCTCGCAGGGGAAGCTCGTCATCTGGCTCATGGGGCACAACCAGGGGTTGTTCGAGCGCATCTCCAGCTACGGCTACCACGGCATCCAGCCTCATTACTCCAACGGTTGGTTCGCCGGCGTCACCAAAGCGCAGTACGAGGGCGGCGATGGCACAGTGCTGGGAAAGATCCGCCTCGAAGCGGCCACGGGAGAGGATTTCAGCCCGCTGGTGGATATCCCGAAGCCCGATGGAATGAAAGAACGCGCGCTGCAGTTTGTGAAGTGGCTCGCAAAGGAAAATCCGGAAGGCAAGTGGGGGCAGTTTCTCAACGAAGAAGGAAGCAGCCTGCGCTGGGAAAAAGTGATCCTGAGCGGAATCTCCCACGGCAGCACCACGGCGGCCCGTTTTGCCATGCATCAGAAGGTGGACCGCGTGGTGATGTTCTCCGGCCCGCGCGACAACACCGAAACCTGGCAGGGCGGGGCCTCCGCCACGCCTTCGAACCGCTTCTTCGGATTCACCCACGTGCTTGATGGCGGCTGGACTGCAAACCACTACTGCCGTTCCTGGCAGTTGCTCAAAATGCACAACCACGGCCCCATCGTGGACGTCGACACAGCCAAGCCGCCCTACGGCAACTCGCGCAGGCTCATCACCAACATTGACGTCAAAAACAACAGCGGCCGTGCCCACACCATCGTCGTGCCCGGCGGCAAGGACGCCATGGGCCAGTGGGGTTACGACGAGGTCTTACGGTACCTCTTCACTCATCCTGTGGAGCAAAGCGGCCCCGCCGTGCCGATGGCCGCCGACTGCGAGATGGAGCAACAGCGGAAATAAACCCGCCCCGCGCTCGTTCTTAGCACCCTTGGCCACAATATTTTCCACTTCGGAACGCAGCCCGCCAGCCCCCAATGAAAACACGCCGCCAATTCCTACAGTCCTCCACCGCAGTCATTGCGCTGCCCGTGCTAGAATCGCTCGGCTTCCGACGCTTTGCGTCCGCCGCGCCAGTGGCGGGTCCTCCGAAGCGCTTGCTCTTTCTCGGCTTCGGCTGGGGCATCACCGAGAGCACCTGGTATCCCGACATCAAAAAGCCCGGCCCGGACTACGAACTGCCCATCGGCCTCAAACCGCTCGAGCGCCACAAGAAGGACTTCAGCGTCGTGCAGGGCCTGTGGAACAAG
>CAMCIN010000055.1 GCA_945874745.1 Akkermansia muciniphila | reverse complement strand
TGGCGGGAGGCGAGGGGGGGGATGACGCGCAGAGAAAGTCCCTCCAGTTTTGGGGGGTGCACCGCCGTGATGGTGATCCATTTGCTTGCGGCGCGGCCTGCGGTGATTTGAAACGAGACCGACTCGCTTAGCTCGGGGAAGCTGTGCACGAGACGCCGGCCAAAAAGGGGAAGCGAAACCTCCCGGGCGGCTCCGGTGCCCTCTTTGAGCCGCAGAAGTGCTTCGCCCGGGAGTTTTCCGGCGACGGTGGCGTTGAGTTCCACGTCTGTCCCCGGGGCGACCCATTTGGGCAGCTGGTCCACGAGAATGCGGGTCAGTGGGATGCGCGCAAACGGGTTGAGGAAGCGGTGGAGCAGGGGCTGAAGTGTGCCCTCAAAACGAAGGGCGAGCACGGCGCTCACAGCTGCCGTGGCGAGGAAAAGCCAGACGGCACGGTGGAGCTGTCTGCGCGGAAAAAGGGCTTCCGCGTGGAGTCGGTTCCGGAGCATCAGCGTCTCGTCAAGCGGGGCGCCCGCGGCCACGGAAGGGGAAGGCGCCCCGGACACCCCAAGCTGGAGGGGCGCCCCAGTTTCCGAAAAAGGTGCGGCGCCTGCGCGGGCGCCCTCCTGGAGCGGGGGGAGCAGGAGGTCGATCTCCCTTGCCTCCTGTGCGCGCACCCGTTGGAGATGCGCCTGCCGGGAGAGGGCCCAGCTAAGAAACAGCGCCAGCCCGCTCACGGTGCAGGGCGCGGCGAGCCTGGAGGAAAGCTCCACCCATTCGAACTGCCAGTCGAGAAAGAGCGCCGCCGTCATTCCGGCGGTGGAGAAGGCGGCAATTTTGAGCACGATCCTGGCCCGCTCCAGCCTGCGGCGCCGCTGGCGTAGGGACTGGATTTCAGCAAGAAGTAGAGGGGGAATCCCTGTTGTGGGGGAGGTGCTCATAGGGGCGCAGCAAGACGGGACATCCGTGCCGACGCAGCTTGGGGATCCTAGGGCGTGTTTGCCGCCAGACAAACCCAAGTTGAGGAACACAAACTCGCTGACTTTCCTGGTTGAATCACACAAATTGCTTAGCCAGAAAGGCATCCGCAGATATAGCAGATCTGACAGATGAGACGAAAACATAAAAACATCTGCGGATTCTGTGAAATCTGTGGATGCCTTCCCCTTCCCTGAAGAGTCCGCGAAATGCAGTCTTTCGGATTGACTGTGGGCTGCTTTCCAATGGGATAGAACAAGACTTCATTTCCCCCCTGATGAGTTACCTATCAAAACAGAGCGCCCCGCCCGCTCCGAGGCACCCTCGGCCGCTTTCCCGGCGCGAATGGCTTCGCGTCGGGGGCTTGGGGACCCTTGGTCTCTCGCTGTCGGGCCTGTTGGGCGCTCAGGCACAGGCGGTGCCGGTTTCTGTGGCAGGTAGCTTTGGCAGGGCGAAGTCTTGCATTCTAATTTTCATGAGCGGCGGACCGCCGCAGCACGAGACGTTCGACCCGAAGCCGGGGGCGCCTCTGGAAATCAGGGGAAGCCTCGGCTCGATCCCCACTTCCGTCCCCGGGCTGCATTTCTCTGAAACGCTCCCCTACACCGCGAAGCTTGCGCACCGGATGGCAGTGATCCGGTCGATGACCACCGACATCAACAGCCACTCCACCAGCGGCTACTACATGCTCACCGGCTACCAGCATTCCTCCAAGGCGGAGAACATGCCCCCGGATCACTCCGACTGGCCCAGCATCGCCTCCGTGGTCGGGACGCTCAAGCCCGCGGAAGGCTCGCCCCTTTCCTCCGTGGTGCTGCCCGAGCCGGTGCACAACAACCCCAATATTTTGTGGCCCGGCCAGAACGGCGGCTTCATGGGCCCCACCTGGCATCCCCACCTGCTCAAGTGCGATCCGCGGGAGGATCGTGTGCACATCGAGGGGATGAGTCCGCCCCCGGGGGTGAGCGAATTGCGGATTCAGGAGCGGAGCGCCCTGTTGGGCCAGCTCGACCACCATTTCAACAGCCAGATTTCAGCGCCCGGGTTTGTGGATTTCGGACGCATGCAGCAGAAGGCGTTCGAGGTGTTGCACGCCCCGCGCAGTCGCGCCGCCTTTGAGTTGGACCGTGAATCCGCAGCGATGCGGGACGCCTACGGGCGGCACAAGTTCGGCCAGAGCGCTCTGCTGGCCCGCCGCCTGGTGGAGGCGGGCGTGCGCTTGGTGCAGGTCAACTGGCCCAGAGAAGAGGGGGACACCGCCATCGGTAATCCGCTCTGGGACACCCATTCCAAAAACACCGAACGGGTCCGGGACGTGTTGTGTCCCCAGTTTGACAAGACCTACGCCACCCTGCTCGGGGACCTTGAGCAACGCGGCCTTCTGGATGAAACGCTGGTGGTGGTCATGGGGGAGTTCGGGCGTTCGCCCAAAATCAATGCAGCAGGAGGGCGCGACCACTGGGGGCAGGTGTTCTCTGTCGCGTTGGCGGGGGCGGGAATCGCCGGCGGCCAGGTGATCGGTTCCAGTGACAAGATCGGGGGACTGCCGGATTCCCGGCCGGTGCGGCCGCCGGACTTGGCAGCGACCCTGTTTCACCTTCTGGGCATCAACCCGCACGGCGAGTTTGTCGATCCCTTGGGCCGGCCGCGCATGTTGACCAATGCCGGGGTGGCGTTGCGCGAGTTGGTGGGGGCTTAGGCTGGGCAGTGGGTGCCTTGTGCGGCGAAGAGGGGGCACGGCCTGGTTCAGGATTGTGCGGGCGGGCGCACTTAAACGGTGACAAGGCGGGGCGCTTTTATGTTTAACAAACGGCTTCTGATTAAAATTAGCCAAAATGTTAATATTAGCCAACTCCACAGTAAATGCCGCCGATAACGTTTGGGTGCTCCTCAGCACGGCCCTCGTGCTGATGATGTGCATCCCGGGGCTCTTTCTTTTTTACGGCGGACTGGTTCGCGGCCGGAATGTCCTTTCGGTGGCGGCCCAGTGTCTGGCGCTGACGGCGGTGGGGATTCTGATGTGGTGGGGTTTTGGCTACAGCCTGGTCTTTGGGAAGAGCTTTGCCGAAGGCGGGTCCCTGCTCAGGCACTTTTTTGGCGGCACCGAGCACCTTGGATTCCAAGGGGTGGGGGTGGAGCCGAGTCCGTATGAGGGGCGCATTTTTTCGGGTGCTTTCGCGCTATTTCAGGCGATGTTTGCGGCGATCACCCCTGCGCTGATCATCGGGGCGGTCGCGGAGCGGATGCGTTTTAGCGCGGTGTTGTTGTTTTCGGTGCTCTGGACCCTCGGGGTATATTACCCGGTGGCGCACGCGGTGTGGGGGGCGACCGGGGCGTTTGCGGGCTTGGCGAACGCGGACGCGCCCTTCAAGGCGCTGGACTTTGCCGGCGGAATCGTGGTGCACATGACCTCGGGTTGGTCGGCGCTTTTACTGTGCGTGTTGGTTGGCCCACGCGTGGGGTTTGGAAAGCGGGTGATGCCCCCCCACAGCATGGTGCTTTGCGTGTTGGGAACCGGGATGCTGTGGACGGGCTGGTACGGCTTTAATGCGGGCTCGGCGCTGGCGGTTGACGGGGTGGCGCTCCAGGCGTTTCTCACCACGACTCTTTCGGCAAGCGCTGCGATGCTGATCTGGGCGCTGGTGGAGCGCGTGCACCGGGGCAAGATCTCGGTGCTCGGGCTGTGCTCGGGCGCGGTGGCCGGCCTGGCGACCATCACCAATGCGGCGGGCTTTGTCTCGGGGGCATCTGCGGTGTGGATCGGGGTGCTTGCCGGTTTGTTTGCGTATGCAGCGTGTTCCTGGCTTAAGCCGTTGCTTGGATATGACGACGCCCTCGACACCTTTGGCGTGCACGGGGTCGGCGGCACGATCGGGGCGCTCGCCACCGCCCTGCTTGTGGAGCAGGAGGTGAATCCCGCGGGAGCGGCCCTTGTCGAAAAGGGGCTGCTTCAGGGGCAGTTGGTGGCGATGGTGTCCTGCATCGTGCTTTCGCTGGTGGGGACCTGGGTGCTGGCCAAACTTGTGGATCGACTGGTGGGGTTGCGTGCCAGCGAAGAGGAACAGTCTCAGGGGCTGGACATCGCAGACCACAACGAAGAGGGCTACAGCCACTCTTAGTGGCTTCCGGGAGGAGCGCCGTGGGTCAGGGTTTGCCCAAAACTTCCCGGATCAGTGCGTAGGCGGCGCTCCGAGCCTCATCTGGAAAGTCGTGTTCGCACTGCGGGTGTAGGACTTTGAGGTTTCCGTCCGCTTGATGCAGCTTGTAGACCTCCCCCGCGGAGGCGGCGATCCGGTCGACGCTTTCCCAGCTGAAGTTGGAGTCCCGCACGGGGGCGTTGACCAGAAAGGGCCTCGGCGCGAGGGCGGCCACAAGTTCGTAGTAATCAAAAGGCACCGCCTCCGGGTGTCCCACGTAGGCTCCCATTTTGAGCATGTACCGCTCCTGTACCCAGCCCTTGAGATTGCCTCCCTTGTAGTCTAGGAAGGAGTCAAAACCGCAGCTGGAGACCACCACGCGCAGTCGCGGTTCCAAAGCCGCGGTGAAGATGCTGTTGTGCCCTCCGAGAGAATGGCCGATGGCGGCAAACCCCGCTTCCTTACGCACGAAGGCAAGCGTTTCAAGCAGATCTAGGCCGCGGATGTTGTCCCAGACCGCCTTCATCGTGCCGCTCTCAAAGCCCAGGGCCTTCAGATCTGGCTGGTATTTCGCGAGCAGGGGGTAGCTGGGGGAGAGGGTCACGTACCCCAGTGCGGCCAGTTCGGAGGCGTACTGGCGGTTGGGCTTTCCACCAAGCCCCACGACCACCCCGTGTCCGACGAGGTCGTCGGTCGGATGCAGGCAGAGGACCGCGGGCGCCGGGTGGCCCGCCAAGGCGGCTTTGGGAATGCAAAGGTATGCCGAAACCCGTCCCCCGGGCGAGGAGGCGTAACTGATCAGTCGCCTGACGTAGGTGCCGCAGTCCACCTCCTGTGCGAGGGCCGGCTCCAAAGCGCAGCGCATCTGTCCGCCGGGAAGGGGGCCGGCCACATGCTGAAACCCTTTGAGGGCTTCCGTTCTGCGGGATTCCCATTCCAACGGTGAGGTCGCTTGCCGGGCGGAGCCTGGAGCGGTTTGGAGCAGGTCGCTGCGGCTGAGGCCGCGTAGAGGCGGGACCTCCGCGGCCGCGCTGAAAAGAAGGCACCACCCGAGGAGGGCGGCGAGTGCGTTGGAACGGGGAAGCGTCAGCATTGGGGGGAGGCACTGTGTTTCGGAGGCGCGCTGTTACTTTTCCCCAATGCACCAGAGGGATTCCCGGCGCGGGTCCCCCTTTTTGGCGGACCGCAGATAGATCCGGTTGCCGCAGATAGAGGGGCTGGAAAAGGCTTCGTCCCCCAATGCATTCTGGGAAAGGAGCTTGAACTGCTTGGGGGTCGCCTCGAAGACGGACGTGATTCCGTGCTGGTTGGTGGAGTAAATGCGCGAGTCCAGCATGACGGGGGAGCCGTAGAAGTCGCGGTCCACCTTTTCGCGCCAGAGTTCTTCTCCGGTGTCCGATTTCCAGCAAACCGCCTGTCCGGAATCCAACACAGCGTAGACGTGTCCCTCCCTGACGAGCATAGAGGGGACGTACGCGCGGGTGGTGTTTTGCCAGGCGATTTTGCCGGAGCCGTCCGCCTCGAGGGCCACCGTGTGGTTTTTCGGGTAGCCGCCTCCGACAAAGATCCTGGAGCCGTCGGTGACGGCAGTGACCACTGTTTCCTCGGTGGAGCCCTCCACTTCCCAGAGCTTTCGGCCGTCCAGCGGGTCAAAGCTGGCGATGAGGTTGCAGCCGGCGAGGATCGCCTGAGTTTTGCCCGCGGTCTGGAGGACGGAGGGGGAGGCGTAGTTGGCCACCTTCGGGCGGTCCTGCTGCCAGAGGATCTGGCCGGTCTGCTTGTTGAGGCCTGAAATTTTGCCACCGCCGCGATGGTCGGCAGTCACCAGGACCACGGACTGGTAGACCACAGGGGAGGAACCAAAGCCCTGGTGGATCTGGAAGTCTGACACGCGTTGCTGCCAGAGCAGCTTGCCGGAGGCGTCGAGGGCGGAGGTGTGGACGGCCCGGTTGTTGAGGAAGTTGATGTAAAGGTGTTCTCCGTCCCAGGCGACGGTGGAGGAGGCTTGCGAGGCGTTGCGGTGGCCTCCCATGTCGATGTTGCCCTTGTGCACAACCGTCTCCCAAAGGAGTTTTCCGGTGGCACGTTCGTAGCAGACCACCAGTTGCTCTTCCTTCTCGCTGTCTGCGGTGGCCAAAAAAATCAGGGAGCCCGCGACGGTGGGTGAGCTGTGGCCTCGGCCCCGGATGGGGGCACGCCAGAGCACATTCTCTGTTTCACTCCAGCGGAGCGGCACGTTCTGGCCTGCGGCGGCCTGGCCGTCGGCTGAGGGACCGCGCCATGCGGGCCAGTCGGTGGAGACAGGGGCGGCAGCGGGGCAGGTGTGGACGGCCAGTGCGAGCAGGAGGGCGAGGGAGGGGGGGAGGGGCGGCTTCATCTGGGAGAATGCTAAAAGGCTCGCGCGGTCCTGTTTGTCTGGCAATGCATTTCCGGCGCCGGCGCGGGCCGGCCAAGAGCTTCCCTCCCCGTGGTCGTGGGCTTTGAAAAAAGGGGTAGCTCTCCGGACGCCTCGCGAAAACCAACATAAAAAAACGGCGGCAGGGAGTGTTCCCCGCCGCCGTCTCTCGCTTGATGGACGTCCGCCCCTACCGGAGGAAGGCCTCGTGGAGGCCGCCGTCGACGGTGATGACCTGGCCGGTGGTCTTGCTCAGGCGCTTGGACACCAGCAGGAAGTAGGCTTCCGCCTGGTCCGCCGGGGTGATGGGCGACTTGGTCAGGGTCCGGTCAGCATAGAACTGGGCGAGCTTGCTCACCAGTGAGTCAGTGTGCTCGTCTTCGGTGAAGGGGATGCTGTACTTCGCCAGCGAGCCGATGACGCGGTCCCTGGGGAACATGGCGCTGCCCTGCACCACGGTGGCCGGTGCCACGCCGTTGACCCGAACCAGCGGCGACAACTCGATGGCCAGTTCGCGCACCAAATGGTTGGCGGCCGCCTTGGAAGTGTCGTAGGCGATGCTGCCCTTCTTCGCCACCACGGCGTTGGCGCTGGTTGTGAGGACCAGGTTGCCGTGAAGGCCCTGTTCCTTCCAGGTTTTGAACGCCTCGTCCCCGACCAGGTAGCTGCCGGTGACGTTGATCTTGAAGGTCAGCTCCCAGCGGTCGTCGGGAATGTGGCCGCTGGTGTCGCTGGGCACGAAAATGCCCGCCGTCACGCAGATGGAGTCAAAACCGCCGTAGGCCAGCGCCACCTTGTCGAGCATCGCGCGGATGCTGTCCCGGTTGGTGATGTCCGCCCCAAACCCGATGGCGAGCCCGCAGCCGCTCACGCCAGAGCCGGCGACCCCGATGCCCAGCCCGTACTTGTGGGTGATCTCCGCAGCGGTGGCCGCGGCGGTTTCCTCCTTCAAGTCCACGCAGACAATGTGCGCGCCTTCCTTGACGATCCGGTGCGCCGTTTCCTTGCCGATGCCGCTGCCGGCGCCAATGACCACGACGACCTGGCGGGCCAGTTCCTTTTCCGCGGGCATCCGCTGCAGCTTCGCCTCTTCAAGTAACCAGTACTCGATGTCGAACGCCTCCTGCAGGGGCAGGGCGATGTACTCGTCGATGGCTTCCGCTCCGCGCATGACCTCCACCGCGCAGTTGTAGAACTCTGCGGTGACACGGGATTCGCTCTTGTCCTTGCCCCAGGCGATCATCCCAAGACCGGGAATGAGGACCACCGTGGGGTTTGGATCGCGCAACGCCGGGGAGTTGGCGTGCTTGCACTTGTGGTAGTAGGCGGCGTAGTCCTCGCGGTACTTGGCGAGGCCTTCGCTCAGCAGGGCCTTGAGTGCGGCGACGTCCCCGGTGGCGGGGTTCCAGTCGACGTACAGCGGCTTGATCTTGGTGCGCAGGAAATGGTCGGGGCAGCTGGTGCCGAGTTCCGCGAGGCGTGCGGCGTCCTTGGAGTTGACGAAACGCAGGATGGACTCGTCCTCCTGGACGGTGCCGATGAAGCGCTTTTGCTGGCTGACCTGGCCGCGGAGCCAGGGAAGGATCGCGGCGAAAGTCGCGTGGCGCTGCGTCTCGGGAAGTGTCTGGTATTTGGCGCCGCCAAAGACCGTAGCGTGACCGCCCTTGGCCTGGTACTTGGCGTCAATGTAGGTGGCGGCCTTCTCGATGAATTCAAGGGTGCGCAGGTAGCAGGTCTTGTCGTCGTCGTCCCAAGAGATGAAGCCGTGCTGGCCCATCATGATGGCCTTCACCTCGGGGTGCGCCTTGGAGATGGTCTGCATGGCGAGGCCCAGCTCGAAACCGGGACGCATCCAGGGCACGTAGGCCATCGAGCCGCCGAAGATTTCCTTGGTTAAGGCTTCGCAGTTGCGCGACGCGGCGATGGAAATGATCGCGTTGGGATGCATGTGGTCCACAAACTTGCCTGGGAGGAAGCTGTGGAGGGGGGTGTCGATGGAGGACGCCCGCGGGTTGAGGTTGAAGGTGGCGTGGGAGTACATGCCCACCATGTCGTCCTCGGCGTTGGATTTGAGTCCCTTGTCGGTGCGGGCCGCGTAGGCCCCTTGCAAATCAATGAGCTTCTGCTGGTAGAGCGAGGAGAAGTTCTCCCGCTTGGAGGTGCGCAGGTCTCCACCGGAACCCTTCACCCAAAGGACTTCGACGGGTTGGCCGGTGAGCGGGTCGGTTTCCGTGAGCTTCGAGGAAGTGTTGCCTCCGCCCGTGTTGGTGACGCGCTGGTCGCTGCCCAGCAGGTTGGAGCGGTACACGAGGCGCTCCGCGGGATCCAGGGAGGCTGCTTTGGCGTCGTCCCAGAGGAAGTTCACGTGATGGAAATGACTCATTTGGTATCTGTGTGTGGTGCTGTGGGTTATCGGGTTTTGGGGCGGAGAGGGGTGAAGCCACCTGCCGGTGGCTTGCACTCCCGGAAGGCTTATGCTGCCGCAGCGCCCTCCCGTACCGCAAGAGGGGAAAGGGCCTCGGCTAAATTGGCCGCTGTTGTCGCATAAGCGAGCCGCTACAGGGGGCCGTGAGGCGCAAAAGAAAAACCCGCTGCCGTGAAGCAGCGGGTTTTCGGAGAACGTACTCTTTTCCGGGCGTGGTGCCAAAGGCACCCTGCCGAGATCTTAGCGCTTGGAGAACTGGAAGCGTTTGCGGGCGCCGGGCTGACCGGGCTTTTTACGTTCCTTCATGCGCGGGTCGCGGCGCAGGAACCCGACCGCCTTCAACGTGGCGCGGTATTCGGGGTTGGACTCGAGCAGGGCGCGGGAGACGGCCAGACGCAGAGCGCCCGCCTGACCCTGGACGCCGCCGCCGTCGGCGGTGACCTTGACGTCGAACTGGTTGACCTGTTTGACAGCTTCAAAGGCGCTCAGAACGGTGTTCTGAAGGGCCTGAGTCTTGAAGTAATCGTCGAAGGCGCGGCCGTTGACCACGATCTTCCCGGTACCCGGGGTGATACGCACCCGGGCTACGGCCGTCTTGCGGCGGCCAACTGCAACAAATTCAGAAACGGTTTCGGACATAAAATAAGGTTACTGGACTGCGCTCACCGGCACCGGGTTCTGGGCGGCGTGGGGATGCTCGGAGCCTTTGTAGACTTTGAGCTTGGTGATGACGCTGCGTCCGAGGCGGTTGTGGGGGATCATTCCCTTCACGGCGCCTTGGATCAGCAACTCCGGATGACGAGCGCGACGCTGGCGGAAGGATTCGCTTTTGTGCCCGCCCACGAAGCCTGAAAAGCTCATGTAGGTCTTGGCCGTTTCCTTCTTTCCAGTCACACGCACCTTGTCCGCGTTGATGACGACCACAAAATCACCCGTATCGACGTGGGGGGTGAACATGGACTTTTCTTTGCCGCGCAACAAGTTGGCGGCTTTCACTGCAACACGGCCCAAGACCTGGTCGGTGGCATCGATGACCCACCACCTGCGTTGCACTTCGGTTTCTTTCGCTGAGTACGTTGACATGAATCTTCCTCCAAAAAGGGGTCGGGAAGGTACGAATTGAGGAATGTTAAGTCAACGTTTTCCAGAAAAAATACGCTGATATTTCAAACCCCAACGAGTGAAGCATTCCAAACCCGTCTGTTCCATCCGCAAAAGGCGGGCCTGCACCGAGCTGGGCAGGAAGTCCCCGGGGAGCCCCGTCAGTGTAATTCCCGTGCTTCCGCCAAAAACCCGCGGGCACCAGGTCAGGCATAACTCGTCCACGCACCGGCTTGCGAGAAACAGCCGCAGGAGCGTGCCGCCCCCCTCCAAGACGACTTTGCGCACCCCGTGGTGTTGCGCGAGCATCTGTAGCGCCCACTCGGGGGAGAGACTGTCCGCAGGCGCCTGCCATACCGTTGCCCGCTTCTCCAGCGCGGTGCGCGTCTGAATCGGCATCCCTTTTCCGCTGAAGACTACAATCGGGGCGAATGATTCCCCGAAAAGCCGGAGCCCCGTGGAGAGGTTTCCCGAGCGGGTCCAGAGGACGCGGAGCGGGAATGCTTCCTGGCCTCGGGCGACCCGGGCCGCGCGCAGGGCGGGCACAGGAAGGCCCATCGTCATGGTGTCGGCGCTCACCGTGGTGGCGCTGGCCAGCACGGCGTCCCCTTCGGACCGGATTTCGAGCAGGCGGCTTTTGTCGGCCGCCGAGGAGAAATCCGAGGGGGTGTGGTTGCGCGTGGAGATCCGCCCGTCCCAGGTCAGGGCAAAGTTGGCAACAACAAAGGGCCTGAGTGGGAGGGGAGGGGAGCCTGCGTGAGGCTGATCTTTGGATCCGATAGGAGGTGGAGTTGAGAAACGGCTCAGGAGGTGAGCCTGTGGGCAGGACTGCCGCGCCGGCTCAGCGGATGAGTTCTTCGAGGCGGGTGTCAGGAGCGGCCCCGAGGGCGGTGGCCTTCTGGTAGGCGTTGCGGGCGGCGTCCTTGTCCGGTGGCTTCTGCGAAGCGCACACCACCGCTAGGTTGAAGTACGCGTCAGCGTAGGTCGGGTCGAGTTCCGCTGCGGTTTCCAGTTCCTTGCGGGCGTTTTCCTGCCAGCCCTTGCGGCTGGCAGCGATGCCGAGGTAGTTGTGCGCGACGGCATTGTTCGGGTTGATGGAGACCGACTGGGTGAGCTCGTCGACCGCCTTGTCCAGTTTGCCTTGGGTGTAGAAAACAATGCCCAAGGTGGACCGGGAGAAGGCATCCTCGGGAGCGAGTTCCAGCGCTTTTTTCAGACTTTCCTCGGCTTCCGGGTACCGCTTGCCGCGAAACTGGGCCACGCCCAGGTTGGAGAGCACAAAGGCATTGCCGGGGGCGTCGTCCAGAACCTCCTTGTAGAGCTTTTCTGCGTTCACGAAGTCGCCCTTGTCGAAGCGGTCCTTGGCCTCGGAGATCTTGCCCCGCACCTCGTCGGAAAGGGGGCCGAGCTTTGCTGTTTTTAATGCCGCGGCATCCGCCTTGGGGGCGTTCTCCTGAGGCTTCGGCGCGTCTTTGCTCTCTGCTGCTGGGGCCGCGGCCGCATTTTTGGGGGCGGTCTTCATCGCCGAGATGGAGATTCCTTCGGCGCTGATCTCCACCAGGGGCTGTTTAAAGAGCGCCTGTTCTTTTTCGTTCAACTGGAGCACTGGTTCGCCCAGCAGACCGATCTGTTTCATCAATGCGTCCGAACTGACCTTGAGCCGTGAGACTTCGGCCACGAGATCCTTCCTCGCCTTTTCCCGGCGGGACTGCTCGGCCAGGGAGCGGTTGAGGATGCCCTGCAAAAGGTCGCGTTCCTCCTTGTCCTTCTCCCGGTCTGCAAGCGCCTGAGCCGCGTCCGCCTTGGCCTGGGTTGTTTCCGTTTTCGCCTGCGTGATGTCCGTTTTCGCCTGCGTGATGTCCGCTTTTGCCTGCGTGATGTCCGCTTTTGCCTGCGTGGCATCCGCTTTGGCCTGCATCGCGTCGGTTTTCGCCTGCGTGGCGTCGGCCTTTGCAAGGTTGATTTGCTGGATGCTCGCGTTGAGTTTGCCCTCCAGATCCGTCACCGATTTCTCCGCCGTCTCCGCCCGCTTTTGAGAGTCTGCCAGCTTCGTGCGGATTCCCTCCACCTCGTCGCGCAGGGCCTTCATTCCCTGGGTGGACTGGGTGCCGTCCTGGCGTTGCTGCTCAAGCTGTTTCTGCACTTTGGCCAACTTGGAAGCCGCTTCCTTGTTTTCAGCCTCGAGCTTTTCCATCTGCCCCCGGGCGACCTTCAGGCGGGCGGAAACCGCCAGAGAATCATCCCGTTCTTGAGCCACCTTGGCGACCTCTGCCTTCGCCGCATCCCGTTCCTTCGCAACCTTGGCTGCCTCTTTTTGAGCCGCTTCCCGCTCCTTGGCCGCCTGTTCTGCAGCGGTTTTTGCTTCGTCTTTTTCCTTGGTGGTGGCGGCAACCAACGTCTTGGCTGCGTCCCGCTCGCCGGTGACTTTTTCGAGTTTGGACTGGAGGCTCGACTGCGTCTTTGCCGCACTGGCGAGCTCTTCTTTTGAGGCTTCAAGCTGCTTTTGCGCAGCCTTGGCCGTGTCGCGTTCCCCTGTGATTTTTTCCAGCTTCGATTGCAGGGACGCCTGAGCCTTTGCCGCACTGGCCAGCTCTTCCTTCATCGACTCCACCTGTTTCTGGGCCTGGGCAACCTGCAGTCCTGCGGCAGTGCGCTCGCCCACGACCGTGGCCTCGCGGCCCTGAGTCTGGACCAATCGGGCTTCCAGCCGGGTGCGCACCTCTTCGGAGGCATCGCGGTCCGCCTGGAGCTCCTTGCGCTGCTGGCGCAATTCGTCGCGCTCCTTCTCCACAAGTGCCAGATCTGATGCCGTCTTTGTTTTGTCTTCCCGCGCCTGAAGCAGGGCGCGTTCCGCCACATCCGAGCGCTGTTCGAGGATCCGTGCGAGCGCCTCGGCCTTGTTGCGGGCCTTGATGTTTTCCTCCAACGCTTTGGAGGCCGAGTTGGCTGTTTCCTCGAGGTTTTTGAGCAGGTCTGACTTTTCCTTGCGGAGCCGCTGGGCTTCTTCAAGGGCAAACTGCAGATCGTTTTGCAGTTGGTTGAGCTTGGCCTGGATTTCAGCGAAGGGGTCGGTCGGGGCCAGTGGGATGCCGCCGCGGTCGGGGGCCTGCGGAATGAGCGGCGTGGCCTCTGGAGTCGCGCTTGGGGCCGGTCTTTGGGGAGCAGTCTGCGGGGCGCTCGGCCGGACGGGTGCCGGAGAGGGTTGCGGAGCGTTCTGCAACCGCTGAAGTGCTTGGGCCGTCAACTGGGAGCGGTATTTGACTACCTGAGGGCTCCAACTGGGGTACTGGGAGGAAAATTGGCTCAGCGCCTTGGCAACCTCCTGGTAGAGCTTGAGCGCGGCAGCGGAATCGCCGCGTTTCTCCAAGGACTCTGCCTTCTGATAAGTGCTGTAGAGGTTGAGGTACTGCTCGGCCCCGTCGTTTCCGGCCTGGGCTAGCACCTGAGAAGCCGAGAGCACCAGACAGCTGGTTACAATGGAGGGGTAGTTCTTCCGCATAAGATGAATCAATTCTGACTAATATCTGGCAGATATCTAATGGAATTGTTCTCCCTCTGCAATCCGTCTTCATCTGAGCTAGTTTTCTGTTTTCCATGCCCGACAACGTTTCTCTCGCCCCGCCCTCTCTCAAACTTTGGAAGAAATTTGAAAGCGAAGGCACTAACGCTTTCCGTATATGCACTTTAAGCGGTGCATGGATAGAGCGGCTCGGCGCCGATTTGCTTCTGAGCTACCAAGCGGAGTCCTTGCTTCCTGAGCTTTTAGCATGGTGCGCCACGCTTCCCGCCCTGACAGGCTTTGTTCCAGAACGGGTCTTTGGGCGCCACCTCCCCGTGCGCAATCAGGAGCGGGTCAGCCCCGTGCTTTTGGAAGGGGACGCCGAGCTTCCCCTGTTTACCACGGTCACTGAGGCGGGAGTGCGCTTTGGACTGGATTTTAGCGCGGGGTACTCCGCAGGGCTGTTTTTGGACCAGCGCCACAACCGGTCGTGGGTGCGCCAAAATGCCCGGGGGCGGTTTTTGAATACCTTCTCCTACACCTGTTCGTTTTCCGTCTGCGCCGCACTGGCTGGAGCGGAAACCCTCTCCATTGACCTCTCCAGGAAGTCCCTTTCCAGGGGAGAGGCGAATTTCGTGCTCAACGGTCTTTCGCCCGAAAAGCACCGCTTTTTTGCGGCCGATGTGCGCGAGTCCTTCCCGCGACTGGCCCGCAAGGGGGAACGCTTTGACACTATTATCCTCGATCCGCCTACCTTTTCGACCAGTCACACTCGGGGGCGCTTCCGTGTGGAGGACGACATGGGGGAGTTGGTCCAGGCCGCGCTTGAGGTGACTGCGCCGCGGGGCAGGCTGCTCATTTCCACAAACTGTACGAGGCTTGGGGTGCGGGATCTGGAGCGGATCTGCCGGATGGCGCTCAAATTGCGCCGTCTTTCAGGAACGTTTTCTCCCACCCTGCCTCCGGAGGATTTCCCCCGTGGCGAGGGCGCCAGTTGCGTGTGGCTGCAATTGAGTGCCTAGCGTGCCTTCAGTGTAGCGGCACCGCCACCCCAGCCCAGAGTGCTGCTCCTCAGATGAAGCAGATGAAGCAGATGTTCCTGACATGTCCCCCCTCTCCTCCTTCCTTCTCTTTTATCTTATCTGTGGCATCTGAGACATCTGCGGATCCCTCTCCGGAGAATCACCGGAATGAGGCCCCGTTTTTAAGGACTGCATCGGAGGCCCGCTGCCCGAGGGCGGTCAGGGCGTCAAAATCTGCCTGACTCAAAGGCATCACCGACAGGCGGGACTGCTTGATGAGCGGGATGCCGCAAAGCGTGGGATGCGCTTTGAGTGTCTCCAGCGTGACGGGAAAGGGCAGGGGAGCCTCGGGTGCAAGATCCACGCAAACCCATTCCCCTTCCGTGGCCGTCGGATCTGGATAGGCCTCTTTGACAACCCGGGCTGTCCCCACGATCTCCTTGCCGATGACGCTGTGATAAAAGAGGGCCAGGTCGCCGTTGCGCATGGCGAGGAGATTTTTGCGGGCTTGAAAATTGCGCACGCCCGTCCAAGCGGTCTGGCCGTCTGAGACGAAATCGGTCCAAGAGTAGGCGGAGGGCTCTTGTTTAACGAGCCAGCATTGGGGTGAGGCGCTCATGACGGGGTGTGGCTGAAGGTGGCGGGTGAAATAAGGACGACCGGATGGGAACCCGTACCGCTGGCCGGCTTGGGGCGCTGGACTGCAGCCGCGAGGATCCTCTACGAAAGCCTCGTCCTCCATCCGGCTGTTTCCAACGCTGAAATCTCAAAAAACCTTTGGCCCGAAGCGGCGGCGTTCTTTTGCGCTGTTTGCCGCCTGTTGGAGCTGCAACATTTCCTGTGCTTTGCCACCCCCGCGTGAACACTTCCTCCCTCACCGCTTTGTTTGATCTTCAGGTAAACGGATTTGCCGGTGTCGACTTCCAGCGACCCGTCTCTCCCCAAGCGCTCCACGCGGCCTGCCTTGCGCTGCGCTCCTGCGGCATGGAACGGATTCTGGCCACCCTCATTACGGACAGCCAGGAGGCGCTTGAAACCAAGTTCCGAGCCCTCGAAGACTGCCGCCGTCAAGACCCCCTGGCCCGCGAGTGCATCGTCGGGTACCATTTGGAGGGACCCTTCCTCAGCGCAGAGCCCGGTTACCGCGGCGCCCACGCCCCCCAGTGGATGCGCGATCCCGACTGGGATGTGTTCGCTTCCCTGCAGGCAGCCGCCCAGGGTGCGATTCGCCTGGTCACACTCGCCCCAGAGCGCGCGGGCTCCGCCGCTTTCATCCAAAAGGCCGTTCGCTCCGGGGTGCGCATTTCCCTCGGCCACACCAACGCGAGCAACGACGAGATTTCCGCCGCCATTGCAGCGGGTGCCACGCTTTGCACGCACTTGGGAAACGGCTGTCCGGAAATGCTGCCAAGGCACGAGAACATCATCCAAAGGCTGCTCGCCCGGGACGAACTGACCGCCTGCTTCATTCCGGACGGAATCCACCTGCCTCCCCACGTGCTGCGCAACCTCATCCGGGCGAAGCCCCCAGGCAAAGTGATCCTCACCACCGACGCGATGTCGGCCGCCGGGGCCGCTCCGGGCCGCTACACCTTGGGGGCGCTTGAACTGGAGGTGGGGGCCGACGCCGTTGTCAGGCTGCCGGGGGCCGCTCATTTCGCGGGCAGCGCCCTCAGGCTGGACCACGGCGTGGCAAACGCCGCCAGTTGGTTGCAGCTCTCTCTGGAAGAGGCGGCCAAATTCGCCTCGAGTGTTCCGGCGGTTTTGCTCGGCTTTCCCCCCTGCTGACCTCACCCGGCTGGAGTCTTGAGCTTCCTGCTTTGCGCGGCTTTGGAAATGGAAAAAAGGCGCTTTAGCGTGAGTCGCCGAGAGGGAGTGGAACGCGCTTTCCTCGTTTGGCACAGTGTCGCATGGTCGTGGAATGCTGAAGTGCCGCCCCCTCTCTCTTCCCGCCGAAGTGCTTTTCGGCGTTGCGTTTTCGCTTCTCTGCTCGGTTGGCGCCAGCGCGAAGGCGCCCGAGGCGTCGTGCTTCTTTGTGTCTCCAAGGGGTGCGGACAGCGGCGATGGTTCGGCCGCGCGTCCCTTTGCGACACTGGAGCAGGCCCGCGAGGCTGTGCGTGCTCTTAAAGCGGCGGGGGGACTGCCCGCCGGCGGCATTACGGTTTCCGTCGGTCCGGGGCATTACGCACGGAGGACGTCCTTCGTGCTTGGACCGCAGGACGGGGGGAGTGCGGAGGCTCCGGTGGTGTGGAAGGCTGCCAGTCCCGGCAACGTGGTTTTGGATGCCGGAACACAGGTCCGCCTTTCGGACTTTCAGCAACCGGTTGCGGAGGACCTGCGGCGGCTCGACGGCAGTGCGGTGGGAAAGGTGGTTTCCTTGGATCTGGCTTTCCTGGGGATTGTGCACGTCGGGCCGTATCCGCTGAGTTTTGACAATGGAGGCGGGCTGCTGGAGCTTTACTTGGAGGGAGAGCGGCAACCGGTTTCGCGTTGGCCCAACCAGGGAGCGGCAAAGATTGAGCGGATTGTGGACAAGGGCGAGAGTGCGCCGGGGCAGTTCAAGGGGAAGGGGCGGTTTGTGGCGAGGGAAGAGCGGGTGGGCCGTTGGCCGGTGGAGCGCGGGGTTTGGGTGGAGGGCTATTGGAGGGTGCCGTGGGATGTGCGTGCGGTGAAGGTGGAGCAGATTGATTTTGCAAGCCGGGAGGTTGCGCTGGGCGCGCCCGTGGCGGGTGGGATCGGGTCCAAATACGCAGGGGCGCAGGGCAGCGGCGCGGAGCCCTGGTGGGCGATCAATTTACTGGAAGAAATCGACCGCCCCGGAGAATGGTGCGTGGATTTTCAAACGCGCCGGCTGCACTGGTGGCCTGCCGCCGGGGAGGGGAGCGGCGCGGCGGTGGCCGTTCTTGCTGACATGGCGGCGCCCCTGGTGCTGGTGGAGAAGGCTGCCCATTTGCGGTTGGAGGGCTTTTCTCTCGAGAACGGACTTTCTCACGCAATCGAGCTACGGGATTCCCAAGGGGTGGAGGTCGCGGGCTGTCGGATTCGGAATGTTGCCGGCTCCGGTGTGGTGGTGAATCGCGGGGAGGGCAACACCGTGCGCAGTTGTGACATTTCCTCAACCGGACACAGCGGGATTGTGCTCTCGGGAGGGGACCGGGCCACCCTTTCCCCCTGCTGGAACACTGCTGAAAACAACCACATCCAGAAGGTGGGAGTGCTCAAGAAAACCTATGCGCCTGGAATTCTAGTTGGAATTTTTGGCGCGGGTGACGCGGTGGGTTGTCGCGTGGCCCACAATTTCATCCACGACGTGCCGCATGCCGGCATCCAGTACGGAGGGAACGACCATATTTTTGAGTACAACGAGGTGTCTCACGCAGTGCTCACCTCCGATGATATGGGCGCGTTTTACACCACAAACGACTGGACCAGTTGTGGAAATGTTTTGCGGTACAATTTCGTCCACCACAGCCCGAACGCGGTCGGATTTTACCTGGACGACGGAGACGGCGGGGACACCCTGTACGGCAATGTCGCCTGCGAAATGCAGGGCGGTTTTGCGGTCTGCGGCGGCCACTACAACTCGGTGCGCAACAACATCGCGTTCCGCTGCAAACGGGGCCTGTTTCTGGATGCCCGGGGGGTGGCGCGCGTCTACGACAAGACCTCGTC
>CAMCIN010000054.1 GCA_945874745.1 Akkermansia muciniphila | reverse complement strand
CGCACCAGTTCCCTGCCGTGGCCCGTGAGCACGGACCGTTTCCAGGATGCTTTTGCGCGTGTGGCATGCACCGTCTCCGGGCGGGCTTGCAGGATGGCTGGGCGGTGACCGGGCCCAGCCCAAGCCCACTCCACGTCCATCGGAGTGTCCCTCCCTAGAATCCTGCCGTAGTGCGCCTCAATTGCGCAGCCCCACCGGGCCAGTTGCAGGACCGTTTCATCGTCGAGAACCAGGGGGACGGGTCCCGTCCCCTTCTTTGCCACCCTTTGGGGAGGTCCGGCCGGGCCGGATTCCTCGGGTTTGGCACCGGGCCTGCCCGCTGGCTGCGCCGCGCTGGATCTGCGCAACACCGGGCAGGGAGCGTACTGAAGACCCTGTTTGAACACGAGGTATTCGTCCGGGGTGACACTGCCCTGGACAAGGGCCTCGCCCAGACCACGGACCGCGTTGATGAGCACCACGTTTCTGCACCCGGTTTCGGTGTCCAGCGTAAACAGGACGCCTGAGCCTCCGCGGGAGGGGTCGATCATTTCTTGGACCCCCACGGAAAGCAGCACCGAGCCTTCGGCAAAGCCGTGTTCCGCCCGGTAGTTGATGGCGCGGTCCGTGTACAGCGAGGCAAAGCACTGGTGACAAGCCGCGACCACTGCTTCCGGCCCGACGACGTTGAGGAAGCTTTCCTGGGCTCCGGCGAAGCTGGCTTCGGGCAGGTCCTCGGCCGTGGCGCTGCTGCGTACGGCGACTGGGACGAGGGCTTGGGGCGCCGCTTCCTGCGGTGGGGCGCCATGCCGCAGGGCGGCGTCAGCGGCTGCTGCCGCTCGCTGGCAGAGCTTCAGGTAGGCGGCGGAGATTTCCTGTATCAGGGCTTCCGGCAGCGGTCGTCCCAGAATGGCGCTGCGAATCTCAGCCCCCGCCTTTTGCAGGCTTTCCACACTGCCCGCGCGGATGGATTTAAGGATTTCTTTAATTTCACGCGCGAGTCCCGCCTCCTGCAGGAACCAGCGGAAGGCGCCGGTGGGGAGGGCGAAGCCCGGGGGGACATAGATGCCGAGTGTGTCGGCTGACCGGGTCAGCTCTCCGAGGGAGGCGTTCTTTCCGCCCACGCGGGGAACATCGGCAAGGGAGAGGTCCTCAAACCAGCAGGCCCGCGCCGAATCGGGCAGGGGAGCTTCGGTGGTGGGGGTGGTGTGGTGTGGTGTGGGGGGGGTGGGGGTGGGGGTTGTAGGACGAGGTGCAGAAGCGGGTTCGGCGACCCGGGCGGCGGCTGGGGCCAGAGTGATAGCATTCATAAGAATGGAAGTGGTTTATCCCCGGCAACGCCCTAGGCAGAACGGCACCATCCGCTCCTTTTGTCTCCAGCCTGAGTGGCCCGGTTTGGACGATCTTCCCGACCTTGGCTACGGAGGTGGTGGGCGAAAGGTTTTAGAAAAGTGAAAAAAAGCGGCGGCAGGCCCATGCCACCCGACGTGCCGGTAGGATTCCTACCAGCCTGGTGCGTGGGCTACGGGTTGAAATCCAGCCCCGGCAGTTTATTCTCAAGGCCGTGAACTCCTCCAAAGAGCGTCCGCTTTCCAGAGCAGAACGGCTGGTTTGCGCCCTGGAGAGGGATGGCGCCAGCTGTGTGTGGTGCGCAAGGCTGCTTCCCGTTGGCAGTTGCGAGGCCTCGGTGGATCATTTGGTGCCGAGGCTGAAGGGGGGGCCTTCCTGGACTGAAAACGAGGTGGCGGCGTGTCGGCGCTGCAATCACGCACGCGGGCACATGGCTCCCTTGGACTGGTTGCGCCGCTGTAAGGAGCAGGGGCTGGAGCCTGCCTCTGAAGTCATCGCAGAGCGGTTGCAAAGCCTCGCCCGCGCCATCGAGGAGAGAGGAGGACAGCGGAAGGCGAGGCCCTATCTGGCTGCCCAGTTGAGACGCCTGAATAAGTGGCGTGGCGCGCTGTTTTAAGCGGCACAAGGCAACAAGAGTGGGGCGAAACGCCCGGCCCGCTTGCAGCTTTCAGGCTGAATACAACTACTCCAACCGGCTAAGTGAGGGCAGGCCGTAGGCCCGTTGGAGCGCCGGGCCGCTGGCTTCAGCCGCCTTGGCGTCCAGAAAGATCAGGCTTGGATCCCCTTTTAGCTCGATCCGGTGCAGCCCGTCGGTCGCCTTCGCCATGGCCTTCGGCACATCCGCGAGGCTGGTCAGGGGCATTCCGTTGATGGCGGTCACCAGAAGGTTGCGGAGGTCCTCGTACCCGACGGTGACGTCGGAGGGCAGGACACGGGTGAGCACGACCAGGCGTTTTGTTCCGTCATCGGGGAGCTCGGATTGGATGCGATCCAGTTGGACCAGCTCGAGAGGGCCTTTGCGGCTCCAGTCGGCGCCGAACTCCTTCAGGTATTGACGCGAGAGTTCCTGAAGGACAAGGCCCCCTAGGACGAAATACTGGGGGGCGCGGTCGATGACGTAAGGTTCGCTTAGGTATTGCTCGGGCTTGCGCTTTGCCACCGGAACTTCGAGGTCGAGGGACTTGCCTTCCCGCCAGATTTTGACCTTCGCCTTTTGGCCTTCGAAGTGCTTTGTGCTGACAAGATGGCTCAGGGAGACACGGCCGTAGTCGGCGTCCTTGTAATTGCCATCCGAATCAATGGGATTGCCTTCAATTTCCAGGAGGACGTCGCCCTTGAGCAGCCCCGCCTTTTCCGCGGGGCCGCCACGGAGGATTTGGGAGATAAGCACGCCGCCGTTGTTGCCATTGAGGGCGAGGTAGCGGCGCAGCTGGGGATCGCGTGTGGGGGAGAAGCTGCAGCCCATTCTGGGGAAGCCTTTATAGGGGGTGCTTTTTGCGTCCTTGAGAAAGTGTTGGATGACGATGGCCGGGATGAAGTCCAGCAGGCTGGACTGGGAATCGTAACGGAGCATGAGGCCGGCGAGCTTGCCGTCCTTGAGCACGGGCAAAGACAGCATGGAGTCGCGCATTTGGAGCGGCACGGAGAGGCGGCAAACCAGGAAGGAGGAGTCGTCGATCGGATAGCGGGTGACTTCAGCCGTGGTGACTTTGCCGGAGGAGGACTGGACTTGGCCGTTGGCCTCGAGCTGCACGACAGCGAGGGAATCCCCGATGCGTGTCCCTTCAAAGCCGATGCCCGGCTGCCCGTCGAGAAAGGCGGCGGAGTCTGGCTTTAAGAGGGCGAGGTTTGCCTCGTAGTCGACGCATTCTATGGTGGCGGGCTCCTTGCGGTTGCCATCCGGGTTTTCGAGTTCGATGTAGTTGGCGTTGGCGACGCATTCGGCGGTGACCAAAACACGGCCGCCGGGTAGGACGGCGCCGATGGCGCGGCGGGCGGCGGGTGCGCGCTTGGACCACGGGCGAGAAAAGTCGTAGGACTGAGAGGTGACGGTGACCCGGACGATATTTTTTTGGGAGGACCGCAGGTCGTCGGTGGCGGCCGCGATGGCCTGCGCGGAGGACGTTGTCGACTTGGCCGCGGCGGAGGCGGAGGCGGCCGTGGCGCGTTCCAGAGCGGCCGCAGAGGCGAGAGCCGCGGACAGCGAAAGGGACGCCAGGCAGAGAGCGGGGAGGAGGAGAGAGGGGCGCATGGGAGTTGGGTTCTAGCGGGCGGCGGTTTCCAAAAGCTGTTCCTGGCGCACGCCGTAGCGGGTGCGGATGCGTTCGCGTGCGGCGTCAACCACGGAGCGCTCAAGGACGAGTGGGCGGCCGTTGCCTATGAATTTGAGCACATGGAAGTCGGCGGATTTGGCGAAGGCCGCGGCCACGTCTGCGAGGGTTCGGACGGGAGTGCCGTCGACTGCTTCGAGCACGCCGTCCTTGAACTCGGAGAGGTAGGTGTTGATGGGGTCGGCGAGGATGGCGCTGAGGACAATGACCTCGGGGTGGTCTTTGTATAGTTCGCGGGGGACGAAGGCCTCGAAGAGGTAGGAAAGGCGTGGGTTCTGGAACTGGACGGTGCTGAGCAGGTTTCGGGAGAGGGGTTGGAAGAGGAGCCCCCCGTACAGGACGTAGGCGGGCAAAACGTCAAACTGGTTGGACTGCATGGCGAAGGGCCAGGCGTGGGAAAGGGGGACGGTCACCTCGGTTTGCGCGCGATTGCGCCAGAGGATCAAGCGGATGGAATCGCCCTTGAACTTGCGTTCGGCCACCTCGGCCATCTGGACGCGCTCACCCTCGAGTTCGACGGTGCCGTCGCTGGCGACGGGCAGCGAGTCGATTGCCAGGATGACGTCGCCCGGTTTGACGTGGCCGTTGCAAACGCCTGCCGAAGCCACACTGGAGACGAAGACGCCGCGGTCGTCGTTGGGAAGCCCCAGGCCGCGGCGCATCGCGGGGTTGAGGGTGTTGAACATGGAAAGAGAGAGGTCCATGTACCGGTCGTAGGTGCCGTCCTTGATATCCTCCAGAAAGCGGCGGATGACCGGGGTGGGGATCATGTAGCCGACGTTTTGGGCGACATCCCCGCTGAAACCCTGAAAGGCGACGCCTACAACCTTGCCTTTTTGGAGGACCGGCCCGCCGCTGTTGCCTGGGTTAATGGCGGCATCAATCTGGATGGTGAGATGGGAGTCGATCCCTGAGTGCGCATAGGGGCGGAAGTCTATCCGGGAAACGACGCCGCGGGTGACAGAGAGGCGTTCACCTCCTATGGGGTAGCCATAGACGGAAACCTCCGTTTCGATGTCGGGGATGGAGCCGAGTTCGAGGGGGAGGGTGCCTGTGAAAAAGGTGGGGTCCTGCACCTTGAGGACGGCCAGATCGCAGTCGTGGGCGACGTGCTCGACTTCGGCGATGTACTTCTTGGGGTCGTTCTCTTTTTCGAGAGTCAGGAAGCGGGCGTTGGAAACAACGTGGGCATTGGTGAGAATACGGTCTTTGGAAACCACCCAACCGGTGCCCGAACTGCTGCCGGTGAACCCCGGAAGCCAGGGTTGCTTATAATTGGGTTCCTGTGCCGTGTTGGAGATCCGCGCGAGGCTTTTACGGATGGGGGAGGGCTCTGCGCTCTGGGCTGAGGGAAGGCCAGCGAGGCTGGTAAAAGCGGCGATGCCTAGCAGGAGGAGGGGCGGAAGGCTGCGATTGTGCATGGGAATTTAGCCCAAGATGGCTCAGGGATTGCCCTCTGACAACGGGCAATCTCCGGAGTCCAAACTCGGAATTATTCTCGTGCGACCGCGGCCGGCGGCGCGTCCAAGGTGCGGGAGCGCCCCTACACGTTGAAGCGGAAGTCCACCACGTCGCCGTCCTGCACAACGTATTCCTTGCCTTCGATGCGGAGCTTTCCAGCTTCGCGCGCCTTTGCGAAGGAGCCTAGGGCGACAAGGTCGTCGTAGGCGGTCACCTCGGCGGCAATGAAGCCGCGTTCGAAATCGGAGTGGATGACGCCGGCGGCAGCGGGTGCGCGGTCGCCCGCGCTGATGGTCCAAGCGCGTGTTTCCTGTTCGCCGGTGGTCAGGTAGGTGCGCAGGCCGAGCAGGTGGTACACGGCGCGGATGAGCGAGCCTACGCCGCTGCTTTTGACGCCAAGCCCTGTGAGGTATTCTTGGGCTTCAGCCTCGGGCAGGTCGACCAGCTCGCTTTCAATCTGCGCGCTGATGACGACTGCGCCCGTGGCAAAATGGGCGGCCGCGTATTTCTGGACGGATTGCACGTGGATGGCTGCCGGCAGCGTGGGGGCGGGGGCGGCATCGCCGGCATCCAGCATTGCGGAGACTGCTGAGAGGTCGGCCTCGGAGACGTTGCAGGCAAAGATGGTGGGCTTGTTGGTCAGGAGGAAGAACTCCTTTGCCACCCGTTTTTCCTCGTCGGAAAGCACGGCGGTGAGGGCGGGCTTGCCGTCGTCGAGGTGGGGGAGGAGCTTTTCGATGACCGCGGCCTCGGCCTTTGCGACTTTGTCGCCCACGCGGATGGCCTTGTTGAGGCGCTCGAGACGCTTGGTAAGGGAGGCGTAGTCGGCGAGGACCAGTTCGGTGTTGATAACCTCGATATCGCGGACGGGATCGACTGTGCCGCTGACATGGTGGATATCGTCGTCCTCGAAACAGCGGACGACTTGGACGATGGCGTGGACCTCGCGGATGTGGCTGAGAAACTGGTTGCCTAGGCCTTCGCCCGCGCTGGCGCCCTTTACGAGGCCGGCGATGTCGACGAATTCGATGGCGGCGTGGACGAGCTTTTTGGAGCTGGAAATCTTAGAGAGCACGTCGAGCCGGGGGTCCGGCACGGTGACAACGCCGACATTCGGGTCGATCGTGCAAAAGGGATAGTTGGCGGCCTGGGCCTTGCGCGTGCGGGTGACCGCATTGAACAGGGTGGATTTGCCAACATTCGGTAGACCGACGATACCTGCGGAGAGCATGACTAGGAGAGGATGAGCTTTTGGGTGGGTTGGAAGGGAGGAGCCTCACTGGAAACGGGGAAACCGCAAAGCATAAAGGAGGGGCGAGCCCGAGGGGAGCGCTTGTTTGGCCTTTCCGAGCCTGCTGCACTGCTTGTTCGCTCCGGTCTTTTTAGCCCGGTTTTGGGGCGTTGGTGGTCTGGGCCCTCCAAAACTCCAGGCGCTCCCGGACCCGCCGTTCGGCCCCGTTTTCGCTGGGATGGTAGTAGCGGCGGCCCTCTTCCAGATAGGCTTGGGGGACAAACCCCCCTTCAAAGTCGTGGGGATAGACGTACCCCTCGTGTCCGAGCGCCTTGGCGCCCTTGTAATGGGTATCGCGCAGCGCCTTTGGCACCGCCAGGGTGCGCCCCTCCTCCACATCTTTCCGCGCCGCCAAAAGGGCGGCGTAAGCGCGGTTGCTCTTTGGGGCCGTCGCCAGATGTACGGTCGCGTGGGCGAGCGGAATCTGCGCTTCGGGCAGTCCCACCAGTTCCACCGCTTGCTGGGCAGCGACGGCCGTCGGCAGGGCCGTGGGGTCAGCCAACCCGATGTCCTCGCTTGCGAGAATCACCAGCCGGCGCGCCAGAAAGCGGACGTCCTCCCCGGCCACCAGCATCCTCGCCAGCCAGTAAAGGGCGGCGTCGGGATCCCCGCCCCGGATGCTTTTAATCAGCGCCGAGGTGGTGTCGTAGTGTTGGTCTCCGGAGCGGTCGTAGACGACTGCCTTCCGTTGGATGCTTTCCTGCGCCTCGGCCAGACCGAGGCGTAGAACGCCGTCCGCCTGAGGGGGAGTGGTGAGCGCTGCAAGTTCGAGGGCCGAGAGACACTTTCGGGCATCGCCTTCGGCCTGGAGGGCTAGATGCTCAAGCGCCTCCACGCTGGCCTCGATTTGGAGGGCTCCCAGTCCGCGCGTGGGCTCCTGAAGCGCCCGCTGTTGGAGCGCCACCAGGTGCGCCGGCGACAGGGGTTCCAGCTGGAAAACCTGCGAGCGCGAGACCAGCGCGGAGGTCAGGACAAAGTAAGGATTGTGCGTGGTGGCACCGATAAACTGCACGGTGCCGTCTTCCAGCGCTGGCAGCAGTACGTCCTGTTGGGCCTTGTTGAGGCGGTGGATCTCATCAATGAAAAGAAGGGTGCGCTGGCCGTTAGCGGCTCGCCGTTCGCCGGCTCTCTGCAGCGCCTTGCGGAGGTCGGCCACGGCGTTTTCCACTCCGCTAAGGGGCTCGAAGGCCGCGCGGGTGGTCTGGGCGATGATCCGCGCCAGGGTGGTTTTGCCGGTGCCGGGGGGGCCGTACAGGAGGATAGAGGTCAGCCGACCTGCCTCGATGGCGCGCCGGAGCAGTTTGCCGGGGGCCAGGATGTGTTCCTGGCCGGTGTATTCCTCCAGACAGGCGGGACGCATTCGTTCGGCCAGGGGCGCGTCCGCGGGTGGCGACAGCGGGAGGGGAGGCGAATTTTGAGGTAGAAACAGGTCGGGCATCTGTGCTCCTACGATGCAAGAGGGGAGACCCGAGCGCCAGAGCAGGTTGCTTCCGGTGCCAGGCTGGTGAAATCAACAGGAGGAGGCTTTATGGGATTGGAAGTAATTGTGGTGGCTGTGGATTTTTCGGAGGTGACGGAGCGGGTGTACGAGGCGGCGGCGAGTTTGGCGGACCGTTTGCGGGCGCGTGTGCTCGTGGTCAACATCACGGAGCCGCAGGTCGATTTGGTGGGAATGGCGCCGCCGCAGGCCTACACTTCCGCGGAGGACGAGATTAAGAAGCTGGCGGAGGCCAAGCTCAACGTGGCGCGGGAGTTGTTTGAAGCCCGCGCTGTGCAGGTGGAGACCCTGCATGAATGGGGGCCGGTGGTGGGCTGCATTCTGGACAAGGTCGCAAAGTATGGTGCCGGATTGGTGGTCGTCGGCTCACACGGACACGGAGCGCTCTACAATCTGCTGGTCGGAAGCGTGGCCGAGGGGGTGATCCGCCATTCCTCTGTTCCGGTGGTGGTCGTGCCGGGGGCGCGGTCCAAGCCTGCGCCAAAGCCCTGAGCGGACCCGCTTGCACGGGAATCGGAGGCCCCTTGGCAGGCGCCGTTCCTGCCGGAGGGGGCAAATTCTCTCCTTTCTGTGTTGGGCGCCCTTCTGCGATTTCCAAGATTGCCGTGTTTTACTCACGCCACTTTGGCGTTAGAACCCATGAATGAATTTGGGACTGATCGGTTGTGGCAAGATGGCTTCCGCGTTGCTGGGAGGCGTGCTCAAGGCGGACGTGTGCGCCCCTGCGCAAGTTTGGGCAAGCGATTGTTATCAGGCAGCCGCTACGCAACTGGCTGCGGCGACTGGAATCCACGCGCTCCAGACCAATGCGGAAGTGGCCTTGGCCAGCGAGGTGTTGCTCTTGTGCGTGAAGCCTCAGGACGCGCTAGCCGTCCTGGTCTCGTTGCGGCCGCAGTTGGCAGGCAAACTCGTCGTTTCGATCGCGGCGGGAGTCTCGCTTGCGGCGCTTCAAGGGGCTGCCGGTCCGGAGGTGCGCGTGGTGCGGGTGATGCCCAACACCCCAGCGCTTGTGCATCACGCTGCCTCGGCTTACGCGCTGGGCAGCGAGGCGACCCCTGCCGATGCCGCTTTGGTCGAGCGGTTGTTTGGTGCAGTGGGAGTTGTTTGTTGCGTCAAGGAGGGCCTTCTCGACGCGGTCACGGGGTTGAGCGGGAGCGGCCCCGCCTATGGGTTTCTCTTTATTGAGGCTCTGGCCGACGGGGGGGTTCTCATGGGCTTGCCGCGCGAAATGGCGTTGCGTTTGGCGGCCCAAACCCTGAGTGGCGCCGCCGAAATGGTACTCCAGACCGGCCAGCATCCCGCCGTGTTGCGCGACCAGGTGGCCAGCCCCGGGGGCACCACGATCGCCGGGGTCGAGGCGCTCGAGCTTGGCGGGGTCCGGGCTGGCATTATCCAAGCAGTGCGCGCCGCCGCGGAGCGCTCCGAGGAAATGGGGAGGGGTGGGGCCTGAGACCCATGCGTGTTCCCTTTTTGAGTGCAGCTTTGGAGTGGCCCACCGGCGGACTGCTGCTCGCGGGTGTCTGCTTTTTCAGTCTGTTGTGCGGTGGTGGGTTTGAACGCTCTCGGGCCGGCACCTCCGAATTGGTGCCCTTTCGCGATGGCACCCCCTCGGACCTCCTTTCCAAGGAAACTTTTTTCGACACAGGACGCCTGCAGGTTCCCAGCGGGGCGGTAGCGGGCGAGGAGGCCTGGGCCTCTGCAGAATTGCGCGAAAGCGCAGCCGCCATGGGACGCGGTGAAACCGTACCGGCGCGCGCCGGCTTCAAGCGTGTGCTGGAGCGGCAGCCCGAAAACCTCGTCGCCCTCGTAAATCTGGGCTGGATCGCCCAGCGCGAAAAGGGCTGGGACGAAGCGGAGGCCTACCTGCGCAGGGCGCAACGACTGGCTCCGGAGAATGCCGCGGTCTGGCTGGCGCTGGGAATTTCCGTGTTGGAGAAGGGTTCTTTAGAGCATGCCTTGGGCGCCTTTGCGCAGGTGGTCGCCTTTGAGCCGAACAATGCCCGGGGCCACCGGTTGCTGGCCATGACTCTGGCGAGGAAGGGGTGGTATTCTGCTGCGGAAGAGGAGCTCCGGCGCGCCTTGGAAATCGAGCCCGAAGATGGTGGGGCCCACTTCAACCTGGCTGTCCTCTACCTCCAGCGGCATCCCGGCGCCGTCGAACTCGCGCGCCGCCATTATTTTCTGGCGGTGGACATGGGGGTGGCAGCGGATCCGGCCGTGGAGGAGATCCTGGCCGAGGGGGCCAAAGTTCCCGGTGTCTCCAAGTCCTCCGGGGCTGCCGTCCAGCCTGCCCGATAACCCCTCTCTTTTGTATGGCCGATGACCCTTTTCCCAGCGCGCTGAATTTCGTCCTCGATACCTTATCCTCCCGGCGCCGTGCTGGAATGGGGGCGAACGCACCCGCTGGAACCCTGCACGCCCTGCTGGAGCGACCTCAGTCGGCTGCCCCCGCGGCGGATCTTCGCATGGCACCCACCGCCTCCTCCTCCACAGTGGGCGCGCCGCCTCAGGCCCAACCGGTTCCAGCCGTGACTCAAGCGGCGGCCCCCCTGCCCGCAGCCGCTTCGAAGCCTGTGCCTCGGCCGGGAGCCTCGGTGCTGCCGCCTCCCTCGCCGCAAGCGGGCGAGGGGACCGCGGCCCAGCGCATGGAGGCTTTGCGGACTTTAGCCGTTGCTTGCACCCAGTGTCCGAATCTGGCTGCGGCCCGCGCGCAGGTGGTCTTTGGCCAAGGCAGTGTGGAGGCCGCGCTGATGATCATCGGCGAGGCGCCCGGAGCGGAGGAGGACCAGGAGGGGCGCCCCTTTGCTGGCGAGGCGGGGGAGCTGCTCGAGAAGATGCTCAAAGTCATGGGGCTTTCCATGGGAGCGGTGTATGCCACCAGCGTGCTGAAGTGCCACCCGTTTGTGCCGGGCGAACCGGGGGCGTTGCGGCCGCCGCATGCCGAGGAGCTGGAGCGTTGCCTACCCTATTTGGCGGCCCAGATCTCGCTCGTGCAGCCCAAGGTCATTGTTGCCCTGGGAGCCGGTGCCATGCACGCGCTCTTCGGGGGCAAAACCCCCATGGGCAGCCTGCGTTCACAGTGGCACGAGGTGCAGGGCATCCCAGTAATGCCGACATTCCATCCCCGGTATCTGCTCCGGAACGACGATGTGCGCGAGCGCCGAAAGGTGTGGGAGGATCTCATGCAAGTGATGGAACGCCTCGGCCTCACCGTGACGGAACGTCACCGCTCCTTCTTCCTGAAGGGCGCGTAGCCGGGGCCCTTAACCGGCCAGCCGCTGGCCCAGCCACACGAGTGCCATGGCGAGTGCCACGCCAGAAAGCGCCTTCTGCACCAGCCCGCTCCAAGGCGTCCGGCGCAACAGAAGCAGCAGGGGAAACAGCGGCGCAACCACCAGCAACTGCCCGGCCTCCACCCCGGTATTAAAGAGCAGGAGGCTCCACGCCAGCCCCTCGCGCGGCAGCTGTAAGGCCATTAGCGCTCCTGCAAACCCGAACCCGTGGACCAGCCCGAAGGCAAACGTCTGCTGCCAGCGGTTGCGCCCTCCGCCCCGCCAAAGGTTCTCTGCGGCCACCCACGCGATACTCGCCGCGATGGTGCATTCCACGAACTTCTCAGGCAGGCGCGCCACTCCGAAAACAGCGAGCCCGACGGTCACACTGTGGGCCGCAGTGAAGGCGGTGATGATCCCCACCATCTGTCTCCAACCGCTCGCCGCCACAAGCAGCGTGAGCAGAAAAAGCAGGTGGTCGTATCCCTCCAAGATGTGGCTGACCCCAAGTCGGAACAGCGAGGTCGTCCCGCCCGTTTCCGGGGTGGCGGGGGATTTGTCCTGAGTGGCAAAGCCATAGTCGAGCCCCGGCGTCTCGAGGGTCAGCACCGCCTGTTGGGTGGCGTCCCCCTCCACCACTGCGAAAATCACGTTGTGAGTCGGGCCGAACGCATCGAAGACCGCGCTTTCCAGCCGGAAGCCCTTGGTGCCGGGCGGCAGTTCCCGCTCGAAGCCGAGGTTGACGTGGACGGACTGCAGATCGCCTTCCGCCGCGGTGTCCTTCGGAGCCTGCCATTCAGGTGCGGCAGCGCGTCCGAGCGAGGGGGCTCCTGCACCAAATTTAAGCAGCAGCTTTTGTCGGAAGAACTCCTCCAACTTGGGCGCCGCCTGCAAGAGTTCCGCTCGAGTGACCAACCCGTCCCCGTCGGCATCCAGGTTGACCACTCGGTTGAGCGTCAGCAGGTCGACGTTTGCCTCCAGTTGCAGCCTGTCGGGCAGAACCTTTACCCGCAGCAGGCTGGTGTCGGAAACATGCGCCCCAGCCCCTGCTCCCAACAGGAGCAGCACCAAAAGGATCGAGCGCAGGGGGCGGAACAGGGGAGCGTACATGGCAACGCGTGGGATGGACTGGAGGAGGGGAGGGGGCGAAGCGCAGCAGGAGGCCGTGCAGAGACTGAATGGAAGCCGGCAACGACGGAGCGTTTCAAGCAAACAGCCGCGCCCTGCCGGCAAGCGGAACGGCGAGGCCGCGCCTCAGCGCCCCCGGCCGCCGGTGCGCGCACCTCCGCCAAACGAGGAGCCGCGCCTCGGGTCGGCTCCGCGGCCGCCGCCCTGTCCGCCGCTGCGACCGCCACCGCCTCCCCCGCGAGGGGAGCGTCTCCGTTCTTCGTCTTCCGGCGAAAGCTTGGGCGCGGGTGCGTTGTAGTCGAAGCCCTCGGCGCGTTTGCGCACGATCCCGCGGCCGATGAAGCGTTCGAGCGACCGGAGGCTCCCGTAATCGTCCTCGCAGATAAAGCTGATGGCGTCGCCGATGGAGTTGGCCCGGCCCGTGCGGCCGATCCGGTGGACGTAGTCTTCCACCTGCGGCGGGAAGTCGAGGTTGACCACGTGCGAAATGCCGTCCACGTCGATCCCGCGAGCGGCGATGTCGGTGGCGATGAGCACGCGGCTTGCGCCCGAGCGGAAGTCTTCGAGGGCGCGCAGCCTCTGGTTTTGGGAGCGGTTGGCGTGGAGCGTGCCCGTTTTGATGCCGAGCGCATCAAGCCGGCGGGCCACGCGGTCCGCCCCGTGCTTGGTCCGGGTGAAGACCAGCACCATGTTCATGGCGGGGTCGTTGAGCAGATGACACAGCAGCTGTGTCTTGAGGTGACGGGGAACCTCGTACACCAGCTGGGTCACGGTCTCCGCCGGATTGGAGCGGCGCCCGATCTGGACCACCTTGGGCGAATGCTGGAACTCGTGGGTGAGGGATTCGATTTCCTTGGAGAGGGTCGCGGAGAAAAGGAGGGTCTGGCGCTTTTTAGGGAGCGCCTGGACGATCCTGCGGATGGCGGGGAGAAAGCCCATGTCGAGCATGCGGTCGGCCTCGTCGAGCACCAGGTGTTCCAAGCCGGTGAAGTCGGCGCAGCGCTGCCCCATGAGGTCGAGCAGGCGGCCGGGAGTGGCGATGACCATTTCCGCTCCGCCTCTGAGCGCCTGAATCTGCGGGCGTTCGGAGACGCCCCCGTAGACCTTGGTGATGTGGATGGGAACGTGCTTGGCGTAGGCGTGGACGTTCTCTTCGATCTGCACCACCAGTTCGCGGGTGGGGGCGAGGACCAGGGTGCGGGTCATCCGCGCCCGTGCGGGGGCGTTGCTGTGGAGTCTGTGCAGCAGCGGCAGGGTGAAGGCGGCGGTTTTGCCGGTGCCGGTCTGGGCGATGCCGATGACGTCGTGGCCAAGAATGATTTCCGGGATTGCTGCGGCCTGGATGGGGGTGGGTTCGGTGTAGCCTGTTTCCTGAATAGCTTTGAGCAGAAGGGGATGCAGACCGAGGGCTTTAAATGGCATGGTGAAAAATACGCTGGCAGTAGGGTTGTGTTGAGGTCGGGCAGGCGGACACGAGCCGTGAAACGAAGTCGCGGTGGAGAAGTCCAGCGCGGTGTCTATTAGACCGCCGAGGCGGGCTCCGTTCTTTATTTCCCCTGGGCCTTACATGCCTTTGGTAAGCGTTCACCCTACACGGAGTGAGCAGGCAACGCCAGCCTGCTTTGGCTGCCGAGGCCGGGGCCGCCCGCGGGCCGGCCTCGGCAGCTCCCCGTCCGTCCGCCAATTCCAGCTTGCGGCGGGTTGGCCTCGCTCCCTATATGCTGCCCACCGAGATGAACCGCCTGCTCCAAAAACTATTCGCGGAATGGCTGGGCACTGCCCTGCTGCTGGCCGTCGTCATCGGCTCCGGGATTATGGCGCAACGGCTGGCTGCCGGAAACGACGCGGTGGCGCTCCTGGGCAACACCTTGGCGACCGTGTGGGGGCTGCAGTTTCTCATCAGCGTGTTCGGGCCCGTCAGCGGCGCGCACTTTAATCCGGCGGTCTCGGCCGTCATGGCGTTCCGCGGGGAACTGCCTTGGCGTCATTTTTTCCCGTACACCCTGGCGCAGCTGTTCGGGGCGGTGAGCGGGGCGTGGTTGTCCCACCTGATGTTTGCGCTCCCCGTGTTGCAGTTTTCGACCAAGGTGCGCGCCGGTTCGGGGCAGTGGGTGGCGGAAGCCGTGGCCACAGCGGGGTTGCTGCTGGTGATTCTGCGGGCGCCCTCCGACAGGGTGGGTGCGCTGGTCGCCTCCTATATCGGGGCCGCCTACTGGTTTACCTCCTCGACCTCTTTTGCGAATCCTGCGGCCGCCTTTGGCCGGATGTTTTCCGACACGTTTGCGGGGATTGCCCCCGGGAGTGTGCCAGCGTTTGTGGCGGCCCAGTTTTGCGGAGCAGGAATCGGGCTGCTTCTGCATCGGGCCCTTCAGGGCGGTGCAAAGCAGGGGTAGGGCCGCCTGCTTTCAGGGACCGGTTGTGAGGCTGGCCACGGGCACCACGGCAAGTTCGTTCGCCATGTGGCTCTTGTGGGTGTAGCCGATGTAGAGGTGCCCCTCGTGCTCGACGGCGTAGGGGTAGCTGAAGTCGGCGTTCGGGGCGGAGACGCCCGGGCCTTCGGGAAAAACCGAGCGGCGGACGAGGAAGACTTTGCTGAACACCGCCTCGCCCGGCTTGCTGACCGCGATGGTCAGTGGTGCACGTGCGCCGCCGGTGTCCGCGGTGGTGGTGCAGACGAGGTACCGCTGGCCGGTGCTCAGGATGCCGGCATAGGGCTTGCTGGTGGCCATGGGCAGGTTGGAAAGCGCTGTGGGTGTCCACGTGCGGCCGTGGTCCTCGCTTTGGGAAAGCAGCGCGAGGGCCTTTTTGCCGTAGCGGGAGATATTCAAGATGCGTCCGGCTTCGACGATGACTGTGGACTCGCCCCAGATGTTGCCCAGGGTCGGCTCGGCGGGAAGGACAACCAGTTCCCACTTGGTGAAGTCGTCTCCCTTGCTGATAGCCACGGCAGGGAGGTTGCCCGTCTCGCCGTGCTGGCCGCCAATGCGGAGTCCGGCCATGATCCAGTTTCCGTCCGTCATCCTCTGTGGTTGCTGCATCGGCCAGAAGCCACCGTTGAGGACCGGGCCCTGCGGTTCCCATGCACCGCTGGTTTCATTGAGCAGATAGGCGCGGGTGTGAACCCGGTGGTAGAGCTGGGAGTGAGCGTGAAAGGCCCCCATGAAGGCCCACAGTTTGCCTCCGTGCGAAAGAAACACGCCGTGACTGACGCCAAGATCGTCCTTGCCGGCGTCCATCACGACCGGCGCCTCCCACGTCTGGCCTCCGTCCCTGCTCACGCGGACGTGCGCTTCCTCGGTGGGCGTGTTCTCCGGACCTTTGTTGTAGGCGTAGGAGGCGTACAGGCTGCCCTTGTGCCAGGCGAGCCCCACGCCGAGGGTAAAATTGCAGCCGTCTGTGTCGGGGCGCGCTTTCTTGAGCACGTGGAAACGCGCGCCTTCCACCTGCACCAGTTCGGCGGCTTTAGGGAGAGTCTGCGTGTTGTCCCAGAGCGGCCACGCGGCTGCTGCCAACTTCGGCAGCGCGTGCCTCGCGGAAACTGGCCGGTAACCGGAGGCGATCTCCTCCGCACTGACGGCGCCGGGTTGGTAGGTAAATTCGTCCAAGGCGCCGTGAAAGGGCTGGCGCACGCTGTTGGCATCCCAGATTCCGCCAAGCGTGACGGGTGCGTCCGTGGCCTTGATGGGTATCTTGAGCTTCACCTCGCCTACGGGCTTTCCGTTGAGAAAAAGTGCAGCCCTGCCGGAATCAACCACCAGCACGGCGCAGTGCCAGGCGCCCGCAGTGAGGGGTTCCGCGCAGGAAATCGTGCTCCAACCACCCTGGTGCAGGTGCGCCTTCAACCGGCCGTCGGGTTCTATGGTGAGGCTCCACTGGCGTTCCTTGAGCGAGTAGCGGTTTTTGCCGGCGAGTACCTGCTGGCCACCTGTGAGCTCGTAGGGGTTGAACCATAACGAGATGGTGAACGCGTCGGCGGAAAGCCGTGCGCTGTCCTTAAGTTCAACGAGGGCTCCGCCGTCAAGGATCAGCGCCTGACCGGCAACGCCGGAGCCGGGAGTCGCACTGCCCCGGAGGACCAGCGCGTCATCGGTGCGCTCCAGGGACCAGTGTTCGGCGCGGGCGCAGGGCGTTGAAAACAAAAGGCACAGGCACAAGAGATGGAGGGTGGGCTTCATAAAGGGGAAGGGTGGTGCAGAAAGGGATCTTCCGCCTCCCCGGTCTGGAGAAGCAAGAGAGGACGCCTGCGACTCCGTGGGAGGGACGCTGGCAATGTCGTCTGTACAAAGCACGGCGACTGGAGCGTCAGCCGCCATGCCGCCAGCCGTCGCGAGGATGAGCGCGGCGGTGAGGAATGAGTGTAAGCAAAAGCGCGAGGTCATGGTGGTCTGCAAGAGGCACGCCCTGTTGCCGCCTTCCTTGGCGTGCAGCGAGTCCCGAAAACTCGGGGGTGTCACGCGGGCTGAATGGTGCCAAGATACAATTGCTATCCACAGCATCCATGCGGGCGGTGTTCTCTCAAAGATGGTTGGCGATGCTTCGCCAACTCTCCGTCGTATTAACAATCGGAGTGATGTTCCCGCCCCCATGCGCCGCGGCGGGTTCAGTCGAGAACATCGGAGAAAAAATCGACCGTCTTCTCAGCCCGGAGATGCGGCGGCTCGATGGGGATGGCTGACCTTGACCCTCGCGCTCCCGTCTTTGCCAACGGCATCCGAGGCCGAGTTTACGCAACGGCTGGGCTGGCACATTCACTTCTCCACCTCGGCGGACACCGTCGAAGGGATGGATCTCCCGCTCGCGGGGTCGTCGCGGGCAAAGTGCGAGTGACAGGAATTTGCTTTTTTTGCGTACGTATGGGGAGCGAGGCTGCATTGCCGCGGCGCGTTAAAAACGCTCCCACCAAGTTCATTGCATGAACTAAAAGTTGACCCGGCTTGTCCCGAGTCGCAAGCTGCATTATCAAGCACCGGTGACACGAGCTTCCGATTACCTGCAGGGGCAGGGTTTTTAACAAGGTCGGCAGCTCATACTCCTTGGATGGAGCATGGTACCACCCTGAATGGGCGAAGAGACACATCCGGGAATTGTTTAATGAACACAGGCTACACAAAAAATGCAGATCAACTTGAATTCATTGAGAGCAACGATGCTCTCTTTTCTCTATCCGGTGCTTTTCGTGCTACCCGCCGCACCGTCAAACGGACAGGTCCCCACAGGGGGAATTGTAATGCAGCGAGACTGGGATTCCTCGGTCCAAGAGGGCGACCTTGTGGTGAATGAGCTCAGTGAGTTGCTCTCAGGACTGGGTAATCCAGCGCGTAACGTCGGTCCCGCACCAGGCTTGGGAATCTATCGCGGTGTAACCTATCTCATGCCGCTTAAAGAGGCAGTGAAGACACTTGGGATTACGGTCAGTGTAGGATCGAAAAACATGGTCATCTGTCCCGGATTTCCCCACAGGACTCTGGTGGCCTACAGTTTCAACTACACTTTCGACTCTGCCTTTAATGAAATATTCGTCATTGCGGACAGGGCCGATCAAGTAGTCGCCATCCAGCTTTACGCGGCCGCAGCCAAATCCACGTCCGCAGTGAACTTTCGCCGAGATTATCGAATCTACGACTTCATCAACAGCCGTGCCAAATCTCACATTGCCTCGTCGGTTGGACATTCAACGAAAGGGGGCAGGACCGATACCATCGAACTGGACAGCGTCTTTGTAGATCCGACCGGCAAGGTTAATCGAATGACCCGCCTGTTCTTGCCCAAGCCTCTCACCGAACTCATCCTTTTCCGCATTGGGAAAATCAAAGCAAACGCAGCGGGTCGGTGATTTTAATGACAGAAATTTCCTTTTTGCGCACGTATGGGGGGAGAGACTGCATTGCCTCGGCGCATTAAAATAGAAGCTGATTATGGTATCAAATCAAAC
>CAMCIN010000053.1 GCA_945874745.1 Akkermansia muciniphila | reverse complement strand
CTGTTCCTTTGGGGTCAGGGCGGCCACTGGCGGGGGAGGTGTGAAACCGAGTTTGCCGGGCCAGGCTAACACCATCCGGAGGCCCTCCGAAGTATCCTTTAACGCCTTATTTGGATCCGCATCCAGTAGCCCAAGCAAGACAGGCTCCTCATTCAAGAGAATGAATCGCTGGGGAGGTTCGCGACGCAGACGAGCCAAATCGGGCGCGATTCCCGAAAGCATTGCCTTCGACAAAGGCGTGCGAAACTTCTGCTTTGCGGCAAGGTCGAGCAAGAGCGCTACCTGGTCAGGGCGTTTCCTTGCCATCACGCAGCGAGTGAGATTCTTGAGCAAGGTTTCGATGTTTGCCTCCCTTCCCACCAACTCGGGCTTGGCAAGCAAGGAGGCCACAAGATCGCTTTCCCGGCCAGCGTAGCCGCAAATGAGGGCGTCGGAAACAAAGGGATGCGGTTGGGTGATGGCCAGGCGCATCAGGGCGCTCTGAATGTCCTCGCCCGGCAACGAGGCCAGACGAAAGGCGACTTCGCCGCGAACCTTGGCGTCCGGGTCGGCCGCGAGCGGGAGCAATTCGCGGCTCATGCTGACGTCGCTCAGTCTTACCGCGGCGGCACGGAGGCGCGGGTCGGCGTCCTGCAGAAAAGGCCGCAGCGAAGGCAGTGCGTCGGGATCTTTTTTGGCGTTGAAGTGCCCTAGCCCTTCAAGCGTCCAGAAGGCGTGCAGACGGGCAAGCGGTTGGTCTTTTTGCGCGAGGAATTCATGTAACGCCGGTTTAACCTTCGTGTCGCCCGCGCACACGAGGAGACGCTGCGCAGTGTCTCGAACCCACCCGTTGGGGTGAGCGAGATAAGCCACCACTTCCGCCGGTTTCTGGGGCAATATCACAGGCTGTGGCCGTGCGTTGTTGGGCACCACCCGCCAAATTCTGCCCATATCGATCGGCTGCTCCAATTGCCGGATACGGATGTAGTCTGTGAGATACGGCGTCATGAAAAACGCGTGCTGGATGATGCCGCGGTACATGTCCGTCACGTAAAGAGCACCCTCGGGACCGACGTTCACATTCACAGGCCGGAAGCGCTCGTCGCTTGAGGTAAAAAAGTCGCGCTGGTCGTAGGCGTTGGCGGCGGAAAGAAGGCCGTTTTCTTCGCTCAAAATCATCCGTTTTACGAGATTGCCTGCGGGCTCGCAGGTGAAGGCGTTGCCTTGAAATTCGGGGGGGAAAAGGTTTCCACGATAAATTCCAGGCCCGCAGGCCGCAGTGACGTTGACGAGCGTACTGTTCTCCTTGCGCACCAACGATTCCCGGAAGCCACTCTGGAAACCGCGAGAGGAGGCGGTGGGCCATACGGTGCCGCTCTTCATGATCTGTACAAACAAACCCTCGGGGGATTCAAAACGCGGGCTTCGCGCGTAGTGCGAAGGTGGCAGATAGTGCACATTCAAGAGGCTCCCATTTGTGTTGCTGAAAAGGCGTCCCTCATTATCCATGGACTGCCCCCACTGCCCACGAGACGCAACGCTGTCCTTGGTCCATTGGCCGTCTGAAAACCGGTAGCGCGTTCCGTGTTGGGAGAGGTAGATCCAGTTGTCCAACGCCCAGATCGGGGTGTTTGGCATGTGCTCCGGTTGTCCTCCCAGTTGGCCCACCTTGTCATCGATCACCGTGTTTTCGTCGGCGATGCCATCGCCATTGGTGTCCCGATAATAAATGAGATTGGGTGGGACCACGGCAAGCACGCCGTCTCCAAAAGGCATAACCGCGCGGGGCATCACGAGATGGTCCACAAACACCGTGGCCTTGTCGTATAGACCGTCCTTTTTGGAACTCTCGAGCCGTTTGATTCGGCCAACGGGCAAATCCTCCCCGTTGCCCCCGAGGTCTTGCATGTAGCCCTGCATTTCCACCACAAGGAGGCGTCCGTTTTCATCGAAGTTGATGGCTACTGGGGACTGCACCGTGGGCTCGGCCGCAACCAGTTCCACATGAAAACCCTCGGGTACGGTGAATGTTTTCAGAGCCAAATCCGGGGAGTAGACCAACGCAGGCTTTCGGAACTGTTCCGGGACGGGAATGACCTCCTTGGGGTTGCCGGCGTTCGGTTGGACCCGCAGTGGCTTGTCGGAGGCCTTGGGAGGCAACGTGCCTCCCTCGGGCAAAGGCGGCAGTTGTTGGGCTTGCAGTGTGGGAAGCGTCAGGCTCAGGAGTAGCAGGTTTCGGAGCGAGGGGGACATGTTGCTTTGGAGGGTTGTGGGGTTTTTCGTGGCAGAGGGCGGCAGAGAAACTGCGTCTTAGGGCTGAGCGCACGCGTGAAGCAGCACGGGAAGGGGAGCAAACAGGGGGACGGATGGGGCGGGAGAACACGGGCCACGCAGCACTCTACGGCAATCCATCGATTTGCCATGTCGGAAGAAATACCGACACGGCTTCTGGCATGACCGAGTCTTAAAAAAGGGTTTGCGGCTTCTGGATTGCCAAGCCCGAGAAAGCCCCGGAGATTCACGGGTGCTAACCACCAGCCTATCCCGCTCTGCAGCCTATCTAAAGGGGACTGTGGTCGTTAAATCGGGCAACGTTGCCTTTGAATCTGCGGATGGGAGCCCATTGATCGAAGTGCCTGACGAGCTTTTCATAGGACTGAGGGGATTTGTCTTCCACGAATGCCTCCACCTGCGCCGGCTTCGGAGGTAGGCCCGTGAGATCCAGCGACAGCCGCCTTGCCAGGGTGCGGCGGTCCGCTTCGGCCGCTGGCTGCAACCCGCTTTCTACCAAACTCGCCAGCACGAACGAGTCGATCGGATTCCGCACCCAGCCCTTGCTCCGGACCTGCGGCAGCGCCGCGCGTTGCGGCGGTTCAAAAGACCAGTGTTTTTGATAGTGTGCGCCCTCGGTGATCCACTGCTTAAGGACCTTTTTTTCAGCCGCGTTCAGCGTCTTGTGCGACTTCGGTGGCGGCATGACTTCGTCTTTGTCCTCGCTGACGATCCGCAGCCAGGCCTCACTCTTTGACAGGTCACCCGGCACGATCGCTCGTACGCCATTAATCTCCTCCGTGGCCCCTTCGGGCGTATCAAGCCTCAGATCGGCTTTCCGCGTGTGTGGATCGAACCCATGGCAGGCAAAACACTTGTCGGAAAGAATCGGCCGCACGTCGCGATTAAAACTGAGCTTGGCCGCTGGTTCTACGGCGGCGCCGAGTCCTGCACCGACGCTGAGGTGCAAAAGAAGGGCAGGGAGGACAGCGAGTGCTCGGGGGACTGGGCTCATAAATAGTACTTTACAATGTATTGCGGTTTTCGCATGTCAGAAGAATTACCGACACGCAAGCTGGCGAATCCCACACAAATGGGGTGCCTCGTCCTCGTGCAGCTTTGGGAAAAACTTGGATGTTTGCGCCTGGTTCCTCGCTGTCTTCGGTGGGTACCTTTTCACTCGCTCCGGAGAGGGCGGGCAGGAATCCACAGATGGCTCAGATGTTCGCAGATGTTTTTAGGGTTTCCACTCCGCTGCTCTTGCTGAGAAATCTGCGGCTCGTGATACAAAGCTGCCGAAGCTGCCAAAGCTGCCGAGGTTTCACATGGCGCGGGGAGCCCTCTCGCTCCCGGAGGGAGCGGAGATAGTTAGCCGGGCGGCAGCGAGGCTTGCGAGCGCCCCCGGTCCCTTCCAAAGAAAGCAACGGCCCCGGCGGGGCCGGAGAACCGGGGCGCGCCCACGGCGGGGCGGTCTTGCGCCCCTCCGGGGCGGGACTCTGTTTTTGGCGAGACCGGTGGCGGCGCTCGCGGGGCTCGCTTGCCGACCGGCTAGCTATCGGCGGGCCCGCAGGGCCCCAAGGCCCCAAGGCCCCAAGGCCCCAAGGCCCGGCAGGCAGGGTCAGTTTTTCAGAGAAAGGGAGCCGAAAATTGGACTGCTTTTTGGGGCTGATTTTTTAAATCATAGGCACACTGGCCCTCTTTAAGAGGCCCGACGAGAGTGGAGCAGGCATCTTGCCTGCTTGGGCGCGGGAGGCAGGCAGCATGCCTGCCCCACTTTCAAGCAGGCAGGGATGTGTGTGCTTCCAAAATTTCCTCCAGAGCAACAGCCATTCAAGGCTCATGCCAGTGCAGGAAGTATCCTATCTCGCTTCCAGGAAACTCTCACCCACTGAAAGTAGCGAGGAGCCCTGCGCCGGTTGTGGCGTTGCCGTGGGGGCTGTATACAAGAGCCTCAAATGAATCCGACCACCCTGATCCTCTTCGATATCGACGGAACCCTCATCACCAGCGGCGGGGCGGGTGAAAACGCTCTCAAGATCGGGTTCCAGAAGGAGTTCGGGCTGGCGGAGGACCTCAGCTCAGTTTCCATCGCCGGGCGGACAGACTCGGGCATCGCCAGACAGGTGCTCCAAAAACACGGACTCGAGGTTTCTCCGGCCAACATCGAACGGTTTTTCAGCTGCTACCTAGCGGAGTTGGCGGTCCAGCTTCCCCTCCGGCCCGGGCGTGTTCTGCCCGGGATTTTCGACCTGTTGGGCGTGCTGCGCGAGCGTGCACACATCAGCCTTGGGCTGCTGACCGGCAACCTGGAGCGGGGCGCCCAGCTCAAGCTGGAGCACTACGGACTGGGCGGCATCTTCCCCTTTGGAGCGTTTGCCGACGACCATCACGACAGGAACGCGCTGGGGCCCGTGGCGCTTGCCCGTGCCGCCGCGTTTCATGGCAACGCTTTTACTGCCGAGCAGGTCTGGATCATCGGCGACACCGAACACGACATCGGCTGTGCGCGTGCCTTTGGCGCAAGGGCCATGGGCGTGGCTACTGGCAGTTTCTCCGTAGACTTCCTGATCCAGCACCGCCCGGACGCCCTTTTTGCAGACTTGGGCGACCTGCCCTCCGTTCTCCAAGCTCTCGGCGAGGCCTGAGGCGGGCTGTCCGGTCTGTGCCGAACCGGGGCAGAGACAAAGGGGCAACCTCTGCGCCGGGCCGCCTGTCGGAGGGTCGCGGCGCCTCAGCCTGCGACGGCGTTCTGCAGCACCTGGGCGGCCCGGCGTTTGGCAGCGATGCGCCGGGCGAGTTCGTCCGCCACCACGCCGAGCAGGATCACCGCCCCGATGATCGCAAACTCCACGTTGTTGCGGGTGGTCACCAGCGTGATCATGTTCCGCAGCACCTGCATCAGGGCGGCCCCGATGAGGATGCCCACGATCGAGCCCTCGCCTCCGCGCAGGCTGCATCCCCCGAGGACCGCGGCGGCGATGGCGTAGAGTTCGTAAAAGTTGCCGAAGTCCACGGGTTGGGCCGAGTTCACATCCAGCACGAAAAGGACGCCGCCCAGTCCCGCGAGGCCGGAGCTGATGACGTACGCGAGGACCGTCATGCGCTGGGTGGGGATCCCGCTGTAGGTGGCGGCCTGCGGGTTGCGACCCAGCGCCAGCAGGTAGCGGCCGAAGATGGTACGGTTGAGGAAGACCGCGGCCAGGACCGCTACCACCCCTAGAAAAAGAAGCGGTGCCGGCAGTTCGAACCCGGGCAGGAACGGGATCTTGCCGGTGGCCAGCAGGCGTAGTGTTTTGAATTCGCTCCCAAACCCGACGGTCTGGTCCGCGGTGAAGCCGCGCGCAATTCCGCGGTAAAGCAGCAGGCCGCAAAGGGTCACGATGAAGGGCTGGATCCGGAGCTTAGTGATAAGCAGTCCGTGGAAGAGCCCGATTCCAAGTGAAATCGCCGTAACCGCCAGCAGTGCGAGGGGCAGCGGCCAGTGCTGCACCGAGAGCAGCCACGGCAGGGCGCAGCCCACCAGGCACACCACCGAACCGAGTGAGAGGTCGATCCCTCCCGTGATGATCACAAAGCCCACGCCGATGCTCAAAATCCCAAAGAGGGCCGAGCGGCGCAGTACGTTTTCGATGTTGTAGGCGCTGAGAAAGCTGCCCGAAAGCAGGGCCGTCACAACGCAGACGGCGACCAGCAGGCCGAGGATTCCGAAGCTTTTTTTCATATCAATTGGCTGTGGCTGCTTCTGTGTGGGCTCCGGTGGCAAGCCGCATGACGGCTTCCTCGCTCAGTTCGCTCCGGAGCAGTTCCCCGCTGAGGCGCCCTTCGTGCAGGACCAGGACCCGGTCCGACATGCCCAGGATCTCCTCCAAGTCGCTCGAGACAAAAAGCACGGCGACCCCTTTGGCGGCGAGTTCCTCCATCAGACGGTAAATCTCCTGCTTGGCGCCGATGTCCACGCCGCGCGTCGGTTCATCGAGCAAGAACACGCGCGGCCGAGTGGCAAGCCACTTGCCGATGACGACCTTTTGCTGGTTGCCGCCCGAAAGAAATTGCACCGGTTGGTCGACCCCGGCCGACTTGATCCGCATCGCAGGAATCATTTCCTCGCAGAGCGCTTTTTCCGCGGGCCGATTGAGAAAGCCTCCCGCCTGGTCGCGGTGGAGCGACGTGATGCTCAGGTTTTCGCGGACGCCCATTTCCAGAAACAGCCCCTGATGTTTGCGGTCCTCCGGCACCAGCGCGATCCTCGCGTCCATCGCCCCCCGCGGCGATCCCGGAGACACCAGTCGCCCGGACACCCGCACCGTTCCCTGCAGCGCGGGGACCACACCAAAGAGGGCCTCCAGCAGCTCGCTCCGCCCCGCGCCGACCAGCCCGGCCATCCCCACCACCTCGCCCGCCCGCACATGGAAATCCACGGACTCGCCGGGGTGTGCGCGGGTGCGCAGGCCCTTGACCTCCAGCACCACCTCGCCAGCGCTGTGGGTCTGGTGGGGATAGTATTGCGAAAGCTCCCGGCCCACCATGAGCTGCACCATGGCGCCGTGCGAAATCTCGTCTTTCAACAGGCGTCCCGCGTTCTCGCCGTCCCTGAGGACTTCCACCCGGTCGGCCAGACCCCGGACCTCGCCCAACCGGTGGGAAATGTAGACGATGCCGACGCCCTTGCTGCGCAGTTCCCGGATGAGGCTCAGCAGCACCTGGGTTTCGTGGTCGGACAAACTGGACGTGGGTTCGTCCATAATCAGCACGCGCGCGTTGACTGAAAGCGCCTTGGCGATTTCCACCAACTGCTGCTGCCCGATGGTCAGGTCTCCGACCAGGGTGCCGGGATCCACGCGCAGTCCCACCCGCTCCAACACCAAGCTGGCCTCCCGGTTGACGCGGCCCGCGTCCACCCACCCAAAGCGGTGGGGTTCACGCCCTAGAAAGATGTTGGCCCCGACGTCCAGCGTTTCGGCCAGGTTGAGCTCCTGATGGATTAGAGCGATTCCTAGGGAAAGCGCCTCCTGCACCGAGCCGATCGTCCGGACGGTTCCATCCAGCAGCAACGCGCCGGAATCGGGCGCCTGTACGCCGGCGAGGATCTTCATCAAGGTGCTTTTGCCTGCACCGTTTTCGCCGATGACGGCGAGCACCTCGCCCGGATAAACGCTCAGGCTGACCTCCTTGAGCGCACGGACCCCCGCAAAGGACTTGCTGATTTGCCGTGCTTCTAAGAGGGGCGATGCCATGAGGGGGATTGGTTGTCGGGCGTGCTCAGTGTGGGCAACTTTTCACTGACTCCTCATGGAACGGGGAGTGATCCACAGATGAGACAGAGTTTCGCAGATGTTTTCTGCGGTTCCCTCTTATCTGTGAAATCTGCGGATAAAACACTCAAAAAGAGGTTTATGTGCCCTACTGGGCGGCGCCGAGGCGGGTCTTCAGTTCGGTGCGGAACACGACGACGTTTTCCTTGCGGATCTTGCGTGCGGGGATGTCGAGGAACTTGTCAGCGCCCGCCGCGGCGGGCTTGCCGTTGAGGAGCCCGGAGAGGACCTCGATGGACTTGTACCCGTACATGTAGGGGTCCTGAACGACGGTGCCGAACACGTTGCCCTTTTCAATGCCGTCGAGCGTGGCGTCGTCCTCATCAAAGGCCACCAGTTTGACGGTGCCCAGCTTGTTGGACTGCGAAAGCGCCTCAAGGATGAGCGGGGGGTTGTACGCGAACAGTCCCACCATGCAGCCGATGTCCGGATACTTGGCAAGCGCGTCCTCCGCGTTTGCCTTGCCTTTGGCGCGGTCGAACTGGTCGGTGAGGGTGCCGAGGATTTTGAAGCCGTTTCCTTCCAGCACCGCGGAGGTTTCGTCAAAATGGTTGCTGTCGTCGGGCCGGCCGAGGACTGCGTCGATGACGCCCTGCCGGCGTCTCTTGGCGTTGTCCTGTTCGAGGCGGCCGATGAAAATCATGAGCGTGCCGCCCTTGGGCATGGCTTCGCGCACCAGTTCGCCGCACATGCGTCCGGCCTTGTAGTTGTCCATCCCGATGTAGAGGAGGCGGTCGCTCTGGGGCGCGTCCGAATCGTGCGTGATGACCTTGGTCTTCTTTGCAGCCGTATTAATGAGGTCCGTCTGGTTGGTCGGATCGATGGGGCTGAGTGCAATGCCGTCGATTCCGCGGGTGAGCAGGTCCTCAATCATCCGCTTTTGGTCGCTGATGCCCTCCGCTGGCATAAGGGTCTGTGCGTCGATCTTGAAGTCGCCCGAGGCGGCTTTGACGCCTGCTGCGGCGATGGTCCAAAAGGAGGCACCCCGTTTGTCACAAAGGCGACTTTCTTTGGTTTTTCCGCACCTGCGGGGGCGGCCGCTCCACCCTCGGTGGGGGCGGGTTTGTTGCAGGCGCCGAGACTCAGGGTGAGCAGGCCCAGGAGGGCTGCGTTGCGGATGGAGGAGTGTAGTTTCATGGGGGGGGGTTAGTGAGTGGTCATACCGCCGTTGATGTGAAGGTTCTGGCCGGTGATGAAAGCGGCGGCGTCGCTGGCGAGGAAGACTGTGGCGCCCGCAACGTCGTCGGGTAGGCCCCAGCGCTTGAGCGGGATCAGGTTGAAGTAGCCCTCCTTCTGCTCCGCCGGATCGTTGAGATGCCGTTCGACCGGAATCCAGCCCGGGGAGATCATGTTGACGGTGATTCCCCAGGGGGCCAGTTCGGTGGCGAGGCTGCGGTTGAAGCCATTTTGTCCGCCCTTGGCTGCCACGTAGGCGGTGAAGTTACCCACTCCGCGGGCCACCACTTCGGAACCGATGTTGATGACGCGCCCCCACTTTTGGGACTTCATGTGGGGAAGGCAGGCGCGCGTGAGCAGGAAAGGGCTCTTGATGAAGAAGTCGAGCATCTGCTGGTAGAACTCCCAGCTGTATTCCTCGATCGGCATCTGCGGCTGGGCGGGGGTCGCGTTGAAAACCAGGATGTCCACCGGTCCGAGTTTGGCGGCGATTTCCCCGACCATGCGGGCCACTTCGGCCTCGTTGGTCACGTCGCCGCGGACTAGCATTCCCTCGATGCCGGCCGCCTCCAGTTCGGCAAAGGAGGCCTCTGCGCGTTCGACGTTGTTCTGGTAGTTAAGTGCGACCTTCGCCCCGGCCTTGCCCAGGCCGGCGATCATCGCCTTCCCAAGGCCGGTGGAGCTTCCGGTGACGAGGGCGACGCGGTTTTTCAAAGAGAAGGAGGCGGGGTCAAACATTGCTGAGAAGAGGGGTTTTGGGGTTGAAAAAAGAGGACGGCTGTCCCGGGGATCCGCCGGTGCACAGGTCGCTAGTTTCCTTTGGCGGCGCCAACGCCGTCAATGACATCCACCACCACGGTGGAGTTGCCGAACCGGGCGAAGTCCGAGTACGACCAGACGACTTTTTTGGAGGGGTCCACCTCGATGCTCAGCGGCATGTTCGGGCCGGCGTGGCAGTTGCCGAACCGGGTGTTGCCGTTGGGCAGGCGCTCCACGCGGGTGACCCACGCGAGCTTGATGCCGGGGAGGTCGTCCTGTTCGAGCTTCCACACGATCTCGCCCTTTGGGTTCACCTCCAGAACGCTGTGTCCGTTTCCCGTGCCAATGAGGGTGTTCCCGTTGGCGATGCGCACCACGCTGAAGAGGTGGTTCCCAAACGCCTCCGGTCCATGCCCGCCGGCCGGCTTCCTTCCAAAGAGCGGCACCTCAAACTCCCAGACGACTTTGCCCTCCTTGTTGTATTCGCGCACCTTTCCATCGTTTTCGTGCGCGACGAGGTAGGTGCCTGCGGGGGTGGCCCGAACCAACCGCGTGTCGCTGTGCTTGCTCGGGCGGTCCCGCACCAGCTTGATTTCGTGCACCAGCTTGCCGTCGCGATCCACCTCGATGAGCCGGCCCACCCCGGACTCGGAGATCATGGTCAGTCCGCTTTCAAGCCGCTGGCAGGCGTGCACTTCGAGGGGCACGCCGGCGTTTCCGTTCGATTTGGCGGAGTCGTATTCCCAGACCACTTTGCCCTGGGGGTCCAGCTCGGTGACCTTGGTCCAGCTGGACTGGAAGAGCAGGTTTCCGTTGGGCAGCAGGGAGGCGTCGTGGAGTCCGCCGCTTTTGACATCCCGCTCAAGCGTTCCGTCCGGTGCCACGATGGCGATGCGGCCGGTGTTGGCGACCAGCAACCGGTGCTGTGCGCCTGTCTGTTCGGCGAGCGCTGTGCCTGGTCCCAGCAAAGCCGCCGAGCCGAGGGCGCAGAGGGCGAGGGGTAGCAGGTTGCTGAAGGAAGCGGAAAATCTAGCTTTGGTGTTCATTGGGAGGATTGGTTTTCTAAAACAAAGGGAGCACTGATACGCGGATTTCACAGATTGAGCAGATGAGGCAAAAACCTTAAAAGACATCTGCAGCCATCTGGGTCATCTGCGGATCACTGCCTTTTCCCGCGGACTTCAGGCCATGATGGCATGGATGGGGTCCGCGCCTTCGACACCGACGAGCTTCTGGTCGAGCCCGCCGTAGAAGAAGGAGAGGTGGTTCGGATCCACGCCCAGAAGGTGCAGGATCGTGGCGTGCAGGTCCTTGACCTCGCACCGGTTGGCGACCGCGCGGTTGCCCAGTTCGTCGGTTTCACCGTAGCTAACGCCGCCCTTGATCCCGCCCCCGGCCATCCACATGGTGAAGCCGGCCGAGTTGTGGTCGCGTCCCGTGCCTGCGGCGTACTCCGCTGTGGGCTGGCGGCCGAACTCGCCTCCCCACACCACCAAGGTTTCGTCGAGGAGGCCCCGTTGTTTGAGATCCTTGAGCAGGCCCGCCACCGCCTTGTCGGTGTTGCCCGCGTGAAACTCGTGGTTTTTGACGAGGTCCCCGTGCGCGTCCCAGTTGTCGTCGGTGTGCGCGCCTCCGGAGTAGATCTGGACGAAGCGCACCCCACTTTCCACCAAGCGGCGGGCGAGGAGGCATTTGCGGCCGAAGTCCTCAGTGCGCGGGTGGTCCATTCCGTAGAGGGCGAGCGTTTCTGCGGACTCCTTGGAAAGGTCGATGGTGTCCGGAGCGGCCGCCTGCATCCGGTAGGCAAGCTCGTAGCTTTCGATGCGGGCGGCGAGGTTGGTGTTGTCGCTGCGCCCGCTCAGGTGGGATTGGTTGAGTTCGTTGAGCGAGTTGAGCAGCAGTCTTTGTTCGCCCGCGCTGACCCCTTCACGGGGGCTCAAATCCAGGATGGGTGCGCCCGAGGCCCGGAATACCGTGCCCTGGTGGGTGGCCGGCATAAAACCGGAGGACCAGTTTTTCGCGCCGGAGATGGGGCCGCCTTTTTTGTCGAGCATCACCACGAAGCCCGGCAGGTTTTGGTTGAGGCTGCCCATGCCGTAGTTAATCCAGGAACCCAGGGCCGGCCTGCCGCCGATGATCGAACCGGTGTTCATCTTGATCATCGCCGAACCGTGGATTGGGGATTCGGCGGTCATGCTGTGGATGAACGCGAGGTCGTCCACGCATTGCGCGACATTGGGAAAGAGGTCGGAAACCCATTTGCCGCATTGGCCGTACTGTTTGAACTGCCACTTGGGCTCCACGATCCGGCCCTCGTTTTTGGAGCCGCCCCGGCCCTTGGTTTGGATTTTGATGGTCTTGCCATCCATCCCGAGCATCGCGGGCTTGTAGTCAAAGGTGTCGATGTGGCTCGGGCCGCCGTACATGAACAGAAAGATCACGCTCTTGGCCTTGCCCGGCAGCTTCATAGCCGCCGGGGCGGGGGAGGCCGCCGCCTGCGCTTGCGTGCCGAAGAAGCCGTCCTTGGCCAGCAGCCCGCAAAGCGCCATGTGCGTGAACCCGCCGCCGACGGTGGTGAGGAATTCCCGGCGCCGGACGTTGCCGCAGAAGTTGGGTTGTAGTGGAGTGCTCATACGAGGGGCTTTGGGTTAGTCCAGATAGATGAACTCGTTCAGGTTGAGGGCGATCAGGGCGAAACGCTGGAGGGCGGTCTGGTCCGGGAGGTTTAGCTCGCTCTTGAGCTTTTCGCAGGTCTTCAGGCAAAGGGCGACCTCCGCCTCCCGGGGGGGACGTTGCAGTACCAGTTGCAGGCCGTGGCGAATCTGCGTCTTGGGGTCGTCGCCCGCCTCTTTGCGCAGGCGCTCCGCGAACAGCCTGGACTGGGTCTCCATGAACTCCGAATTGAGCAACCCCAGGGCCTGCGTCGAAACCGTGCTCACAAACCGCACCGCGCACGGCGTGTCGGTGGGCGCCTGGTCGTGGTCGGCCAGCAGGGGCACCGAAAGGGTGCGTTTGACGTGGACGTAGATGCTCCTGCGCGTCGTGTCTCGTTCGTTTTCCACCGGCCAGTTGCGGCCCGGGACAGACTGGGTTTCCAAAACGGCCCGGGGCAGCGGGGGATGCACCGGAGGACCAAACATCTGCGGCAGCAACACGCCCGACACCGAAAGGATCGAGTCCCGCAGTTCCTCCGCCGTGAGTCTGCGCATGGGATAGCGCCAGAACAGGAGGTTCTCCGGGTCCTTTTCCAGGGAGTCCTGTGTTCCAGTCGAACTCATCTGGTACGCCTGCGAGGTCAGCAGCAGCCGGTGCATGGATTTGAAGCTCCACCCTTTTTCAATGAAGGTGCGCGCCAGATAGTCCAGCAGTTCGGGATGCGTCGGCAGCTCGCCCAGACGCCCAAAGTCGTTTGGCGTGGGCACCAGCGCCCGGCCGAAATGGTGCTGCCAGATCCGGTTGACCGCGACGCGGCTCACCAGCGGGTTGTCCGGTTGCGTCAGCCAGTTGGCCAGCGTCAGGCGCCGCCCGGAAGACGCCTTGCCTGCCACCTGTGTGCTCGTCGGTTGCGTTGCCCCGCCCTTGGTGAGGATGACCGGGTACGCGGGCTCCACAGGCTCACCCAAACTCTGGGGGTTGCCGCGGCGGTGGATGGCAAGGGGCGCGGGCGTGGCGCCGTCGTCCGCCGCCGCACTGATCGGAATCCCGACCGACCGGGCTGCCTCCGCCAGCCAGGAGGGGTTGGCATTTTTGAGCTTTTCCAAAAGGTCGCCACCCGCGAGGCGGTTGAGTTCGCCCTGCTCGGATTTCTTGGGTCCGCGCAGCAGCCTCTCGGCCCGTGTCACGGGCGAAAGCCCCGCGTGCAGGCTGACGGTGGGCAGCGCACCGGCGTCTGTGGCAACGGTGCGGACTGTCAGAATGTTTGCCCCGGTGTGGAGCAGGCGCTTGAAGTTCGGAGCCAACTCAATGGAGCGGCGTCCCTTGGGGAGGTTGTGCCCCTGCAGGATGGGGGAGCCGTTGAGGAAGACCTCCGTGTCGGTCTGGTATTCCAGATCCAGATAGAAATCCGCCGGGATCTCCGCCAGTCCGAACTTGGCGCGCATCCACACCGTGGCGCCTGCGCCGGCGGCTGTGGTGTCGGCCGTGCTCCAGCCCGTAGGGGCGAAGCTCTCCGCGCGCCAGTTGGCCGCGGGCACCTTGGTGGTGTGCTGCCAGGCGTTTTCCTCTCCGCCCCGGGGTGCAACGAGCGGGGGGGCGTCTTCACGCTTTGGCTGCGCGGGGCCGGCCTTGGCGTGCCATTCCAGCAGGATATCCCGGTTTTTTTGGTAGTCCGCATCCAAGCCTGCCAGCCGTCTGTTCTGCTCGAGATTGAGCCGGGCGCGGTCGGCTTCGGGCGCCCACAGGCGCGGGTTGTTGCGCGTGGCGCCGTAGTCTTTCAAGCCGTGGAAGAACGCCATGAAGCTGTAGTAATCCTTCTGCGAGATCGGATCCTTTTTGTGGTCGTGGCAGCGGGCGCAGCCCATCGTCATCCCGAGGAACGCCTCGCTGGTCATCTGCACGTTGTCGGCCAGCAGGTCGTACTTTGCCTGGAGCCGGTCGGAGGGTTCGTCGTCCCACTGCATCAGGCGGAGAAAGCCGGTCGCGGTGAGCGACTGTTGCGTGGGCTGCTCCAACTCGTCCCCGGCAAGCTGCTCGATGATAAACCGGTTGTAGGGCAGGTCCGAGTTGAACGCCTCGATCAGGTAGTCGCGGTACCGCCAGATGTGGGGCTTCTCGTTGTCGCGCTCAAAACCCTCCGACTCGGCGTACCGAATCACGTCCATCCAGTGGCGGGCCCACTTTTCCCCGTACTGTGGCTTGGCGAGGAGCGTGTCCACAAGCCGCGGCCAGGCGTCCGGCGAGGCGTCCGCCACAAAGCGTGCGACCTCCTCGGGCGAGGGGGGCAGTCCGGTCAAGTCGTAGTAGGCGCGCCGGACCAGCTGCTCCTTTGAGGCGGGCGGGTTCGGGCGAAGGTTCTTCTGGGCGTGCTGCTTTGCGAGAAACGCGTCCACCGGGTTTTTGCTCCACACGGGGTCGGCCACCTGCGGCGGAGCGTCCGCACGCACCGGCTTGTAAGCCCACCAGTTGGCCCGGTCCTCCGGGGCCTGTGGGACCTCTACGTGGGCCGTCTTGGCGGGGGCGCTCTCCAGGGCCGGGTCGTAGGGTGCGCCCATCTCGAGCCATTTCTGGATGATATCAATTTCCGCCTGCGGCCTCTTTCCGGCGGGCGGCATCTCGTGCTCGGAGTCCCGGTAGCTGAGCATTTCCAGCATCCGGCTTTTGGTGGGCGCGGCTTGGTCGATGGCCGCACCGCTTTCGCCGCCCTTGAGGAGGCTCTCGCGAGAGGTGAGCACAAAGCCGCCCTTGGTCTTTTCCCCGCCGTGGCACTTGATGCAGTGCGCCTTCAAAAGCGGGTGCACCTGCTCCTTGAAAAACTGGTTCGCCTCCGGAGTGCCCTCTGCTGCGAAAACGGTGCCGCTGCAAAGCAGAAGCAGCCCGGAGCACAAACCGAAGAGATGGAGTCTAGCCTGGGTTTTCATAGGCGGGGGTAAGGCGGGGGTCAGTTTGGAAAGTAGCCGAGCTTGCTGGAAATCACGCGGGCGGCGTCGCGCAGCAGGAGGCCCACCGCGGCAAAACGTGAGGCCGGGATTCTGGAGGACGGCCCCGTAAGCCAGATTGCACCTGCGGGCGCGCCTTGCCGATCCAGAATAACGCCGCCGATGCAGTGCGCGCCTTCGCGCTCCTCGCCCTCGTCCACTCCAAACCCCCGCTCCCGGGTGCGCTCCAACTCGGCTTCAAACGCCGGCCGCTCCGTGATGGTGCGCGAGTTGAACCGCGTGAACGGCATCTGATCCATCAACGCTCCCGCCTCCGCTGCGGGCATCGCCGCGAGCATCGCCTTGCCGGGCGCGGCCGTGTGCAGCTCAAAGCGGACGCCCACGTCCACGCAAAACCGGAAGGGGTGCCGCCCCGGCACCTGCTCGAGCACGATCCCCTCGGTCCCCGAAATCGTCCCCAACAGGACGGTCTCCAGCGTCTGGTCCCGGAGGGCGCGCATCGTTTCGAGCGCGGATTCCGTCAGGCTCCGTTCGCCCGCGGCGGGGGCGCAACTGAGCCGGAGCAGCTTCTGGGTGAGCTGGAATTTCTTGGTCGCCTCCGTCCGCTCCAGATAGCCCCGCTCCTCCAGGGTACGGCTGATCCGGAACACACTGTTGGTGGGGATCTCCAACGCGGCGGCGAGCTCGCTGAGGGTCAGTCCAGCCGGTGCAGCACTCAGGGTCTCGAGGATGCTCAGGGCACGGTCCAGGTTTGGGACGCTGTACCGGGAGGGGGCTTGTCGCGCGGAGACCAGCGGCGGCTGCTTGCGGCTGTTTGTTGTCATATAAAAGTGAGTCTACATACCAAAAGAGCTCCGCGCCCATCCGTTTCTTAGAAAAAAGTGGCCCACAAGTGCCCCTCCCTGTGTGGCTCCAAACCGCCTGCCACGCTCCCGCCGGTGCCGGATACATCCCAAAAGTGGAGTCTTTGCGCAGCGCGTCTTCGGGGTGTAGCGTACCGGCCCACCCCATGTCAGATCCCTTCGTTCACCTTCATCTCCACTCTGAATACTCCCTTCTGGACGGCGCCGTGCGCATTCCGGAGCTCATGAAAAAGGTCAAGGAATGCGGGATGCCGGCCGTGGCCCTCACCGACCACGGGAACCTTTTTGGCGCCATCGAGTTTTACCAGGAGGCGATGAAGGCGGGCGTCAAGCCGATCATCGGCGTGGAGGCCTACATGGCGCCGGGCTCCCACAAGGAACGCAACGCCACCAGCGGCCGGGACGCAGCCACCCACCTGACGCTGCTTTCCCAGGACGAGACCGGTTACAAAAACCTCATCAAGCTCGTCTCCATCGCCCACCTGGACGGCATGTATTACAAGCCGCGCATCGACAAGGAGCTCCTCTCCCAGCACGGTGCCGGTTTGATCGCCCTGAGCGGGTGCCTCAAGGGTGACATCAACCAGGCGATCCTCGCAGACGACGAGCCAAAGGCGTGGGAACTCGCCGCCCAATACCGCGACATGCTGGGGCGGGAAAACTTTTTTATCGAACTGCACGACCACGGCATCGAGCAGCAGATCAAGGTCAACAAGGTGCTGCCGCGCATTGCCCGGGATCTGGGCCTCGGAATGGTGGGCGCCAACGACGTCCACTTTCTGGAGCGCTCCCAGCACGAGGCGCATGACGTCATGATCTGCATCGGGACCGCGTGCAACGTGGCCGACGAAAAGCGGATGCGTTACGTGCCGGAGCTCTACTTCAAGAGCCCCCAGGAGATGTCCGCGCTTTTCCGCGAATACCCGGAGGCGGTCAGCAACACCATGGTCATTGCGGACCGGTGCAACCTCAAAATCGAGTTCGGCAAGCCCAAGTACCCCGCCTACGAGCCGCCGCCGGGGATGGATCAAAACGAGTACCTGCGCGACATTTGCCAGAAGGGGCTGGGCGGACGCTACGGCGCGGCCGCGGACTCCGCGGAAATCCAAGAGCGTCTTGAGCGGGAGCTGGGGCTCTTGGAGAAGCAGGGCTTTGTAAACTACTTCCTGATCGTCTGGGACTTCATCAACTGGGCCAAGAGCAAGGGCATTCCGGTGGGGCCGGGGCGCGGTTCGGCCGCAGGTTCGATGGTGGCCTACCTGATGGGGATCACCGATATCGACCCCATCAAGTTCAAGCTGCTCTTTGAGCGGTTTTTGAACCCCGAACGCGTGAGCCCCCCAGACATCGACGTGGACTTCTGCCAGAGCCGCCGGGGCGAGGTCATCGAGTACGTGCGCATCAAGTACGGGGAGCGCGCCGTCGCGCAGATTGCCACCTTCGGCACGATGGGCGCCAAATCGGTCGTGCGCGACGTGGGCCGCGTCTTGGGCTGGGGGTACGGCGACGCCGACCGCATTGCGAAGATGATCCCCAACGAGCTGGGGATCACGCTTGCCGGGGAGGATAAAAAGAACAAGGCCACCGGCGAAATCGAGCACACCGACGGCGCCATCGACAAAAACCCCGAGCTGAAGGCCGCCGTGGACAACGAGCCGGCGACTCGCCAGTTGTGGGAGTTTGCCTGTACGCTGGAGGGGCTCACCCGCGGGGTGGGGGTGCATGCGGCGGGTGTGGTCATCAGCGACCGCGACCTTTCCGAGTACATCCCGCTCACGCGCGCCAACGACGGCTCCATCGTCAGTCAGTATCCAATGTCCCCGCTGGGGGATCTGGGGATGCTCAAAATGGACTTTCTCGGGCTCAAAACGCTCACCGTCATCCACGACGCCGTGCAGTTGATCCGGCGCAGGGAGCCGGCGTTTGACATCGACCGGATCCCGCTCACCGACCAGCCGACCTTCGACCTGGTCAACCGGGGGGAAACCGTCGCGGTCTTCCAGCTGGAATCTGGCGGCATGATCAAGACCTGCCGCAAGTTCGACGTCAAAGACATCGAGGACATCAACGCGATCCTGGCCCTCTACCGGCCCGGCCCGATGGACCTCATTGACGACTACATCAAGCGCAAGAAGGGCGAGGCCAAGATCAAGTACGCCCATCCGCTGCTAGAAAAGGTCACGGCCGACACTTACGGCATTTTTGTCTACCAGGAGCAGGTCATGCAGGCGGCCCAGGTGCTGGCCGGTTACACGCTGGGCGGCGCGGATTTGCTCCGGCGCGCCATGGGAAAGAAGGACAAGGACAAGATGGCTGAGGAGCGCAAAAAGTTCCGGGAGGGCAGCTTTAAGCTCAACAACATTCCGGAAAAGCAGGCGGACGACATCTTCGACTTGCTCGAAAAATTTGCCGGGTACGGGTTCAACCGTTCCCATTCGGCGGCCTATGCGTGGGTGAGTTACCAGACGGCCTTTCTCAAGGCCAACTATCCGGTGGAGTTCATGGCTGGGGTGATGGGCAACGAGGTGGGCAAGACCGACAAGCTCACTGTTTTCGTGGCCGAATGCCAGCGGATGGGGCTGCAGATCCTCCCGCCCGATGTGAACCGCAGCGGGCTTTCCTTCGAGCCGGAGATGCTCGGGGAAAAGCCTGGGATCCGGTACGGCCTCGCGGCGATCAAGAACGTGGGCGAACTGGCGATGGTGGCCGCCTTGGAGGA
>CAMCIN010000052.1 GCA_945874745.1 Akkermansia muciniphila | reverse complement strand
CGGTATCCGGATTTTTCGTGCGAACCCTCCCAGAGTTGTTTGCCGGTGGCCAGATCCAGCGCCCGTTCGACACCGTCGCCCCCGGCATAAAGCACAACGTTTTGGTGGATGAGGACCCGGGGTCCGAAGTTGTACTCGATGAGCTTTCGGGCCTTCTGGTTGTCGCTTGCCCACTGCTTCCGGCCCGTTGCCGCGTCGAGGCACTGCACCTGGCTTCCATCGTAAAAGACCACCGATTTTCCATCGGTGCCCAGCGTGATGGGGGCGCAGATGGCCTCCTGTTTCCAGAGCACCTTGCCGCTGTCGGCCTCCACCGCCATGAGTTGGCGGGGTTGGCGGTCCCACTCGTATTCATTGGCCACGCGGCCCTGATCGTTTTGCTGTTTGGGGGCGTAATCGGTCAGCGCCCACTTGCCCGGGTTGACCAGAAGATAGAGCACCCCGTCGACATGAAGGATTTCTTCGACTCCCTTGGTTTCGGGATATTCGCGGAGGAGCTTGCCGGTGGGACCGTCGATGCAGGAGACGGCGCCCTCGAGTTCGCTGGCGACAAAGATGCGGTCGCCGTCGCCCACGAGCCTCCGGGTCAGCTGGGTGGGGCCGGTTTTGAGGGGCCACAGGTGGTCGCTCCAGTGCTGGATAGGCTTTTTCCAAAGTACGGTGCCGTTGAACCCGTCCCGGGCGATGAGCACCCATTTGGAGGGAAGCAGGATCGAGATGCGCGAGCCCTCGTCCATGATGTAATAGAGGCGCCCGTTCGAGGAAACTTGCGCGGAGACGCTCGACATGCGGTCGTGGTGACGGGACCAGCGCGGATTGCCTACCCACTGCAAACGTTCTGGCGGGCCAACCTCCGTGTCCTTGGAGACGGCGTTGCCTTTGGCGTTGTAGTAGTAGTGCGTCCAGTCGTCCAGAGAGCCGGGCTTGGGTTTGACCGTGCGCTCCCAGGAGCCGTTTTTCTTGAGCAGCAGCACCCCGTTGGGCACTAGGACGCGAAGGGCCTCGCTCCGGGAGACCGCGCCCAGATCCTCTGCAACCACCAGGTTCACCAAGTTGTCGATGTAGGGAAGCAGCGGGCCGCCCAGTCGGCTGACCGCCACGGGGCCGTACTTGCCGGCGGCGCGGATGGTTTCGCGCGCCTTTGCGACCGTCTGGAAATCCGGGTCGAGTCCCTGGACCTGAAACGAATCGCTGGCCTGGAGTGCAGCGGTGAGGGCGCCGTCACCCACGCCGATTTGCACGACGATCCCGCCTTGGACGCCCGCGGTCTTCAGGATGGCAGCCGCTTCCTGGGCTGCGGCCGCGGGAGCTGTTTGTGCAAACGAGGTTTGGGCGTGCGCCGCGAGTGCAACGGAGAGAAGGGGCAGGAGAAAGGTGCGCATGAAAGGATGGGGACATTTGTGGAACCCCGGGGGCGGCGGATTGTTCCGCCCCTTTTCCAAAAGATGTTTTCTTGCGAGGATCCGAGCGGGTTGGAGGAAAAGGCGCCCCCGCGCTTGGCGCCGCCCTGAATTCAGCGCTTGGACGCGCTAACCCGCCCTTTACTCCCGCGCAGCGTCCCGGGCTGCGGTGAAGACTTCGTGGAGCGGCCGCGAAGACCGCGTGGCGGCCGCCTTGCAGGACTCATACTCAGGAGCGACCTGGAGGAGCGTATCTCCCCGGAACCCCCGCTTCACCGTGATCGGCCCAAAGGACGTGTCCACGGAAACAAAGTCGCGCCGGAGTTTGAGGCGGGTAACCTCGGAAATGCGCAGGCCGAAGGCTGTCGTTTCAGCAAACAGCAGTTCGGTCAGACACTCCAAAAGACCTTTTTCGCACAGGAGAGCGAGCAGCATCCCAGGGCGCTGCTTTTTCATCTGGATCGGGGTGATCCAAACGTCCAACGCGCCCGCCGCGAACAGAAGCTCGGTCACATGGCCGACGACCTCGGGGCTGATATCGTCCAGATTGGTTTCCAACTGGAGAACCTGATCCGACTCGTATCCCTTGGGCAGCATCTGGAGGGGGAGGTTGCCAGCGCGGTTATTCGATGTCGCCGAGGACCGCCCTCAGCACGTTCGGGCGGGAGGCCAGATGGCGGGTGCCTACGCCGTAACCAACCTTGAGGGTGCGCATCGTCGGCATGGCGCCAAACTGTTGCCCAAACTCCGCCACGATCGCCGCGCCCGTGGGCGTGATGAGTTCGTGGGTTTCGTCGCCCTGCCTGAGCGGGATGCCGCCAAGGATCTCAAGAGTCGCAGGCGCAGGGATCGGGAAGCGGCCGTGTTCGCATTGGAGCCAGCCCCGGCCTTCCTCCAGTTCAGACACGTAGACAATCTCAATCCCAAGGGTCTCGATTCCGACGCACACGCAGACAATGTCCGCGATTGAATCGAGCGCTCCGACCTCGTGGAAATGGACCTCTTCGGGGGTGGTGCCGTGGATTTTGGCTTCGGCGACTGCGATCCGGGAAAAAATCGAGAGGGCGTGCTTTTTGACAAAGGGCGAAAGCGAACTGGCCTCGAGAAGCGCTTTGATGTGCGCATGGGAGCGCTCGGGCTGATGGGAGTGCCCGTGGCTGTGGGCGTGTGCGTGATCGTGCGAGTGATCGTGCGAGTGATCGTGCGAGTGATCGTGTGCGTGATCGTGCGAGTGATCGTGCGAGTGATCGTGCGAGTGATCGTGCGAGTGATCGTGCGAGTGATCGTGCGAGTGATCGTGCGCGTGGTCGTGCGCGTGGTCGTGTGCGTGGTCGTGTGCGTGTGCGTGGTCGTGTGTGCACGGCTCCACGTGGGTGGCCCCTTCGTGGATGCTAAACTTAACGCCTTCGATTTCGCCGCGGGATTCCCGCTCGAAGTGCATGTGAAAATGCCCCAAATCCAGCTTGGAAAGCTCCCACTCCAAGGTGGAGGGTTTTACTCCCAGGTCGCACAGGGCGCCCACGGTCATGTCCCCGCTAATACCCGAAAAACAGTCAAGATAGAGGGCTTTCATACAGGTTAGATCAGACGGTTGCGGTTGGAGACTGCGTCATGGAGGCGAATCGCGTTGTCGTAAAGCGCCTTGCCGATGATCGCGCCGTGGATCCGGGGATATTGGGCGAGACGCTGCAAATCCGCGAGGCTGGAGACCCCGCCGCTGGCAATGACCTGGCAGCGTACCGCGCCAAGCATCCGTTCCAACCCCTTGTAGTTCGGCCCGGCCATCATCCCGTCGGTGGCGATGTCCGTGTAGATGATCGTTTTGACGCCGGCCTGTTCGACCTGTTTGGCCAGTTCGAGCGCCTCGATGCTGGAGGCCTCCGTCCAGCCCTTCACCGAGACCATTCCGTCCTTGGCGTCGATCCCCACGGCCACCTTGTCCGCGCCGAATTCCGCGACCATGTCCGAGACAAAGCTGAGCGATTCGACCGCCCGCGTGCCGATGACCACCCGCGAGACTCCCGCTTCCAGAGCGTTGCGCACCGCCTCGGGCGAGCGCATGCCGCCGCCAAGTTGCACCGGGGTGAGCAGCTTGGTGATGCCCCGGACGATCTCCAAGTTTGCGTGGACCCCTGAAAATGCGGCGTCCAGATCCACAATGTGAATCCAGTCGGCTCCCTCGTCCTGCCAGCGCCGTGCGTGCGCCAGCGGAGGAGCGGGATAAACGGTTTTCTGGTCTGGCTTGCCTTGGCGCAGGCGGACCACTTGGCCGCCCATCAGGTCGATGGCTGGAAAAAGAAGCATACAGGTAAAGGGTGGTTTGTGCTGAGAATCGAGAGGGGCTTGAGACGCTATGCCGGGGTCTGAGAGTGTAGAAAGTTGCGCAAAATGCCCAGCCCAACGGCCTGGCTTTTCTCCGGGTGAAACTGGACGCCGGCGACGCGGCCCCGCGCTGCGGCGGCCGCAAAACTGGTGCCATACTCGCAACTGGCGATTACTTCGTTGGACGCTGCGGGCTTTGGGTAAAAGGAGTGTACAAAAAACACGTGCGGTTTTTCGGGGAGCCCGCGCCAAAGGGGGTGTCCGGGCACGGTCAACTCGAGCGAGTTCCAGCCGATCTGGGGTACTTTCAGGCCGGGAGCGTCAAACTTGCGCACCTGTCCCTTGAAAAAACCCATCCCTGCAACATCCGGCGCTTCCTCGCTGCCTTCAAACAACACCTGGTAGCCCACGCAAATTCCAAGGAAAGGCCTGTCCTCGCCTATCCAGCGCTGGAGCGGTTCCCAAAAGCCGCGCTGGCGGATTTGCTGGACGCAGTCTCCAAAGGCGCCAACCCCTGGCAGCACCACGGCGTCGGCCCGCTCCAGATGTGCGGGGTCCGCCAGAATTTCGACCTGCGCGCCCTTGGAGCGGAGGGCGTTGTCGACACTGCGCAAATTCCCTGAACCGTAGTCAATGAGAGCGATCATGAAAACGTGCCGGACTAGAGGAGGCCCTTGGTGCTGGGAACCCCCTGAACGCGGGGGTCAATGCGACAGGCAAAGTCGACCGCCTTGGCGAGACTCTTGAAGGCCGCTTCCGCAAGGTGATGACCGTCCCTGCCGTAGAGGAGGTGGAGGTGCAGGTTGCAAGCAGCGTGGTTGCTGAAGGCGCGCAGGAACTCTTCGACCAGGGTGAAGGAAAACGCCCCCATGGAGGCAATTCCTTCCGGAGCCTTGTAATTGAGGAACGGGCGACCGCTGAAGTCGACCACGGCGCGGGCGAGGCTTTCGTCCATGGGCACATAGGCGGAGCCGTAGCGGGCGATGCCGTGCTTGTTGCCGAGGGCCTTGGTGAAGGACTGGCCCAAGGCGATGCCTGTGTCTTCCACCGTATGGTGGAAATCAATTTCGATGTCGCCGTCGGTGTCCAAATCCAGATCCACAAGGCTGTGGCGCGCAAAAAGCGTCAGCATGTGGTCGAAGAAGGGGACCTTGGTGCGCACGGAGCTTTGGCCGGTTCCATCCACATTAAGGTGGAGTCGGATGCGGGTTTCAGAGGTGGCGCGTTCGATTAGGGCGGTGCGTGGGGTCATCGAGGAAAGGGGGGAATTCAAACAGAGTTGGAGCGCACTGAGAAGCGGGATCCTGCGGCGGCGGCCAGCGCGCGGGATTTTGGAGGGGGGAATCCTTTTCCCGGAAAACGCGATCCCGCTTGGGAGCGGCGTTGCGGATGACACCGGACGAGTCGCAAAAGGCCCGCCGGGACGAGCATTGAGGAGCTAGCTTGCGTAAAACCGCTTTGAAACAAGCCGGCTCACCGGCCAGAGGCAGAGCAGCCCCACCGCGCAGGCGGGGCCGATGCTTTGGGACGCGCCAAACCAGCAGGTGGCCGCCTGCAAAGGAAGCAGAAGTCGGATGTGCGCTCCAATGAGGGGCGGCAGTGGAAACGGCTTGGAAAGAAGGCGCCGGCACAGCAGGGCGCCCGCGCCCAAAGTGAGCGCAAAAAGCAGGGCTGCCGGCATTTTGTCTGGGGAATAAAGGGCGTTTTGGAAGCCAATGAACACGCCCGGAACCAGCGCAAGCACGGGAAAGATGCGGGCGGAGCCCGGCAGTGTCGTGCGCGTTTCGAACCGGGCGAGGTGGGTCACCGCCGCAATATAAAGGGTGACGCTCAGGGCGATCAGCGCGGCAATTGGAACGGCATGAGGACTAGGCCCGGCCAGCGCCCCCGTGAGCATGCTCAGGCCGCGGCAGGCGCCCATCGTCAAGGCGCCCCAAACCGGCCGGTGTTTGGTCACGCAGTTGTACAGGCAGACGGCCGCCACCGTCGCGGCGCCGCAAGCGAGTGCGCCCAGGCTTCCGCTGAAGTAGAGCAGCGCCAGTCCAAGGGCGTTGAGCAGCCAGAGGACCAGACGCACCGTTGACGGTTTGGCCTGGCCTGCCGGCAGGGGCCTGGACGGGCGTTCGAGCCGGTCTTCGGAGAGATCGACGAGATCGTTGAGCAGCAGGCCCGCTCCGTAGAAACAGAGGCTTGCCGCCGCAACCAGAAAAATTGACCCGTCGGTGAAGCCGTCGTTGGAGACCAGATACCCCGCCACCGGATCCCCGGGGACCGTGAAAAGGTTCGGAGCCCGGAGCAACTGCAGCCAGACGCGGGCGCGGCTGGGGGCTGTTTTCTGGAGGATGGCAGGCATCGGAATACCGACCGGGGCAGGGGAGGCGCGGGGGGCGTGGACCTAGCCCTTGGCCTGCATGTAGCGCTCGCCGATGAAGTCCCAGTTGAGGATCTGCACCAGCGCCTTCAGATAATCGGCGCGGCGGTTCTGGTACTTGAGGTAGTAGGCGTGCTCCCAAACATCGACTCCAACCAGGGGATAGCCTCCCGTGGTAAGGGGGCAGTCCTGGTTAGGGGTCGCCTCGATCGCGAGTTTTCCCTCGCGCAGGACCAGCCACGCCCAGCCACTGCCAAACTGTTTGAGGCCCGCGGCCTGGATCTGTTCCAAAAAGGCAGGGACACCGCCAAAGCTGGATTCGATTGCCTTGGCCAGCGCACCCGTGGGGGCGCTATTTTCCTTTTTGCGGAGGGTCTGCCAGAAAAGGGTATGGTTGTAGTGGCCGCCACCATGGTTGCGGATGTCTGGACGCACGCTTTCCGGCAGAGAGGCCAGATTACGCAACAGATCCTCGAGCGGACGGGGGGCCAGTGAGGGCTCCTTTTCGAGCGCCAAATTGAGTTTTGCGACGTAGGCGGCGTGGTGCTTGTCGTGGTGGAGCTTCATCGTTTCGGCGTCGATGAAGGGCTCCAGCGCGTCGTAATCGTAGCCCAGAGGAGGGAGCTTGTGGACCTCGCCCGGAGTCTGCGCGGAAGCGCTGGGGGGCTGACTTGCACCAAGGGCGAAGGCGCCCGTGGTGAGCGCCAAGGTTTTGAAAGCATCGCGGCGGCTGATCATAAAGTCGGGGAGGTTAGCGGGGTTGGGGTGAAGGAACAGCAGAGGATTGTGAATCTGAGCGGAGCTTAAGGGCCGCCTCTCTCCAAAGGATATAACAAAGCCCTAACAACAGAGCATCCTCAAAGAGTCTGCGAATGGCAGGAACATGCGCGTCTGTCGTGCCGAAGCAACCGCAGCTGATGTCCAAATTACGGACCAAGGCGCTTGCGAGCGCGCCGCAGAACACAAACAGAAGTCCCATGCACAAACTGATCCCTCCTAGGCGCAACCGGGGGAGGAGGAGGCCAAGCGCCGCCCAAAGCTCCAGCATCGGAATCAGGGTTGAAAGCACACCTGCCGCCTCCCACGAAACCAGCCGATACTGAAAGATCGCTATGTGTGCGGCATCCGGCGCCTGGAGCTTGAGCAAACCCGTCCAGACAAAGAGCGCGGCCAGCCCGAAACGCAGCAGAGGCAGCATAAACAAACTGGGGCGGTGCAACAGCTTCAGCATGGCAAAAAGGGGGGCGCAACTTCAGGGAACCGGGAGAGGACTCAGGGTCTGGGCCAGGCCGCCCAGCCACCCTCCAGAAGATACACCTCCCGCGTGCCTAGCGCGGTCTTGAGCGACTGGGCCACCCGCTCGGCCCTGTCGCTCCCGATGCCCTCGCCGTACACACCCAACTTTTTGCCTGCCTTCCAAACCCGCCGCACAGCTTCCACGCTCGCCTCGGCCTCTGCTTCCCTGAAATGAACGGCGCCCGGGATATGGGCGCTTTCAAAACGCTCGGGGTTGCGGACGTCCACCCACACGAAATCAGTTTGGCGCGAGTGGGCCTCTTTGATTGTCACCTCCCGGAGGGACCTTGGCGGGCTCCATTTGAGGTCAAAGCTGATGAGCACGTAGGAAACCAGACAAGCTCCCGCCACCAGAAAAACCGTCTGGCCAAATGCCGCGCGCGCCAATGCGCTCCCCTTACCGCCGGACGCGGGGGGCTGCATTGAAGCGGGAGAGGCCATTGGAGCGTTTGGCTCGCGTAGTCGGCGGCGCGTTAGAGAACGTCGACAATCTTGCCGGTCCGGGCACTCTGATAGCAGGCGAGCACGAGAGACACAGCGCGGCGCGCCTCTTCCCCGGGAATCATGGGCGCACGCTTTTCCTGAAGCGCGCGGGCGAGGTCTTCCACCAACCTGCGGTGTCCTTCCACGCTGATCGCCTTGGGGTCGGCGGTGCCTCCGCCAATCTGGCCGGAATGCTCGTTGCGCAGCACTTCCTCGTCTCCTGGCAAGGATTCGGCAAAGTCCCACCGGACGATCTTGTCGTTGACCAGCGCAGCGGAACCCTTGTTGCCGGTGATCTCAATTCGCAGATCCGAGCCTGGAAAACTCGAGGTCGCCGCCTCGATCACCCCCAGGGAGCCGTCGGGAAACTGGAGAGTGGCTGAAAGGGTGTCCTCTGTTTCGATCATCGGGTGGGCGCGCGTTGCAGAAAATGCGGCGACACGTTTGGGCAGGCCGACCAGCCATTGGAGAAGATCGACGGCATGAATGCCCTGGTTCATCATGGCGCCGCCGCCGTCCAGCGCCCAGGTGCCCTTCCAGTTGGAAGAGGTGTAGTAGGCGTCCGAGCGCCACCACTTGATGTAGGCGCTGCTCAGGCTGAGTTGGCCGAACCGGCCTGCGTTGACCGCTTCCTTGAGGAGCTGTGCGGCGCGTCCAAGGCGGTTCTGGAAGACGCCGGCGAGCACGCCACCTCCTTCGCGGGCCGCCGCAAGAATGCTGTCTACGGCTTCGAGCGTGACGTCCATCGGTTTCTCGCACAGGACCGCTTTCCCCGCCTTCAGAAGGGGGACCGCCGATTCGGCATGCGCGCCGCTTGGGGTCGTGATGCACACCGCTTGGACCAGCGGGTCTTGCGAGAGCTCTTCGATACTGCCCACCGCTTTGATACCCCACTTTTTGGCAAACTCAGCGCTCTGCTCAGGCCTGCGTGAATATACCGCGACCAACCGGGCTTCGGGGACTTGGGAAATGGCGGTGGCGTGGAACTCGGCGATCATGCCGGCTCCCACAATGGCGAATCCGATGGGCTGGTGCATAGTGGGGGGAAGTGTTCTCCGAGAGGCGTGCCGGAGGCAAACTTTCATCGCGGCAGGAGGCTGCGGGCGAGGTTTGCGTCGCGTGCGATTTGTTCCTGCAAAAGGGTGAGCGAGTCGAAGCGTTTTTCTTCCCGCAGGAAGGACACAAACTCGACCTCCAAGCGCTTCCCGTAGAGGTCTCCGTCAAAATCAAAGAGGTGCACCTCCAGCGAGGGGGCTTCTCCGCCCCCGTCCACGGTGGGCCGCAATCCCAGGTTCGCGACCCCGCGGTACGGCAGCTCCCGGCCGTCCCCGGCGAGGAGGGTCGCGCGGACGGCATACACCCCATTGGGGGGCAGTTGTTCGTTAAAGAGCGCCAGGTTCGCAGTGGGAAATCCTATTGTCCGCCCGAGGGCCCGGCCGTGGCAGACCTCGCCCAGAACTGTGTAGCCGCGCCCCAGCAACAGGCTTGCAAGGTGAAGGTTTCCGGTGGCCAGTGCGTTGCGGATCCGAGTGCTGCTGACCGGCTCCCCCTCCCATTCCACCTCCGGCACTCCGATTTCCTCAAAGTGCAGCTCCGCCCCCAACTGCGCGAGTAGTTCCAGGTTTCCCTCCCGTCCCCGCCCAAAAGACCATTGGTGGCCTACGCAGACCGCGGCGAGGGGACGGGCCGCTGCGGCAAGGCTCCTGACAAACGCCTCCGCGGAGGTGGCGCGCAAGGCGGCGTCAAAGGCGAGAAGCAGGGCGCTCTCAAAACCCATGGCAGCCAAGAGCCGCAGCTTGTGCTCGGTGGCCGTCAGAAGCAGGGGGGGCTGCTCCGGCCGGAGGACCCGTGCCGGATGCGGGTCGAAGCTCAAAGGCACCGCCGTTCCTCCAAGGCGCTCCGCTTCACGGAGTGCCCGTGACAGGACGGAACGGTGCCCCAGATGCAGGCCGTCAAACACCCCGATCGCCAAAACCACGGGCGCCGGCACCCCGGCCAGTTCAGCAATCGAGCGCAACAATTTCATCTGAGTTCTCGAGAAACCGCCGGGCTGGGACAGCAAGTTTGTCTAGGAGGCGCGCCGCGTCGGGGAAGGGGAACCCCTAGGCCCCGCGGAGGCGCGAAACGGTTGGCAAATCCATGGTTCTGCGAAGCACCTCCGCAGGATCGCCATTGCGGACCTCGTCCACGGTGATGGCGTTGGTGACGTCAAACCGGCCGGACTTGGTTCGACGCAGCGCGCCCAAGTGCGCACCGCACCCGAGTTCCTCTCCAATGTCGAAGGCATACGTGCGCACGTAGAAGCCCTTGCTGCACACGACGCGGAAGTCGATTTCCGGGAGACGCACCCCCGTGATTTCGTGTGCAAAAACGTGCACAAAGCGGGGCTCGCGCTCAACCGTTTTGCCTTGACGCGCGAGTTTGTAGAGGGGCACCCCGTCCTTTTTGATGGCCGAGACCATCGGCGGCATCTGGTAGAAATCCCCGTGAAACTTGGCGAAGGCCGCGTCTAATTGCTCCCGAGTGAGTTCCGGGACAGGGCGGGTGTCCACCACCTGTCCGTCGGCATCCTGACTGTCGGTAGTGACGCCCAGTCGCATGGTCCCAGTGTACTCCTTGTCCTCTGCCATGAGTAGATCTTGAATCTTGGTGCCGCGCCCCACCACCACGAGGAGCAATCCCGTCGCCAAGGGATCCAAGGTGCCGCAGTGGCCCACCTTTTTGATTCCCAAACGCCGCCGCACCAAGGCGACGACGTCGTGTGAAGTCATTCCCGCCGCCTTGTCAATGAGCAGCACGCCATCTGGATCCTGTTGTCGCATGAATTTGATTCTGTAGTAAAATTTGCGGGAATACCGCGAAACGGTTCAAGGAGCTCAGTGCGCTTTTCCCGCAGGCAAGTGGCCTGCAATCGAGGCCAGCACCTTTTCCTGCACAGCCGCCAGCTCTCCTGGGATGCGGGCGCCCGCCGCCATCGTGTGGCCGCCGCCCCCGTACTCGGCGCAGACCGCGCACACGCTGACTCGGGGATCCTTTGAGCGGAGGCTGATGCGGATCATCCCGCCCTCGAGTTCCTCAAAAAAAGCAGCGACAATGACTCCGTCAATTTCCCGGAGGATGTCGATGAGCCCTTCCGTGTCGTCGGGGATCGTCCCAAGTCGGCGCACCGTTGCCGCAGAAAGCGCAAAACTCGCCACTCGGTCTTCCGCACTGAAAAGGAGCGAATTGAGCAGTTCCCGCTTCAATTCCAGCCTGCGACGTGGGCTGGTCTGGTAAAGTTGCGTGTTGATTTCCCCCGGCGCCACTCCGCACCGGACCAGTTCCGCCGCAATCTCGTAGGTGCGGGCCGTGGTGCTCGAGTACTGGAAGGAGCCGGTGTCGGTGGAGATTCCCGTGTAAAGCGCCTGTGCCATGGCACTGTTGACGGGGAGGGAACAGTGCTGAAACAGCTCAAAAAGCACTTGGGCCGCCGCTGGCGCCTCCGCGTCTACATAGACCAGATCCCCTTTGCGGTCGTTGGAGATATGGTGATCTATGTTGATCCAGAGCGCCCCGGGGGCGACTGCGGCCAGACAGTTTTCGCCCGCACGGTTGCGTACAGCGGTGTCGAGCACGAGCACGACGTCAAAGGTCACGGGGGCCGCGGGCGGACGCACAACCAGGTTTGATTCGGGCAGGAACTGGAACCTTTCGGGCAAACCGTCCTCGTTCCAAACTGTGACGTCCTTGCCCAGCGCCTTCAGACATAACGCCATGGCAAGGGTGCACCCGATAGCATCCCCGTCGGGCCGAATGTGGCTGAGCACAAGGAAGCGGCTGCGCTCCACAAGAACAGCCCCGATTTCTGAGAAGGTGCAATTCGAATTAGATTCCATCTGTAGTCGGTAGGGGAGGGGCGCATATCCTTGGATGTGCGCCAATGAAGGGGCCGGCGATGCGGCGGGCCGCTTGCCAAAAACCGGTCAGCGATTTCGCCGCCTTGGGGGATGTGCGCTTTCCGAGCCAGGGACGGGCTCCACGGAGGCCTGCTCTTCAGGAGATGGCTCGACTGCCGGCAGCAGGTTGAGCTCGTCCATGAGGTTGATGATGTGCGTGCCTCGTACGATGCCGCTGTCCAGTTTGAAATGGATGGTCGGCGTGTGCTTGATGGTTATTCTGCGCGAGAGCACAAACTGAAGATACGGGCGCCGAGTATTCAGCTGCGAGAGCACCTTGTGCGACTGGGCATCCGTCCCGATGACCGAGACATAGACGTGCGCATTACGCAGGTCGGGGGTGACGTCCACGTGCTGCACTGTCACTAGTTGCGCGTCAAAAGTCATCTCCCGCCTGAGGATGTCACCGAACTCCCTCTTGAGGACTTCGTTAATGCGTTCGAGTCTGTGGTTGGCCATTGTGGGTGCAGCCTGTCCCAGCAGGCTGTGCTTTCAGCCGCCGATCCAAGACCGGCCCGCACGGACGCGGACCTGGAAGGCCAGGCGCTGCTGATGGGAGTTCTTACAAAATTAGAGCTGCTGAGGGAACTTTTCCAGAATGTAGCTTTCGATGATGTCGCCTTCCTCGTAGTCGTCAAAACCGCCCAGTCGAATGCCGCATTCCATGCCATTTCTGACTTCCTTCACATCATCCTGAAACCGCCGGAGTGTGGCGAGTCCGCCGTCGAAAACTGCCTGGCGGCCACGCAAAACACGTGCCCGGCCCGCCCGCAGGATGCGTCCGTCCTGGACGTAACACCCGGCGACACAGCCCTTGGCCAAATCGAACACGCGCCGCACCTCGGCATGGCCCACCACGCTTTCGCGGGTTTCGGGATCCAGCAGGCCGACCATCGCCTCCTTAATCTGGTCCAGAAGTTCGTAAATGATCGAGAAGAGCTTAATCTGGACACCTTCGCGCTTGGCAGTGCCTGCCGCGGTGTTTTCCACCTTCACGTTGAAGCCCACGACCACTGCGTTGGATGCCGCTGCGAGAAGCACGTCAGTCTCGGTAATCGGTCCAACCGCTGCGTGGACAATGTCCAAATCAATCTTCTTGCTCTGAATCTGCCGAAGCGAGTTGACCAACGCCTCGCTGGAGCCCTGGACGTCCGCCTTCAAGATCACCTTCAACACCTTGCGCTGCCCCTCTGCCATGTCGGCAAAGAGCGTTTCAAGCGTCGGGCGACTGGGCGTGGCGAGCTTGTGCAGGCGCGATGAATTCAAGCGCTCCTCGGAAAGAATCGTGGCCGCCTTTTCGCTTTCCATGACGACCATCTCGTCACCGGCGTTAGGGAGCCCGGAGAAGCCCAGAACGCGCACGGGAGTGGACGGAGGCGCTACCTTGATGGGCTTGCCCGTATCGTCCAGCATCGACTTGATCTTGCCGCTGAAGTTGCCGCAGATGAACGCATCCCCGTTTTTGAGAGTGCCGGTCCGCACGATCAGCGTCGCCGTCGGGCCGCGGCCCTGTTCAATTTGGGCCTCGATGACCGAGGCGCGAGCCACTCCGCCTTCAGTGGCCTTCCACTCGGATACTTCGGCCAACAGCAGAATGCTTTCCAGGAGGGAGTCTACGCCGATTCCCTTGAGGGCAGCAACTGGGACGCAGATGGTCTCGCCACCCCAGTCTTCCGGAGACAGCCCCTTTTCCTGCAACTGCCCTTTGACCCGCTCAATGTTGGCGCCGTTGGTGTCGGTCTTGGTGATGGCCACCATGATCTGCACCTTTGCGGCCTTCGCATGCGAAAGCGCTTCGAGAGTCTGTGGCATGATGCCGTCGTCGGCGGCAACCACCAGCACGACAATGTCCGTGACGTTCGCGCCTCGAGCACGCATCGCAGTGAAAGCTGCGTGTCCAGGGGTATCAAGAAACGTGATTCTCTGCCCGTTGTGCGTGACGGAATACGCGCCAATGTGCTGAGTGATGCCTCCGGCTTCCCCGGCCGCAACCCGCGTCTTGCGTATCGCGTCCATGAGCGTGGTCTTGCCGTGGTCGACGTGGCCCATGATTGCCACAATCGGGGGTCTCGGCCTGAGTTCTGCCGCCTTGGGCTTCTCCGGAACCTTGGGCGGTTCCACAACCTTTTCGACGACTTTGTGCACGCCCGCACCGCGCTCACGTTTTTCGCGTTCGAAAGTGAAGCCATGGCGCTTGCAGACAGCCGAGGCAATCTCCACGTCAATCGTCTGATTCAGATTGACGAAGATATTCATCCCCATGAGGTCACGGATGACTTCAAACGGCTTCAGTCCAAGCGCATTGGCGAGATCTCTCACCGCCACAGGGGGCTTGAGGTGGACGATTTTCTCATCCAGTTTTGGAGTCTCAACAGAGGCGGCTGCCGCTCCACCCGCTTCAGAAAGGGGTTCGCCCTCGGTTTGCTCCTCAGCCACGGGCTCCGGTTCAGGGGCGACGGGTACCGGTGCCTCGGGTTCCAGAATCTTGGAAATCGTGGGCAGCGCTCTGAAAGGCTTGATCGTGCTGGGCGGACGCTTCCGGTCCGTCTTGGGCTTCTCGTCAATGAGCGAGAGCGCCTTTTTGGGCGGCGGGGGAGGGGTCGGTTCGGGTGCGGGAACGGCTGCGGCCGCTGCTGCGGCCTTTCCTCTGCCACCAACAGGCGGGGCAGTAATCGCCCGGGGCGGAGTTCTCCTAGGCGCGGGCGCGGAGGAAGACTCGGCTGCGGGTTTGGAAGGAGTGGAGCGTGGAGGTCGTGTTGCCATTCAGAGCGATATACGGAAGCGAAAAGGAGGGTGGGTGGGAAAGAGATGCGCGAAGTGTGGGTGGCCAAAACAAGGCCACACACAGTTGGGAAAAAGAAATGATTACGCCGTTGCGCGGGCAATTGCCCGCTGTGCGGCCTCGAAAATCTGTTCGGCCAGGACGGAATCGCAGCCGATTGCATCCGAGATATCGGACGCCTCCGCGGTGCCAATCACGTCTGCGCTCACCATCCCTGCCTCTGTGAGCCTGCGTGCAACCTCCTCCGAGACCTCTAGGGACTTCGCAAGAGCCGTCACCCCTTTCTCCACGTTTTGCTCGAAGGCTTCCCGCACGGACTCGTCCTTCTCAATGGAAATGTCCCATCCGCAGAGTCTGGAGGTGAGACGGGCGTTTTGGCCCCTCTTGCCAATGGCGAGTGAAAGTTGGTCGTCCTCCACCTTGATGGAGACGTTTTTTCTGTCTGGCTCTAGCGTCAGGGACTTGATTTTGGCCGGCTTGAGCGCCTCCATCACCAGTTCCTTGATGTCCTGACTCCAGCGGATGATGTCCACCTTCTCGTTGTTGAGTTCGCGGACGATGTTTTTGACCCGGGCGCCCCGCATCCCAACGCAGGCGCCCACTGGGTCCACCTTTTCATTGGCGCTCCACACGGCGATCTTGGTCCGGTGGCCAGCTTCGCGGGCGATTCCCTTAATTTCCACGGTGCCGTCAGCGATCTCGGCCACTTCGGTTTCAAACAGGCGCCGCACAAAATTTGGATGACTCCGGGACAGGATGATCTCAGGTCCGCGCATGCCGTTTTCCACCGCTACGACGTAAGCCCGCACCCGGTCGCCTACCGCGTATTCCTCTGTGGCCACCCGCTCGCGGTTGGGCATGATCCCCTCGAATTTGCCAAGGTCGACCACCACGTCCGAGCGGTCGAAACGGCGGACGGTCCCCGTGACGATTTCGCCTGCCCGGTCCTTGAACTCTTCATAAATCATTTCGCGCTCGGCCTGGCGGATGCGCTGCATCATGGCCTGGCGGGCGGTCTGGGCGGCGATCCGGCCAAAGTCCTTCGGTGTGACAGGAACGTCGATTTCCTCTCCGATTTGTGCGGCAGGATTGACCTTGAGCGCTTCCGTCAGGCTGATTTCGTCGTGCTTGTTGGAGACTTTCTCGACCACGATCAATTTGGCGACGGTCTTGAACGAGCCTGATTTTTCGTCAAACTCTACGCGCAAATCACGCGCCGGTCCTACTGCCTTGCGGGCAGCCGTTAGCAGAGCGGTGTTCATGGCTTCAAGCAGCACTTCACGCTTGATTCCCTTATCCCGCTCGAAGAAGTCCAGTCCGGCTACAATTTCGCTGTTCATACGTGTCGAGGTGGCCAGAGACAAAAAAAGCGGGTTGCAGAACCCACTGAAATCCACTTCTCAGAAACTGACCAGCGTGGGAAAGTACCCCCCTGGTCCGAGGCAGTCAAGGCGGGAAACAGCTCCCGAGCTGCCCGACCCGAGTGGCTGTCTCCCCTGACGAGGCTACCCTTTTAGGGCTACGGCGACGGTGACCTCCCCAAAATTGGCTGCCAAGACCAGGGCAGGGTGTGGCGGCGCCCCCTCCTCCAGAGACATTCCCCAAAGCTTGAGCCGCGCCTCAAACCCAGCCCATTCCCATGCAAATGCCAAAGCTGGATGAGTGCTTTCGCGCAGGCGCTCTTGCGCGTTGTTTTCCAAATAGACGGAGGCTACCGCTTCCCAGTCTGGAACCGGTCCGTTCGCCACGGCGTCGATGCCGATTGGTCCCTCCCACCCCAGCGCGAGCCACGCCTCCGTTGTGGCGTAGCTGATTGAGATGCCGACGCGCCCTGTGTGGATGCGCTCCAGCACCTCGGGACCCTTTGCAGATTCTTTCCAGCGTACCGGTCGGCCCGCCGCCCGTTGAAGTTCCTCACCCAGGACGGCGCGAACCTCCGCACGGGCCTGCCCTCTCAAATGGGCAGCGCAGGGGATCCGCCTCAGTGTAAAGGGGGTGGGGATGTGCGGTTCCGCGCACTCCTTTTCTGCAAGAACTACCCAGGGGGCAGGCAAGGGGCGGAACTTTTGAAAGTGAATGCTCCCGTGCAGGCTCATGGTTGGCCGCTGCGGGGTGGGCTCGCCGGGCTGCCGGTCCAGAGGGTGCCCTCTGGAAGGTGTTCCCCCTTGGCGACAAGGGTCAGCGGCCCGAGCCGACAGTACGCGCCGACAGAGGAGTCGTAGAGAACGGTTGTCCGGACCCCGAGGGTGGCCCCGGGTCCGATTGTGACACGGCCGATGCGCATGATTCGGTCCTCAAAAAGATGGGTTTGCGGTCCGGAAAAAGCGTTGAGCTCGGCATGATCCCCGATTTCCACACAGTCAAATTCGGTCAAATCCGTGGTGTTGAGCCAAACCCCCTTGCCAATTTTTGCGCCCAGACACCGCAGCGCCCAGGGGAGAAAAGGCGTTCCTTTCAAGTGATCGAGCAGGGCGGGAACGGCGAGGGATTCATAGGCAACCGTCACCGCCTCGCTCAGCCATACAAAGAGCGTCCACATCGGGGCCTGCCTAGGCGTGTACCGCCCGACAAGAAGCCATTTGAGTGCGCAAACCAGCGCGAAAGAGATGAGCGCATAAAGGAGGCTTGCCCCCGCCGCCGCCAGCGCAGTGGCTATCCAGTTATCGGGGTCCACCAGGTCCATGAGCCTGTAGACCATGACGTAGCCCGCGGAGATTACAAACGAGGTGGGCAGAACAATGCGCACCGCTTCAATCGTGCCGCGGACCAGACGTCGGCCAACCGAAGGGCGGAAGGTGAGGGCCGCATCGGGTTGGGCGATGGCTTCACGCGCAGGCAGCAGCATCGGGGGGGACCCCATCCAGGTTTGGCCCGGAGAAAGCGCCTCGTTGGGGGGGGCGCAGGATTGAACGCCTAGAAGGACATCATCGGGAAACACTGTTCCGTCGGGTACGTAAGCGCCGTTGCCGACAAAGCTGCGGTTGCCGATACGTGTGCCCTTGAGGCGCATCCAGCCGGAGCGCTGCTCCTCGTCCCCCAAAAGGGCGCCGTCTGCGATGAAGGCGCCCTCGCCGAGTTCAAGAAGGTGGGGAATGACTCCTTCCGCTGTGGAAACCTCAGTTTCGCGGCCGACCTTGGCGCCAAGGAGCCGGAGCCAGGGGGCTGCAAAGACCGATGCATACAGGCCGTGCAGGACTTGCAGCGAAGTATCCAGAACGGTGGAGCGCACCCATTTGCTTCTGTACTCGGGCCCGTGCAGGGGAAACCTGCCCGCCCTCTGCTTTTGCATCAGGGAGAGGAGTCCGCCGGCCAGAAAAGCAGTGAGGGTCACCAGCCCCATGGAGGCCGGCACGGCCATGACGAAAAGCACAGGGAGCGCCTCCCACCAAGGCAAGGAGCTCTCGAACAAGTCGAGCGTGTGTGCGTCAATCCAGTCGACAAGGACGAACGCGGGAAAAGTGGGCATGAAAAACAGCACGGCGACGGCGGCTGCGGCTATTGCATAGAAGGCCATCGCCGCCCAAATACCCGCTCGACTTGGCTGCGGACCTTCCGGCCAGGGCTCGTCCGCGCACGGGATGCGGCAGGCAGGCGCGCCTGACCATGTCTGGCCCGCAGGAACGCAGTCTCCCTGAGAAAGGGTGGAGAGCCCGCACAAGCGAGAGCCCTCGCCCATCGCGGTGTCGTTTTCCAGAACGGCGTAAGAGTCGACGGAGGCACCCTTGCCAATGGAAACCTTGCCAATGAGAAGCCGGCCGGCTTCGACCCGGGCATTCTCAATGTTTGCGAAAGTGCCGATGCACACGCCGTCACCGATTTCCAAAAGCTCAGGGACCGAGACACTCAGCGAGTTAAGCGTCGTGTGACGGCCCACCTTTGCTCCCAGAATCCGTAAATGGAGCGCTTTCCAGGGCGTGCCGGAAATCAGGTGCCCGGCCGAGGCGTTTGCCAACTGCGTGCCCAGCCACCATCGGAAGTAAGTCAGCCCCCACAGAGGGTAATTTCCCGGAGCGAGCGAGCCGACAAAAGCCCTTCTCAAGAGAGCGGTCAGAGGAAAAGAGACGGAGATGACCAGCAGAAATACCGCAAGCGAGGAGAGCATCGCAAAGGGGATGCTGTCGGTTTTGGCGCCGGTCAGGTTGTGATAGGTGAAAAACGGAGCGAGCCACTGCAAAAGGTCAAGTGTGGTGAGGAAAGGAATGCATGCCAACTGGGCAACGCCGCACCAGAAGCGGCGCCAGCCTGGCGCGGGGGGGTGCGGGACGGCGGGCGCTACGGTGCCGGCCCTCAGTTGGCTGAGGGCCTCCCCGATTTTGCCCAGAGTGCGGTTTTCATAGATCTGACGCACGCCAACTGCAGCGAAATCTGCGCTTTTGCGCAGTTTCGACACCAGCCTCGCAGCCAGCAGCGAGTGGCCGCCCAAGTCACAAAAAAAGTCTTGCTCGGGGCGGAAGTGCGCCTCGGGGAACAAAGTGGCAAGGGAGTCCCAGAGGACGCGGAGCGTTTCCGTTTGAGGGGAAAAAGCAGCGTGGGTGCCTGCCCCCGCTGCCGTCGCAAGGGGAAGAGCGCGAAGCCTCGCAAGGTCGACTTTTCCTGAAACCAGCCGTGGCATTTCTGGCAACAGTTCAATCCTCGCCGGCACCATGTAACTGGGGAGCTGCTGTTGCAGTGCCTCCCGCAAGTGTTGCGCTGCAAGGCTTGTGTCCAGTGGCACACAGAAGGCGACGATCTCCT
>CAMCIN010000051.1 GCA_945874745.1 Akkermansia muciniphila | reverse complement strand
CACCCTGGAGTTCTATGTCTCGCCGGACCTGGTGGGCCAGTTTGACTGGAGGGAAAAGGGACTCCGAGATGTGCCTCAATCCCATTTTCTCTCGGTGGACAATGCGAGCGGGGCGCTGGCTTTTTTCCGGGCGGGCAGTGACATGACGCTGGGTTTTGCTTGGGAGACGGCGCCGTGGAAAAGTGGCGCCAACACGCGGCGCAACAACTCGGTTGGCGGCCCAAGTGACGTCAGCCTCCGCCGCATGAGAAAAGGCCAGTGGATGCATGTGGCGGTAACCTGGGATGCCTTGGCTGTCCGGATGTACGTGGATGGCGTGCTTTACGGTAGGAAGACAGAGGGCCCGTTGAAATGGAAGGGCCTGCCGACGAGTCTTTCCATCGGTTCAGGCATGTACGGGCATCTGACTTGGACGGGTGCCGTGGATGACGTGCGCGTGTCGAAGGTGATGCGCTTCGGCCCCTTCCTGCCGAAAGGGGTCACCCCCAAACCCCTGACTCCAGAGCCTGTGCCAGTCCCGGCGTCAGCACCCGCGAGACCCTTCCTCACCGCGGAGCAACTTGCCCTGGAACGCGCCAGGCTTTTGCAAACACTCCCGCCGACTCAAGCGGGCCTCTTTGAAACCAGACCCGATAGCAATGGCGACTACGTGTATGAAGCAGAGCGTGCCAAACCGCTCATCAGCGATGGCAAGTTCGTGGTGCATGCGGATAAGCCCGCTGCGGGCCTGACCACGGTACAGGTCGGCGAAACTGGTTCAGGCAGGCTGCTCGGCGATCCTGTCAATGGGGGCGCCTTTTGGAAACTGGGTGCCATCCCGGGCGGCGACTACCACATCGGCCTGCTTTACGAGTCGCAGGAAAATCGCCCTGCCAGCGTGCTCGAATCTCCACAGGCATATAAGCGCATCCACCTGTTTCTCAATGGCCGCGTCATTCAGCCGGGTTCCACCAGCGATCCGGTGCAGGTGGCTCCAGGGAAGTGGTTCACGGAAATCCGCTCGCTCACGGCGGAGAGCCTCAAGCCCGGCGACGAAATCGCAGTGGTCATCGGCGGTGGTCAGGACGCGATCATCGCCCGCCTTCTGCTGCACACCGCGGCGCCAATGCTGGGCGCCGGGCGTGCTCCTTTGCACTTCGGCGACGACTTTTGGCAGAACGTGGACACTGTCCTACGGGTCAACACGCTGTGCTATTTCGTCAATGACAAAGGCGGGCGCCTGCCCAGTCGCAACATGTGGCATGGACAGGAGCAGGTTGCCGATTCGCCAGCCAGTTTTCTCCGAGGTACGGATGGCAGGGCCATCGCACACTGCCTGCTGGCCAATCCCTTGCCAGTGCCAGTCACCGTGGATTTCGACTGCACGATCAAAGGCTTTTACGGCCAGATCGCAGGCCGTCTGGCCCAGTCCTACACGCTTCAAGCCCACGAGCGTCGGACGTTGAGTATCCCGTTCACAGTGACGGAGGACGACCACTCCTATTCGATCAAATCGTCGGTCAAAGGCGCTGCGACGGACCTCAAGAAGCAACTCGCCTGGCCGCCCATGGACACCCTCTCGTTGTTCCCCGGCTATCGCCAATCAGTGGCCTGGCGCGACCCGTTGCACACCAGTCACGCGAAACGAATCGTCTTCAAGGAACCGCTCAACACTCCCCACCACACACAGTCGCTCAACGGATTTTGGGAGCGCGCTTTCATCTACAAACTTGTGCCTGATGTGGTGCCGCCTGCCGACGCCAAGTGGGAGGCCGCCGCAGTTCCAATTCCCCTCGCTCAACGGCTTGCGCAAGAGCCACAGAGGCAGTTCGGCGCCTATTACCGCCGCACTTTTGAGATGCCCGCGGACGGCGCGCAGCGCAGTTACCGGCTCGTGATCGCCAAGGCTGGTGCCGAGGCCGCTGCTTTTGTGAATGGGACCCGGGTTGGCCTTTTACGCGGAAGCAATACGCCCTTGGTCGTGGACATCACCAGCGCACTGCGCCCCGGCAAAAACGAGATTCTCCTTACCGTGCGGGATCTGCTCGCGGTGATGAATCAGGAATATGTGAATCCCGCCGCACCCGTGGCCAGTCCGCAGTATCTTGATGCAGCGGCAGGTTTTGAAAGCCTCGCCCGACTCCTGCTAGGTGACGTGGAAATCGAAGCCTCTCCCGTCGTTGCGGCTGAGGACTTGCTTGTGACGACCTCTGTCCGAAACAAGGCATTCAGCGCCGGCCTCTCGGTCCGCAACCATAGCGCAAAGAAAACGAAGGCCATTGTTAAAACAACGGTGCAGGACGCGCGGGAGGTCGTACTCGATCTTGGCCAACAGGAAGTGGAAGTTGGAATCAATCAATCGGTCCCGCTCAGCTTCAACAAGCCCTGGGTAGACCCCCAGCTCTGGAGCCCAGCCAATCCGTATCTCTACGTGCTCGCGGTGGAAGTCATCGATGCCGTCACGGGCGAGAGGCTCGACCTCGCACGGCAGCGCTTCGGCTTTTGCGAAACCTGGATCGACAACGCCAGTATCATGCTCAACGGCGGTCCCATTAAACCCAAAGCTCTGACCACACCGCATCCTTGGGGCGCCGATCTGGAGTTCACGATGTCCCGTGGCGCGCCGATTCCCGACTGGATGGATGAGAATGGATTCCTTGCTTCTGCAGGCCTGGCCGGGGTGGCGAACAGCTCCAGCAAACACAATGTCGATCGCGATCAGTTCTGGGATTCCGCCCGCGCCAATGTGCTCGCCGGAGCGAAGCGACTGCAGCACCACCCATGCATCATTGCCTGGGATCTCTCCAACGAGTGGTATGGTTTCCTCAACTACAGCGGCAAAGACCCGCTACTGGGCGCGAAACGACTCCGCAGCCTCACGGAAGTGCTCGAAAAGCAGGACCCCAACCGCTGGACCTTTTACAACGGAGATGAGGATCTTTCCGGGCTGCACTATGCTTTCAGCGGCCATTATTTGAGCCCTTATAAGGGGGACTATGGCATGGATGGGCACCGCGCTTATGCGCCTGATCGCTTCTTTTTCCGCAAGTTAAACGATGCGTTCAAAACTGGTGAACAGGTGGTTGTCAGTCCCTCACGTGGCGTTTCCGTAGAGTGGGGCAAGAAGCTACTCATGAATACGGAGCACCTCTGGAAGGTCGGCTGGATGAACCCGCCCGGCCCGACGGAGTTCATTGGCGAGGAAGACGTCCTCTCTCCCGCCGTCGATCACTATTCCGGCCCGGCGGCCTGGTCTTACAAACAGAACCTTGATGGGCATCGTGACCTAAACTGCGCCGTGCTGGCCTTCTACGGCGGTACCTGCCCGTCACGGCGTGGTTGGATGCTCCAACAATTCATCATGCCGGAGATGGTGCATCACGCCTATGCGGGCAGCACGATTGCCCGCGACTACTCACTGCACAGCGACCTCTTTGTCCCTGCGAAGGTCACGTTCCTGTGGCAGTTGCTCGCACCCAACGGCGCGGTTATGGCTCGCGGTGAAGACGCGCAGTCCATGACCAGCGGCGACCTCAAGCGCGGCACGCTGAGTTTCAAAGCGCCCGCAGTCAGCAAGCGCACCACGTTCACGCTCGACATGCAGATGCAATCGAACGGCAGCGTCGTCTATGCCGAACAACGCGACATTGATGTCTCGCCCACCCCCGTCCATCCCTCCCTGGAAAGGACCGTGCTCTTCGACCCTACTGGCAAGACGCAGGCAATCCTCAAGGCAGGCTCCCAGATTCAGGACCTTTCCAAGGTCGACGCCGGTGCTCACGCCGTCATCATCGGCGAAGACGCCCTGACGGAGGCAAACGCATCCGAAGTGGCGAAGCTGGAAAAGTATGTTGAAGCCGGTGGTCGTGTCGTGATTCTCGCCCAGCAATTCACCCCGCAGGGCTTGCCTGTGGTGACCAGGATTGAGCCAAAAGAGCGGGCGAGCCAAATCTTTGTGCAGATGGGCGATCATCCCGTCCTGCAGGGAATCACGGATTGGGATTTGCACTTCTGGGCGCCCGCTCGGGTGACCGGTCGCGGTGCTTATGCCAAGCCGGATTCCGGCCCGTTCACCGTGCTTGCCAACAGTGGCTCACCGCTCGGCATGGAGTGGGTGCAGTTGATGGAGTGCTATCGTGGCAAGGGCTCCTACCTCCTCTGCCAACTCCCGCTAATCGCCGCCGCCGAACACGAACCGATGGCGCGAGACATCCTCTCTCGCTTGCTCCGGTACGCGGCCAGCGGCAAGCCCGCGCTTACACCGGTAAAAACCATGAAGGTGCTCACCGCGATAGGCAGTCCGGTGGACAACCGCCTGCGTGACATTGGCGTCTCGATCGAAACCCTCCCCGATCCCAAACCTCTGCTGCCACACGACGTAGCCCTGATCGATGCCACGCATCCGGAAGCCGCTCTGGCCGCCTTGCAATGGAAAGACGCCTTGGCCGCCGGTGCGACCATACTCGTTTCCGGTGCCTTGCCCGCCGATGCAGAGTGGCTCTCCAGACTCGCTGGCCAGCCAGTGCAAATTACCGTGCAACCGTTTCGCATGTGGGACGGTCGTGGCTACCGCAACGCGCGATCACCGCTTACCGCAGGCCTGACCCATCTTGATTTGTTTTTCAAAACCTACGATGAGACCGAAGGCCCCAGCGCCCAGTCGGAGGACGTACGACTCGTGATTCAACCCCTCGCCGAATACTCAGCCCGCGTCTCAGGGGCGCAGGAACTCGTCTTCCCCGGGCTGCTGCTTGAACGTGCAGTGGGAAAAGGAAAACTCGTCATAGACCAGCGCCGCTGGACAACCACGCATGAGAAATTAGTGAAGTCTGCTTCACGACAAGTCACGACCCTCGCGCTGGGTTTGGGAGTAGGCATCGCACCCGCCGTACCCAGCCGCGAACTCCCTGCGAATGTGACCTGCCAGCCCATCGACCTGAGCGTGTGGTCCAATCGCTCCTTCACCGACAAGGTGCAGGACGACGGCAAGGATGGCTGGCCCGACCAGGGCCCCCAGTGCGACGTGCGCGGCTTTCCTGCCGGCAAACAAACCTTTCAGGGGGTGCCTTTTCGAATCGGCAGCGGACCAAAGGGCGTCATCGCCCTACGCAATACTGCACGTCCCGGTGCCGCAGATTTACCGACAGAAGTCACCGTCCCCATTGGGACCAAGACGGAAGGCTTCTACTTCATCCATGGAAGCGCCTTTACCAGTCCGTCTGATCTCGGCAGCTATCAGGTGCAATACGCAGACGGCACGACTCTCAAGGTGCCCTTAAAAAAGGGAGCAAACATGTGGGACTGGACGGCCACCCATGTGGGATTCACCCAGGAGAAAGGCACGCGCAGTAATGTCGCCTGGACCGGCAGTAATGGCGTGTTCGACTCCATCAGTTTGTACCGTATGCTTTGGGTGAACACGAAGCCGGATGTGATCGTGACGAATGTGCGAATGAGCAGCAGCGGCCAGTCTTCGCTGATGCTCGCTGGCCTCACCGCCGTGATCGCCCAAGGCCAGCAAGACACGACCCCTGCGCAGATCATCCAGGCCCGCCAGGCCCTTTCCGAGGCCATGAAGGCCAGCGAGGAAAAGAGGGCCGACCAGGCCCAGAAACTCCTGCACACCGCTCTCCAAGCCGACCCCACGCTGACCGCTGCCCGCCAAGCCCTCGCGGATCTCCACGAGCGTCAGGGCAACGAAGTCGCCGCCCTTCAAGCCTATCAGTCCTGGGTTTCCGCCCGCCCCAACACTCCGCTGCCCTACAACCGCATCGGCGAGATTTTGGAGAAACGAAAAGATTACCCGGGAGCCCTTGCCGCCTACACGCAATCCCTGGTTGTAGAATGGAACCAACCCCCGATCATTGAGGCCAAAAGCCGCGTGCAGAGGATTGTATTGGAGAAAAAATAGTATGAAGACCCATGGCATCACCCGTCGCAGATTTCTGGACCAAACCGCGGCCGCTCTTGCGGCAGGAACCTTCGCACCGCTGGAGCGTTCTCTCGCGGTAGTCGGGAATGAATCACGCCGTGCCGCCACCCTGGAGGAGGCCTACAAGCGGCTCGGGTTCGACCCGCGCGCAGGTGACAGTTTCACCGCGTTATGGATGGCGGACATCCATTACGGCGGCGGTAAACCGGAAGACATTCTGCTGCCAATGATTGCTGAAATCGCTCCGATGAATCCGCGCCCAGCGTTTATTGGCATCGTGGGAGATCTGATCTGCGCCGCCTCGCGTGCCTTCGGTATCGTCCCCAACGAAACGGACCGCAGAACGGCAGTGGAAGAGTTTCGCGCGATGAAGCCGCACTATGAGGAACTCGCGCGACTTGCACCGGTGAAACTGACTCTCGGAAATCACGACACCTACCCCGGCGAGGACAATCTGGGGCTGTTTCGCAGTGTGTACGGCGACACTCCTGTGACCCATGCTTTCGAAACGAAAGGCGTGCCTTTCATCATCGCCAACGGCGGGAGTTGCGGGCTGCTTGACGCTGCACAGCACACGTGGTTTTGCGATCAGGTGAAAAGGTTGCACCGCCCCGGAGGGACTCTGATCACCGCTGTCCATCAACCTTCTGTCGGAAGCCTCGTACGGGAGCGTGGCATCACGTCAGCAGCGCGTGCCGCCTTTGCGGGAGCGCGCGGCAAAATCTGGCTCATTGGCGGGCATGAACACGAGAACCGTGATCGGCAGTTTTCGATCCCGGGCGGCGAAACCGTGATGAACGCGTGGATCACTGCGGGAAACCGCACCTCGTGGGGGAAGGAGAATCCCGGTTACTGGGTCTGGTGCTTTACCGCAGGTCGTCTTGTGGGCCGTATTTTCCGGCATGTGGGCGATCCTGAGGGTTACAGGCTCTCCGCCCCCGAGGTTGCAGAGAGAGCCGAGCCGTTGCTGCTGCCCTTTGAAAATCGAGACGACCTGCTGTGGAAGGTGCTTGTCGGAGAGGGTGACGAACCTTACCGCCGCACCACGCAGGCAGCATGGTGCCTGAACTATTGGACCTATGTGCGAAAACTCGACTACGAGTTTCCTCTCCAGCTTGCTAAAGGAAAGGCAAGGCGGTGCGTCGTCCTCATGGCCTCCATTTCGACCAAGCCCACCGGCCTCTCGGTCTCGGCAGACGCGAAGGATTGGCAAGCCGTCGAAAACCCCGAGCAAAACGGTTCGTATCTGACCTTCACCATTCCTCAAGCGTGCATTGACTCAGGAAGTCTTTCGCTGCGCATGACCGACTGTGCGGTGAGTGGGTTCGGCCTCCTTGGGTAGGGTGATTTAATCCGGTTTTCTGTCTCAGCGTTTCGGTGGCATCCACGGACTCGCCCCGGGAGCCAGCGCCCAAGAATCAGTCTCACGAAATTCCCGTAAGCCCACTTCCACTCCCCGCCATTCGCCTCCGTCTGTCTCCCTTGGAACAAGTTCCCTTGGCGAATTTCAAAGAGGCTTACCGCCCGGTCTATCTTCAAAAAATGTACCCTCCCCTCCTTTTTTCATTCTCACACCGCTCTGGCCCGTGGCTGGGGATCCTACTCGCAGGAGTGCTGACTCTCTCTTCCCTCTCTGCTGCTGACTTTCAAGTCGGGAGTTTTGAGCTGGGAGAAGGAAACGAGGTGGTCGTCACCAAAGGGTCCGTGGTCCGCGAAGTTCAACCCTCCGAGCCCGGAAAGCTTCCTTGTATCGCGGTCGGCTCGGCTGATGGATTCCATTACCTCTATGATCCGAACCAGTTTGCGATGCAGGCCATCTGGACCGGGCGATTTGGGCAGGAGCACACTGCGGGGGGCTTCGTTCCGGGGATGACCAACCTAAAGTCCTTCTCACTCAGGGCAAATCCCTGGACCTTCGGCGAGAAGCCGCGGCGCAAGCTTGACCATGAATGGCTTGGTTTGGAGGGGCGTGATGGCAGGGTTTGGTTCCGGTACCGTTTGTCGGACGAAAAAACGGGCCTCTTTTGGGAGGTGGAGGAGACCCTTGAAACGGTGGATGAAAACCAACAGCGTTTGTTGTTTGGAATCAAGGCCAGCGGACACACCGAGGAGCATTTGAACTATTGGGTGCGCCAGACCGACTTTCGCCGACTGTCCACCGATGGTCAGCAGAACCAGCGGGACACCCTTAAGAACCTGTATCCCAATCAGAAATCTTTCACGATTGCGTTTTATCGGCGTAAGGAATCGCCCACGCTGCCCCATGGCTTCTCCGTTAGGGAGCTTGCAGTGCCGGTTCCTGCGATGCCTTTCCGGTTTGAACCCACGGGTTTCGGATTTGCCCAGGACGGGACTGTGTATGTCACGACGCGAACCGGCGGAGTCTGGCGTCGCAAAAATGAGCAGTGGTCGCTCTTTGCGGAGGGATTGCACGAGGCCAATGGTATTCAGGTCACTCCGGACGGTGAGGGGGTGTATGCCATGCAAAAGCCCGAGCTCACTTTCCTTCGCGACACGGATCACGATGGGATTGCGGATGTCTATCAGACGGTGGAGGACCGTTTCCGTTTTTCGGGTCAGTACCACGAGTTTGCCTACGGACCCCGGATGAACTCGCGCGGGGATCTGTTTTTCACCACCGGCTTAAGCGCTGGCGGTCACTTCAGTGCCGCCCCAGGGGGCTACCCCAATCAAATGACTTCCTCGCTCGGGTATCGGGGATGGGTGATGAAGAAGGATTCTGCCGGAAATCTTACTCCCTTTGCCTCCGGTCTGCGTTCTCCTGCGGGGATCGGGATGAACGCCAAGGACGAATTGTTTGTCACCGATAACCAGGGAGACTGGGTGGCTTCCTCCTACCTTGCGCACGTTGAGGAAGGCGATTTTTTGGGACACCCCGCCTCCCTCTGGGACCGTCCGGAATTCGGCCTCACCCCACGCCTGCTGGACTACAAGACCAACATGCCAATTCCCAAAGAGGTTCCCCCTTTGGATCCCAAACAATTCACCAAACTCCGGAAGCTTCCTGCGGTGTGGTTAGCTCATGGGGACCTGACGAACTCTCCGGGGCATCCCTCCTTCGCCCCAAAATCTGGTTTCGGACCATTCGGGGGGCAAGCGTTCATCGCCGACCTCTGCCACCGAAGCGTGGTTCGGGTGTTTCTGGAAAAGGTGGGCGGGCGGTACCAAGGCGCTGTCTTCCCGTTTCTGCGGCCCCTCAAAAGCGCCTCCTATTCGACGGCATTTGATGGCGAGGGGAATCTCTGGGTTGGGTCCGTCGGGCGGGGGTGGACTGCGGGCGATCCCGCCATTGAGTTGATCCATTTTGAGCCGGGGGCCGTGCCTTTTGAGATCCAGCGCATGGAGTTGACTCGCTCCGGCTTTGATGTGGTTTTGACGCAGCCCATTGATTCACGGACGCTTTCGGCCCGCGATATTTCCGTCACCGAATACCAATACAACTACTGGGACGGGTACGGGTCGGAGCCGATCCATGAAAAAAACGTCCCCGTCGACGAAGTCACGGTCTCTGCGGATAGGACGGTCGTGTCGCTTCGGTTTCCGCAAAAGGCGGAGTTTATCTATCAGGTTCAACTCCCCGTGCTGAATTCACGTTCCGGGCTGCCTTTGGAAAATAACTACGGCATTTACACCCTCAACCGACTGCTGCCATGACACTTTCACAGATGAGTTCCGCACTCCTGCTCCTGCTCGGGGGGATGGCGTCGGCCCAGAAGGAGACGGACATTGTCGTTCGGGACAAAACGGTGGTGCAGCGGTGTGCCTTGGCCGGCGCATCCTCCCGGATGGTCGCTGTGGGAGTGCCCGGTGGGTTTAATTACGCTTTTGACGGCCAGCGGTGTGCGCCAGTGGAGGCGTGGTTTGGCGGCTTTCTCGATTTCAATGGGGAAACCAATGGCCGGGGGGGCAATGGCTGCAAGCCTCTGGGCGCCCGCCGCTCTCTTGGAATCGACACGGTTCCTTTCCGGTTACGCGACCCGGATGCGCTTCCCAATTCCGTCCGTTTCCACGGATACCGCCGGAATGCGCAGACAGGCGAGCCCACGTTTCTTTTTGAAGTGGACGGGCTGCAGGTGGAACAGCAGGTGCGCTCTTCCGGCCCGGATTGCGTCACCATGGAGCTGGTTTTTCCGGGGAGCGAACCAATTGAAAAGTTTTACAGAATCAATCCCAGTGAGCATGTGTTGGTAGAACTCGGAGAGGGAATTCGGTGGAGCGGTCCGGGAATCCTTCAGATTGCGGGCTCGGTTCAAAAGGCTCAGGTGAAGGTTCAGCTAAAGGCAGGGAACAAGGCTTTTGTGCGAGAGGTTGTAGAGTTCTCCGGAGCGGAGTTGTACCGCAACTTTTGCAGTGCGTGTCATTCCGCAGACGGCACCAAACTCATTGGGCCGACCTTCAAGGGATTGTGGGGCCGCGAAGAGGCGGTGACGCGGAACGGCAAACCCGAGAGCCTGACAGTCGACGACGCGTATGTTCGCCAATCCATCCTCGAACCGCAGGCCGCTATTGTGCAGGGCTATGAGCAGGTTCCGATGGCCAGTTTTTCCGGAGTGCTCACAAAGGACCAGGTCGAGCGCCTCATGGCCTACTTAAAGGGGTTGGAATGAGGAGTCGCCTTCGGACGCGATGTTTTGGCCCTCGGGTGTAAGCCGATAAAAAGCCCTCCGCAAAATATCAGCAGGAAGGCGCGGTGCTTTTGCGCCTGCAAACAGGCCGCTCGGCGTTCTGGCTTGGAGTACTCGTGTGTCCGCCACCGCCATCCGTTCACACAAGCATTGGACCCTGGCACCAGCCGCCCTCCTCGCTCCTCACTCCTCACTCCTTGTCAGTCTTGGTGCTGGCGGAGCGCTCCATAACGAAGGCCGCGATCTTTCTGGGCGGCAGGGGGACGTCTTGCCCCTTGATCGCACGCCACAAAATCTCATTGTACACTCCATCAGGCGCCGTGTCGGCTTCCTCTAGCGTCAGTTTCAGCGACTGGTCGGCACCGTAAGCCGCAGCCGTGTTCAACTCGTCCAAAGGGATGACGGCGGGCGCGGCGGAATACGGAAGCAGATCCGGCTTGGATTGGAATGCAGCCCACATGGGCAGGGCGGCTGCGTCGTACTGCGTCAACGGCGGCAAGCCGAGTATCAACTCCATGGTGCGCAGCATGCTGGACGTGGAGTACATTGACTTGTCAACAAATCCGCGGCGAAGAAAAGGGCTGGCAACGAGGGCAACGGTACGGTGGCAATCGACGTGGTCGGGCCCGTTCTGTGCGTCGTCTTCAACCACGAAGACGGCGGTCTGAGGCCAGAACTTGCTGTGGGAAATCGCTTCGAGCATGCGGCCCAGGACGACATCGTTCTCGGCCATCATGGCTCTTGGGGTTTGCGCTCCTGGTCGGGTTCCCAGCAAGTGATCTCCCGGCAAGGATAGCACTGTAAAACGGGGCATCTCTCCTTGTTCTTCAAACTTCTTGAACTCCTCCGACCAGAGTTCCAACCGGCGCGAATCGGACATCATCGCGATGCCATCGGCGCCATAGTAAGTGGGGTGAATGTGCCCTTCCAGACTCGGTGTGGCGGCGCGCACCTTGCCTGGTTCAGCACCGCGGATGCGCGCAAACTCGCCGTAGCTGCGGTAGCTGATGTTTGCCCGGGCGCACAGGTCCCAGAGAAACCCTCCAGTCGAGAAGGCCACGGAGTCGTCGTGCAAGTCCCGGCGGGCAGTCCGGCCCCGCCCTGCGTACATGCTGGGCCAGAGTTTTTCGACGTAATCGGTGGCGTACGCGCTGGTCACCCAATGGTGGCCGTCGGCGCTCACCTCGGCATCGTGGTAGAAGTTGTCGAAGAGCACAAACTGACGTGCGATTGCATGGTGATTTGGCGTCACCAACTCGGGAAACAGACAGTAGTCTTTGTCGCCATTGCCTTCCGGCATGTCTCCAAAGATACAGTCGTAAGTCCTGTTCTCTTTGATGATGTAGAACACGTATTTGATGGGACAAGCGCTGCCCAGAGGAAAGGGCGGCTTTGCCTGCTCTGCGCGACTGCCGGGATTTGGGGTGTTTTGTTGCACCTGCTGAGAGTACGAGCCGAGCGTTGCCTGATCCGGCAGATCGATCAGCGAAAGCGTGCCGAGTTGAAGGGCGGCGATGTACCCGAATTGGTGCCCCGCGAGATCCTGCTTTCCTGGCGCTTTGTCGGTTTTACCGAGCAGTTTATTCGGCGTTGAAACGCTCCCCTTGGCATTGGCCACAAGCAATTGCTTTGAGTCGCCGACCAGACACAGGGCTGTCGGATACCAACCGACTGGCATGAATCCGCGCGACTGGCTGTGGCCGGGGCGCTTGATATCAAAGACTGCGACAGAGTTGTTGTCGGCGTTGGCGACAAAGAGTGTCCTGCCGTCCGGGCCAAGGGCCAAGGCGTTGGGAGTGCTTCCCAGGGGAGAACCGGGCGAAACGGCGACGTCAATTTGTTCGATGACCTCCCTCCTCTCGGTGTCGATGACGCTGACCAGATTCCGGTTCCCGCAAGAGACAAACAGTCGCTTTTCGTCGCTGGTGAGCAGCAGGTCGTTTGGTCGGTCGGAAACCCGGATGTTGGCGGTCGTTTTTCCCGATTCAAGGTCGACCAATGCGACAGTGTCCTCTCCCCAATTACTGACGTACGCCACTTTTTCGTCCGCAGAGAGGAGGCATGTGTATGGCCGGGCGCCAACGGGGTAGCGGGCCGTGACCTTTTGGGTTTTCAGGTCGATTTGTAAAAGTGCGTCGGCCGTGTTGGCTACTGCATAGAGGCGCGTGCCACTCCTGTTTAGCCGCAACCCTGCAGGAAAGGTTCCCCGCTCCAAGGCGATCTCGCCTGCGACTTCCAGTCGACCGTCGGCAAAGTCGAATATGAAAATGCGTTCACTCCCTCCTCCAGACGCGTAAATCCGGCGGCCATCGGCGGACACTGCGAGGCCAAGCCAACCTTCCTTTAAAGGTACCCGCTGGACGACCTTGCGTTGCACCACATCAACAATGGCAAGGAAATGTTCGGTGTAACCGTTGCTGGTCACAACCACGTAAGGCCCACCCGGTATCGGCAACAGATGCAGGGGCATGCCCCCAAGCTCGAGTTGGTGACCCGCTGGAGAGATCGCCCAACCATTTGGCAGCATGTAGCGGTCAACCGGTGAAAATTCCGCCCCGCCGGAAGTTTTGTTCGTCGGATTCTCGTCCGATCGTGCCGGTTGTTCCAGAGTTGCCGTCTTTTTGCGGTTCACAGACTCGCCGCTGGGTGCCTCTGCGATGAGATTGCCTGCGACGAACAAAAGCGCAAGGTGCTTCCATTTGTGATTCATAGTCATCCTTTCAGAGGGCAAAGACCTCTGTATCTTACTCCCACATTTATCAGGGCAGCACCACCCTAATAGCGGAGACGAGATTGTGCAACAGGTCGGGCGGAGCGTGGAGACGGCTTGCCACCAAAAGTCCAATACAGGCAATCCCACCCACAGTCGTTTATGGGAACACGCCCAGCGAACTGCATCTACCGGTGAGTGGCTCCGCGGGGCAATCTCGCCCGCCATGCCTAATTCCTCCCACGCCAAACGCCACCGCTCCCCGTTGGAGATCCGCAAACTCCTTTCCCGCTTCCACTCCAGCGCGTTGTCCCGGAATGAGTTTGGACAAGCGGAGGGACTTTGTCTCAGCACGCTTTCCAGATACCTCAGCACCCAAAGGGCACCCGCGGCGCCGGCCTCGCAAAAAGCCAGGGCGCACGCCTTTCTCGAACTGAAACCAGCGTCCCTCCCTCCGGCCGCCTCACCACAGCGCGGTGACTACCGACTCGATCTCAAGGCTGATGTCGTTTTGGAGATTCCGCAGGGCTTCTCCGCTCGGGAAGTAGCCACCCTCGTGGCGCTTGTTTCAAAATCCTCCCCACGATGATTTCCACAGGGCCCGCCACCCGTGTCTTTGTGGCGCTCGAACCGGTTGATATGCGCAGAGGCTTCGACGGACTCCACGGCCTCGTCGCTCACCAAATCCGGGAGGATCCCCGTTCGGGTCACCTCTTTGTGTTTACCAACACCCAGCGTAACCGCCTCAAAACCTCACCCAGGAACAGGTCTTCCAAAAGCTGGGAGCCGGGCTTTAACACAACGCTCTGCTCAAAGAACGCAACCTCCTGCTCGAGGAAAAAAGCCGGCTCCTCCTGATTAAAAAGTACGGGTCCGGGGCGGAAACCCTCAGCGACACCCAGCTTACCCTCTGGGAGCTTGAGCCCGGGGTGTGTGCCGCCGAGGCCGCACCGTCGCCGGAGGACAAGGCCCTCGCTCAGCAACTCCTCGCCAGTGCGCCCTCCGGGAAGAAGCGCAACCGACCCGGACGCGCGCCGCTGCCCCAAAACCTAGAACGCAAGGAACGCACGATCCACGTGCCCGCCCAGGACTGCGTCTGTTCCCATTGCGGGGAGGCCAAGAAGCTCCTCGGCTACGAAACCAGCGAGCGGCTGGCGATCAAGCCCGTCTAGTCTTCCGTGGAAGTAACCAAGCGCGAAAAACTCGCCTGTGCCCGTTCCTGAGGTTTAGGAGTTGATGCGTATGGAGGATCTGATCCCTGCGGCGTGGCAACGGACGCGCGCGAAAGCAGAAGAGACCCTCGCGTAGCTCAAGGACGCCCTAAGCAGCGCCCGGCTTGCAGGGAATCGGGAAAGGGATGGGTCGGGTAAAACAGCGCACGCAGGAGAGTGTCACGGTCTCCGTCCTCCGGGGAGATGCAGTTCGCCGGGTGCATACGCTCCAAATCTAACTTGCATGAACCTGGTTCACTGAGAGTCTTTACCGTATGAGAAATCATCTTAACTTACCAGTTTTGTGCCTAATTGGACTGGGGGTCACCACAGGAGCGAAGGGCCTGACCATCCCTGCAAGTGAAGATACCACGGGCTTTTCGACCACCAAACTGAGTCCCTCTGGAAGCAAGGCGCCGATGCTGATGGTCGACTCCACGCACAAGGCCTACGTGTACTTTAACTTGGACGATGTTCCGCGGGACGCTGTTTTACGCTGGGCAAAGTTAAGGTTGTTTTTGCCCACCGTGCGTTCGGCAGGCAGTGGGCTGGGGGTCCATGTGGTGACCAGCCAGTGGGACGAAATTCAGCCCGCAAACCAACCCACACGCAATCCTGCCCCTGTGGCTACCATTGGCGCGGAAAAACTGGGGCCTCGCCGTTTTGTGACGGCGGATGTGACCGGCACCGTGCAGGAGTGGATTTTTGGAACCTCCATCAACGAAGGCTTCGCCATTGTCCCGCTGAGCGGCGGGGCCGCGGGTCTGGCTTCGCTGTCTTTGACGTCAAAGGAAGGGGCCGCGTTTGGTTTGCCTGCCGAGTTGGATCTGGATTTTATGGCTCCGGCAGCGGGCCAGGCTGCCGCGGCACCGGCCGCCATGGAGGGGGGCGCCCCAGGGGCAAATGTACTGGCTGCCGTCGCTCAAATACCTTTCTCGGAACTGCCCATCGCCATTCAGCAATACTTCAGCCCAAAGGTCGTCTCTCAACCAAAAGTTTCCTCTGACCAGGAGAGTCTTGTCTCGACCGTGGAAGGATTGGGGCGGCTCACTTACCAATGGTACGTTAATGGGGGGGCGGTGGCAGGCGGAACCTCTGCAAGCCTTTCTCTTGCAGGGCTCACAAGCGGAACCTACTCCCTTAAGGCGAGCAACGAGTTCACTTCCGTTACAAGCGACCCGGTGCAGGTTGAGCGTTTCACGCTGACGATGACCGCCCAGCCGAGCTTCTCACTCGCCTCAGGCTCCATCGGCGGTGCCGCGATCAACGGCCTCAGACCATTGACTTACCTATGGTACCGGACGGGAACACCGGTGGCGGTGGGGACGTCGGCGACCCTATCGCTGGCAGGCCTACCAAGCGACACCTACAGGCTCACCGCCTCCGATGGATTTACCTCGGTGACAAGCGCGGGGGTGGCGTTTGTCCGGGCCGCTCTGACGCTGACAAAACAACCAAGCGTGTCGATCACATCCGGGACGCTTGGTGGAGCCACCATCACGGGACAGGGTCCCCTGACTTACCAGTGGTACCGGAACGGAGTGCCGGTAACAGGAGGCACGGCGGCGAGCCTCCCTCTGGCAGGATTGCAGAGCGGAACTTACGCATTCTTCGCTACCGATGACTTGACCTCGGTCACCAGCGAGGGAGTGCCGTTTAGTCCTGCGGAAAGCCTCATTCCCGCTGGCACCTTCATCATGGGCAATAACAACACTGGGGACGGCCGCGAGCATTCTGTGACGCTTAGTGCGTTTTCCATCGGAAAAACGGAGGTCACCTTCGAGGAGTGGACGAACGTCAAGACATGGGCGGAGAAAAACAACTACGTCTTTGGCAGTTATGGGAGAGGCAGCGGCCTCCTTTTTCCCGTGACCGGAGTGACATGGCACGATGTGCTCAAATGGATCAACGCCAAGAGCGAGATGGAGGGATTGACGCCCGCGTACTACATCGATTCAAACAAATCGGCCCTAAGCGTGTATCGAACCGGACAGGTAAACCTCACAAACGCCATGGTGGATTGGACCGCCTCGGGCTATCGGTTGCCCACGGAAGCGGAGTGGGAAAGGGCAGCGCGCGGTGGGTTTGTCGGCAGGCCGTTTCCGAATGGCACCACGCTTTCCGCCAGTGAAGCAAATTTCACCACGCGGGGAACCAAAGCGGTCAAAAGCTACGCCCCGAATGGCTACGATCTTTATGACATGACCGGAAATGTTTGGGAATGGTGTTGGGACTGGCACGGTGACTACTCTGGAGACGCGACGGACCCAAGGGGGCCCGAAACCGGTGCGAGTCGCGTTCTGCGCGGGGGAGGATGGAACTATGCGTCAGATCTCTGCCGCGTGTCTTCCCGCGCCACTCTTACGGGCCTGAGCTACGCCTGTGTCGGCTTCCGACTCGTTCGTAAACCAACTCTTTGATTACGGGATCTCAGAGAATGACAGGATTTTGCTTTTTGCGCACGCATGGGGAGAGATGCTGTATTGTCGCGGCGAGTTAAGCGTTGAGCTCTAGGCTTTGCGCGCAACGAGAAAAAATCTTTTTGGACGAAAAGAGCCTGCTTTTACTGAACGGCGTTCCGGGTGAAATGGAGTCTAGCTGCCGGTCTGTTAAAAAACTTATGATCGAAGAACTCGAAAACAAGGCGTTGGGGGGCTGTGCCGTCAGTCAATTGAAACTGGGGGAAGCTTACGCAAAAGGGGAGGGCGTTGATGTGGATCCTTATGAATCCATGCAGTGGTTTAAGCGTTCGGCCCAACAGGGAAACGTCCTCGCCCAAAAGCAGGTGGCTTTGTTGTCTGAACGCGGCGTCCCCGGGGATTTGTCGGCTGCGATTCACTGGCTCAGTAAGTGTGCGTCTCAGGAAGATCTCGGAGGGCCGGCAGATCCTGATGCACAACTTCGACTTGCGTTGCTTTTAACGCAACGCAACGCAAATGGAGACGAGGAGAGGGCGCAACGATGGCTGGAAAAATCCGCACACAACGGCAACGCAGAAGCTCAGTTCTTGGTGGCCAAGGCTTTTGAGCGTAACAATAAGTTTAACCGCCACGATCGGGAGGTCTTTCAGTGGTACCAGATGGCAGCCGACCAAGGGTATCCCGATGCGATCTGTGAGGTCGGTTTGTTGTATGAACAGGGGCGGTACGTCGAAAGAAATGTGAGAACGGCGCTAATGATGTTTTGGAACGCGGCGGAGCAGGGAAGCGTAAGGGCGTACGTGCAGTTGGGAGAAATGTACATTTCCGGCGTCGGTGCGCCCAAAAACGATGATCTGGCTTTCGATTGCTTTTCAAAAGCCGCCCGGGCGGGAGAGGCCAGAGGACAGAACGGGATGGGAAGAGTTCTGTATGCGCGGGGCGAACACGAGGAGGCGTTCAAGTGGTTTCGAGAGGCGGCCCAGCAGGGCTTTGCCAATGCCCAGCATAATTTGGCGGAAATGTACGAGGATGGCGAGGGCGTTGAGGAGGATGCTGAAATGGCGGCAACATGGTTTAGAAAAGCGGCCGAACAGGACAGTCCAGACTCCCAGTTGAAAATGGGCATGCTGTATCAGGGCGGACACGGTGTTCCAAAAAGTAAAGTGAAGGCTTACCAGTGGCTTCTGCTGGCTCATGCGAATGGAGAACCGGATGCAACGTCTGAAGTTGAAGAGATTGAAAGGACGTTGACCCTCGCAGAACGGCGGCGCGGCCAAGAGGCGGCCCACAACTTTATCTGCACGCCCCCAACCGGGCATTAGTGAGGAGGGTGTAAATTGCTTGTTGCCGGCAAAATCCGAGACAGCCGAAAGGATCCCAGAGCGGCGAGTTGAAGTGCATGGTCCCCCTTCAGGCACAGGGGTGAGGGGTACCCGAGGTAGAATCATGAGGCGGGACCCTGTGCGTTGAATTTCAATCAGGACCGTCCCTCTTTCTCTGGCACACTGGGACAAGCGGCGTGCGCAGAGTGGACTGGAGCGGAATGGCAATTCGGTGGTGTCCCGACCTGCTTGAACGCTTGCATCCGATGTAGCGGCCCGCTCGTAAAAGGGAACGGCCGCGGCAGCTGTAGTTGCAGTAAGTTGCAGCAAGTTTCCGTTTACGCACGCATGGGGAGCGATGCTGCACTGCCGCCGCGCGTTGATGCCATTCTCAGGATGGAAGGGCAACCCTCAAGCCGGCTTTCGAGAGCAAGCCAACGCCGGAGCGGATACTTTTCTGGGAGCATGAGGGAAGTCGGCCGGTCCGGGGGGATCAAGGAAGCTGGTTGCCTTCCTGGAAGCCCGTGGGAGTTTTACGACATGACCGCTGTCCGGGTCGAAAAGAACAACTTGGAGGCCCAGCATTCTGAAGTGGTCAAAAATATGGCCGCCAAGTGGATGGACTGGGCAGGGCGGTGCAACCTGCGGGTATGAACGGGTGAAGACCGAACGGTTCCGTCCCCGCGGGCGGTCACTTCTTGGCGTTCACCGGAGCCAACAGCTCGCCTTCGGTCCATGGCGCGGTCCGGTCGCCGATGCTGGCGCGAATCGAGGCGGCCTGCGCCGGGGAGACCGCCGAGGCGGTGTGCCCCCATTCGTGCCGGATGTAGGTGAGGGTGGCCGCCATAGACTGATCGTCCAGCACTGCACCCAAAGGAGGCATTTCCATGGCGAAGCTCCGGTTGTTGACCCGGATCGGGCCAGTCACGCCATGCAGCAGGATACGAACAATACGGTCTGGGGCACCCAGAACCCACTCGCTGTCCGCCAAAGGCGGAGCGATTCCCTCGGCTCCAAATCCAGAGGGTTGGTGGCATCCCATGCAGATGGTGGTGTAGAGTTCTTTTCCCTTGGCGAAGAGTTCCTGTTCCTTGGGGGTCAGGGCGGCCACTGGCGGGGGAGGTGTGAAACCGGGTTTGCCGGGCCAGGCTAACACCAACCGGAGGCCCTCCGAAGTATCCTTTAACGCCTTATTTGGATCCGCATCCAGTAGCCCGAGCAAGACAGGCTCCTCATT
>CAMCIN010000050.1 GCA_945874745.1 Akkermansia muciniphila | reverse complement strand
TAGTTCACAGCTGACACAGAAGTTGCCTTACAGGCCACTCCACCGCTGTTCTCGAGTCAAAGCGTGTGGGCTACCAAGGACAGGGCTCCCCATGAAGACGTTGAAACGCGCGACGCTTCATTTCGATGCCTGAGACCATGCCTGCCTCTCGCTGGATTCCCTGCATCACCAGTTCCCTTGCCGTCGCCATCATGTCGAGGCTCATCAGCAGCCGCTCCCCCGGAGTTTTGCGCATCATGGCGTCAAACAGCCGCCTGTTGATCTCCGGCGGCGTGTCTTTCACGGCAAAACCCGTGTCAACATATCTGTCAGGTTCAATGCGGCTGACCATGTGCGTAGATATGCCTCATCACAGCCGGTGGCAATCAGGTTCTCCACATCTGTAAGCTGCCGCTCTGAGTGCGACTCCCGAGCCCATTCGAGCTTGGAGAGGATGAGGTCCTCTTTGCGCACCACCCACAATTCAAAGTCGGCCAACCGCACCTTCACCCGCCGGGTAAACTCGTGCAGCCGATAGTCCTCTCGTTTCCTCACCATGAAGTCCACCTTGATCAGGGTAGCCTCATGGATCGCATTGAAGCTGCTCTGGTGCAGCACCGCCTCGCGCGCAGCCTCATTCGAGACGTAGTAGCTACTGCCCAGCACGTCGTTCATGCGGACCGCATCCTTGAGGAAAAAAGCCACCACCAAATCAATGTCGCGTGTCATGCGCGGCTGTGCATGGCAGGCAAGCGCCAAGGAACCGGTGAGCATGTAATCAATGCCCGCCGCATCCAAGCGGCTCGTGATATCATGGAGGACGGTCAGCTCTTCAGTCATGGCTTCAAAAGTTGTAGTGCTTTAACCCCACTCTCCTCAATCATCGTCATCGTCATCCTGGTGCTGGAAGGCGGAATGGCCCTTCTGCGTTGATGGCTCCCTCCACCCTTTTGGGCTCCCTGCTGTTTTCGCTGCGGGCCTGAGTGTCCCGCCTCGTCGTGGTAACGGAGGGCACGGGAGAACCTGCGTGCAGGCCTTCCACCACAGAACCGCAGGCCTCCCGCCTGTCTGATCCCCTTTCTTTGGAGGAGCGGGCCGTGCAGGCTGCTGCCCTGCGTGTGGCAGCCTGCGACCCGGGCTTCCCCACAAAAGGCCCTGTTGCCCGTGCGCCCTCTCGGGGGCATGTTGGTGAGGTGGATTCTCTCTCTAGCCTCACTCCGCCGCCCCGGCCTCCGAACACGCCGGCATCGCTGTGCCAGCACATGCCCGAAGCGCGGGACAATGACTCGCTGCTGGGGGCGTTCCTGGAGTACATGGACCAGCGCAAGCTCGGGCTTTACCCGGCGCAGGAGGCGGCGATTCTGGAACTCTTTGACGAGAAAAACGTCATCCTCAACACGCCCACCGGTTCGGGGAAGTCGCTCGTCGCCACCGCGCTCCACTTCAAGGCCCTGGCCCAGGGCCGGCGCTCGGTCTACACGTGTCCGATCAAGGCGCTGGTCAACGAGAAGTGGCTCGCGCTCTGCAAGGAATTCGGCCCCGAAAACGTGGGCCTCAGCACGGGCGACGCGACGGTCAACCGGGACGCCCCAATCCTGTGCTGCACTGCTGAGATCCTCGCCAACATCGCCCTGCGCGAGGGCGCGGAAAGCAACGTGGCGGAGGTCGTCATGGACGAGTTTCACTACTACGCAGACCGGGACCGGGGGGTGGCCTGGCAGGTCCCGCTGCTCACCATGCCGGGGACCCGTTTTCTGTTGATGTCTGCGACCCTTGGGGAAACCGTCTTTTTTGAAGAAGCCCTCACGCGCCTCACGGGGCGGCCAACCACCACGGTGCGCTCCACAAGCCGCCCCGTGCCGCTGGAGTTTTCCTACTCGGAAACCCCTCTGGCAACTGCACTTGAGGAGCTGGTGGAGGCCGGCAAGAGCCCGGTGTACGTCGTCCACTTCACCCAGAACGAGGCTGCCCAGAACGCCCAAAACTTCACGAGCATCGCCCTGTGCTCGCGCGAACAAAAGGCGGCCATCGCGCAGCGCCTCGAGGGCTTCCAATTCAACAGCCCCTACGGCGCCGAACTCAAGCGCCTCCTCCGCCACGGCATTGGACTGCACCACGCCGGTCTGCTGCCCAAGTACCGGATCCTGGTCGAGGAGCTTTCCCAGGCCGGCCTGCTGCCGGTCATCTGCGGCACGGACACCCTCGGGGTGGGCATCAACGTGCCGATCCGGACGGTGCTCTTCACCCAGCTGTGCAAGTACGCCGGGGAGAAGACGGGCGTGCTGAGCGCGCGCGACTTCCACCAGATCAGCGGCAGAGCCGGCCGCAAGGGTTTTGACTCGGTGGGCTGGGTGGTGGCCCAGGCGCCGGAGCACCAGATCGAAAACCTTCAGCTGGAAAGAAAGCAGGCACAGTCCGGCAAGAAGTTTGTCAAACGCAAGCCGCCGGAACACAACTACGCGCACTGGGAAAAAGCGACCTTCGAGCGGCTCATCAGCGCGGAGCCCGAGCGTCTGGCCAGCCGCTTTCAGGTCCACCACGGCATGCTGCTCAACGTGCTGAGCAGGAGTGGCCCGGGGCACGTAGCGATGCGGCACCTGATCCGGGACTGCCACGAGTCCGTGAAGTCCAAACGGGCGCTCACGAAGCGGGCGTGGCAGCTGTTCCGGGCGCTGGAGGAGAAGAAGATTGTGGAGGTGGTGCCCCGGTCCGGAGCGGGCGCGCGGGTACGGGTGAATCTGGAACTGCAGGAGGACTTCTCGATGAACCAGGCCCTTTCGCTGTACCTGCTGGACACGCTGCCGCTGCTGGAGCCTGCGGCGGAGGACTATCCGCTCACCGTGCTGACGCTGGTGGAATCCATTTTGGAAAACCCGGAGCCGATTTTGCGCAAGCAACTCGACAAACTCAAGGGCGAGGCGGTCGCCGAGATGAAGGCGGACGGAATGGAGTACGAGCAGCGCATGGAGGAGCTCGGCAAGCTGGAGTATCCAAAGCCGAACCGGGAGTTTGTCTACTCCACCTTCAACGCGTTCACCGCGGAACATCCGTGGGTGGGGCAGGAGAACATCAAGCCAAAGTCGATTGTGCGCGAGATGTTTGAGCAGTACCGGAGCTTCGCCGATTACATCAAGGTGTACGATCTGCAGCGCGTGGAGGGCCTTCTGCTGCGCCACCTCTCCGCGGTGCACAAGGTGCTGGCCCAGACTGTTCCCGACGCGTCGAAGACAGAGCCGCTGCTCGAGATGGAACTCTACCTGGGCAGCCTCATCCGGCAGGTCGACTCCAGTCTCCTCGAACAATGGGAAAGAATTCGCAACCCGGAATACCAGCCGGTAACAGGCGCGGAACTTCGCCCCCCCGGGGCCGAGGAGGCGCTGGCCGATGTGACCAGGGATCCGAAGGCGTTCCGGGCGCTGGTGCGAAACACGATCTTCCAGTTTTTACGCGCGCTCGCCGATGCCGATTATCCCGCTGCGCTGGCCTTCCTTGCGCCGGCCGAGCCTATCTGGAGCGGACCCGCTTTGGAAGAGGCACTCGCGCCGTTCTTTGCGGAAAAAAGCCGGCTGCGGCTCGACCCTGAAGCGCGTAACGCCCGGCACACCTACTTCGAGTCGGGCGAGTCGCCCGCGCACTGGAAGGTGCAGCAGATGCTGCTCGATCCGGAGGAGTCCAACGACTGGGTGGCGGAGTTTTCCGTGGATCTACCGGCCTCGCGTGCGGCGGGCGCCCCAAGCCTCAGCCTGGTTCGGTTAGGCCCCCTTGTAGAGTTCAGGGAAGCGCATTAAGCGCTATCTGCCGGGACGCGTACGGTTCCGGCACAGCGCGTGTGTCGACCGTTGTCACTGCGCGCGAGTTTGTCCAAGCTTGAGGGCAGCACCCGTACCTCCCCTTCTGCCCATGTCCGATCCCTTCCCGTCCCTGTCATTAGCCTTTGATGGCCCGCCGCGCACAATCAAACATGCGGTGTTCGATTTCGACGGGACTCTTTCGTGGCTCAGACACGGCTGGCCGGGCATGATGCTCGACATCTTTGCCGCCCACCTGCCTCCAGCCGAACCCGCCGCCAGGGAGGCGGTCCGCGCCGAATTGTTGCGCCTGGTGATGGCACTCAATGGAAAGCCCACGATTTTCCAAATCCACGCCTTTGGCCAATACGCGGCAGCACGCGGCCTGGTTGTGCCGGAGTCCGAGCCCCTCAGGCAGGCGTATCAGGATCTTTTAGACCGTCACATTGCAGAGCGGGCGGAGCGCGTCCGCCTGAAGTCAGCCGGCGAGGACGCCTACGTGGTTGCCGGCGCCCGCCAACTGTTGGAGTACCTGCAAGCCAAGGGGGTACGCCTCTCGGTCCTCAGCTCCACCGTGGAGCACCGCGTCAAGGAGGAGGCTGAGCTCCTCGGGCTCGCCCGCTATTTCGAGGGCCGTATCTACGGGAGTCTGGCGGATCCCTCGGGCTTTTCCAAGCGCGTCGTGTTTGAAAGGATTCTTCGCGCCGAAGGCATCAGCGGCGACGGGCTTCTCGCGTTTGGTGACGGGCCTGTGGAGATTGCCGATGCGCGCGATTTGGGCGGCATCGCCGTCGCGGTGTGCACTGATGAACACGTCAACGGCTCGGGGGAATGCGACCCGCTTAAAAGGGAGCAGCTTCTTGGAGCCGGGGCGCACGCGGCGATTCCCGATTTCACCTGTGCGGCCGCACTCCTTTCGCCGCTTTTTGCGTAATGCACCCGAACCCGGTATCTCCGCTCGACCTCTCGCGCCTGAGGGTGCTGCCGCTGAGCGAGCGCCACAGCCTGACGCGCTGTGAAGACATCCTGCTCGCCCTCGACGCCCCGGCGCCGGCGCTGCCGGAAAGCCTGCTGGAACAGATTGCGACGGCCGCCAGCGCGATTGTGGCAGCGCGCAAACGCGGCGCGAGCGTCATACTCATCTACGGCGCCCACCTGCTGCGCAACGGAGCGGCCCCGCTGCTTGATGCGCTCATGGCGGGCGGCTGGCTCACCCACATCGCTACAAACGGCGCTGGGACCATTCACGACTGGGAATACGCCTGGCTTGGACGCAGCACCGAAGGGGTGGAAGCCAACGTGGCAACGGGCACCTTCGGCTGCTGGGAGGAGACTGGCACTTCAGTGCATCTGGCGCTCCTGGCGGGTGCCGTCGAGGGGCTGGGCTGGGGGCGCGCCCTCGGGCGTTTCATAGCGGAGGACGGCGTGACGCTGCCGTCCCCGGAGTGGCTCGAGCGCCAGATTGTGGAGCACCCTGCGGCGCCGGGTACCGGTGCGTTTGCCGATCTCCTCGGGACGATGCGGCGGGAGGGCTGGGGGGAAGGCCGCCGGGAGACCCTGCACCAGTGGAAGCAAGCGTCCATCCTCGCCTCCGCGTGGCGCCACGGCGTGGCGGCGAGTGTCCATCCGGGAATCGGATACGACATCATCGCAAACCATCCGTCGTTCAACGGCGCGGTACTGGGGCGCGGGGCGGACCTGGATTTCCGGCTTTTTGGCGGGTCTGTGGCGCAGCTGGAAGGAGGCGTGGTGCTGTCGGTAGGCTCGGCCATCATGGGCCCGCAGGTGTTTGAAAAGAGTCTCAGCTGCGTCAACAACCTGCGCCTGCAGGACGGGCGGGCGGCGGTGGCCGGGCATTCCATTTTTGTGGTCGACCTCCAGGACGGGGGGGGATGGGACTGGACCAGGGGAGAGCCGCCGAAGGAGAACCCCGCCTACTACCTGCGTTTCTGTAAGAGCTTCTCCCGCATGGGCGCGCCGATGCGCTACCTCCAGTGCGACAACGCCGCCTTCATCCAGCACCTTTGGCGGGCGCTGGAGGGCAAGACTGTCACCGCATGAGCCCCGGCCGTCTCGACACACTGCTCGGTTCCTTCCCCCGGCTTCGCCTCGCGGTGGTCGGCGACTTCTGTCTGGACCGGTACCTCGAGCTTGATCCGGACCACGAGGAGCGTTCCATCGAAACCGGGCTTCCCGTTTACAAGGTCGACCGGGTGCGCTCGCAGCCCGGCGCCGCCGGAACCGTGCTCAACAATTTGTCCGCGCTCGGTGTGGGCAGCCTGCTTCCGGTTGGCTTCTGCGGCGAGGATGGCGAGGGATTTGAACTGGAGCGCTGCCTGCGCGCGCTGCCTGCGGTGACGCTTGACGACTTCCAGCGCACCCCGCTCAGGCGCACGTTCACCTACTGCAAGCCGCTGCTGGTGCGCACGGGCGCAGCACCGGTCGAGCTGAACCGATTGGACTCCAAGAACTGGACGGCGACTCCTCCAGAGCTTTGCCAATCCCTCGCGGGCGCGGTCCGCGCACTGCGGGGCAACGTGGACCTCGTGGTGGTCATGGACCAGGTCGACCTCCACGGCACTGGCGTGGTCTCGGGACCGGTGCTTGAGGCGCTGGCCGAACTGGCGCGGGAGGTCCCCGTTCTCGCCGACTCCCGAAACGGCTTCGCCGCTTATCCGCCGCTGGTGTTCAAGCTGAACCGGACGGAGTTTGTCGCGCTGGCGGGGCTGGAGCCGGAGGCGGGTGCCGCCGAAATTCAGGGCGCGCTCGGGGCCTTCTCAAAAAGCCTTGGAAAGGACGTCTTCGTGACGTTGGCGGAAGGTGGTATTTTTGGCGTCCGATCCGGAGAAGCGCCCGAATGGACAGCGGCGCTGCCGCTCAGGGGCCCGATTGACGTGGTAGGGGCCGGGGATTCGGTGACGGCTGCGCTGGCGAGTGCGCTCGCGGCGGGTGCCACCACCCTCGAAGCCATGGAATTGGCAATGCTTGCGGCCTCGCTGACCGTGCATCAACTCGGCACCACCGGCACGGCGGCACCTGCGGAGATCTCCGCGCTCCATTCTGCACGGGGCCTGTAGGAGCTGAAACGGAACCCAGGCGCTCTCGCCCGGGGGCCTCAGGCTTCAGCGGCGCCGGAGCTCTGCTGGCTGGCTTTCTCGAGCCGCTGCACCCGTTCCTGCAACTTGCCCAGACGGCGCACCAAGGCCACCTGCTCACGAAACTCAGCCGCGGGCAGTGCGGGGCTGCCCATGTAGAGGGCCGCTCCGGGAAGACTCTTGCTCACCCCCGACTGCGCGGACACCACAACGCCGTCCCCGATTTGCAAATGTCCGGCCACCCCCACCTGTCCGGCCAGCGTGACGCGCTCGCCGAGATGGGTGCTGCCGGAGATCCCGGCTTGGGCGACCAAAAGCGTGTGTTTGCCCACCACGACGTTGTGGGCGATTTGCACCAGGTTGTCGATTTTGCAGCCCTCCTGGATCCAGGTGCGGCCGAAGCGGGCGCGGTCAACGGTGGTGTTGGCGCCGATCTCTACGTCGTCGTCCACCTGTACAATGCCGACCTGCGGAATCTTCACATGCCGCCCGCCGGCCCATTCAAAGCCAAAGCCGTCGCTCCCCAACACCACGCCGGAGTGCAGGATCACCCGGTTCCCGACCACGCAGCGCGCGGCGACGGTCACGCGCGGATGCAGCAGACAATGCGCGCCAACTTTGCTGTTGTGGCCCAGGTAACAGTGGGCCCCCACGACGGAACCGGCGCCCACGACCACACCGGGCTCCAAGACAGCAAAGGGCTGGATCGAGGCGCCCTCGCCGAGGTGTACCCCCTCGCCGAGTACGGCGGTGGGGTGTACGCCCGGGACGAAAACCGGAGGCTTGGGCGCAAAGAACTCCACCAGCTGCGCAAAGGCTAGCGAAGGGTTGGCCACGCGAACCAACACCGGGGGAACCGCCTCAGAGAAGTCCTCTGGAACGAGGACCGCCGCAGCTCTGGAAAGACGGAGCTCCGACAGGTACTTGGCGTTTCCGAGAAATGTCACTTCGTCTGCAGCGGCCTCTGCAATGGAGGCCACTCCGGAGATCCGGAGGGAGGTGTCCCCCCCAAAAGACAACTGGCCGCCCACGAGGGCGGCCAGTTCTTGTAAGGCAATGGAGAAAGTCGTCGGCATTCGCCAGACTACTACTTCTTTTTCTGGTCGGCGTTGAGCTTGCTGAGCACGTCAGAGGTGAAGTCGAAGGAGTCCTTCGAATGCACCAGCACGTTTACAGCGTTGAGGCTCTGGCCGGACTTGTCGAACACGAGGTCGTAGCCGTTGGTCTTGACGACGTCGCTGACGATCTTGTTGATTTCCTCGACCAGGGAGTTGCGGGAGCGGACGGACTGCTCGGAGAGTTGTCGCTCACGGGTCTGTTGGAACTCCTGCACTTCGCGCTGCATGACGCCGAGTTCCTGAAGCTTTTCGTTCAGTCCCTTGACCTTTTCAGCCTTGGCCTTCTCGGAGAGTTCAGACTTGCCGGCTTCGTCGTTGAGTTTGCGGGCCTGTTCCTGGGCCTTGTTGAAAGTGTCAAGGCGCTCCGCGAGTTCCTTCTGCGCCTGGGCGCGGGACTCGTTGATCTTAGCTTCCGCGTCCTTCGTCTTGTAGTAGCTGTCAAACACCTGCTTCATGTCAATGGTGCCGACCTTCATCTGGGCCTGTGCGGACACAGGAGCAGCGGCAATTCCAACAACGAGGGCGAGGAGGCTAACGATACGGTTCAGTTTCATGTCTTTATCTAAGGGGTGATTTGTAGGGGACTATTGTAGGTGTCAGACCAAATAAATGAGGTCGTCTGGTTTCATTAGCAAAACAATCGCGGCGGCGCCATCAAAACTGATAGCCAACGTTGAATTGGAATCTGCCCCTTTTCGAATCCCCGAAAGCAGGATCAAGTTTCAACGGCACGCCATAGTCGATCCGCACAGGACCGATGGGTAGGTCCAGACGCAGCCCGATGCCGGCGTCCGCGTTGTAGGCGGAGCTACTGAAATCAAAGGGATCGGCATTCACAAAACCGGCATCGTAAAAGACCGCCGCCCGCACCTTGTCCACCACGGGTGCGGTGTACTCTGCAGTCAAGCGCCCGAGAGTCTGGCCCCCGAGGGGTTCTTGGTTTGTCGGGTCCACAACTCTTTTCCCAACTTCCTTCCCTCCCCGCCCCCCAACCCGGCGGAAACGGAAGCCCCGCATGTCATTGGCACCACCGAGGAAGAGTCGGTCGTACAATGGCACCCCCAGCTTTCTTGCATCACTGCCCCAAGCATCCACCACGCCGGCCTGGGCATTCAGGGTGAGAATCGTGTCCCACTTAAACAGGAAGTACTTGGACGCTTCGGCATTCAAACCAAAGATCTGAATGTCGCCCGCCAAAGGTCCACCCGTTACAAAGGTTGAAAAGTCCAACCGCTCGCCTTTGCGCGTCAGGAAGAGAGAATCCCTCGTGTCGTAAGTAATCCCGGTAAACACCTGACTCTTCACCAGAGCGCCCCTATTTCTCAGATCCTGAACCTCCGTCGGGACCGTTGAATCCACGTTCCCCAACTGCACCTGCTCTACCCGGTAGCCCAGACGACCGAAGGAAAACTCCGTGATCGGCTTTCTCGCCACCAGTTCGAAGCCCATCGACTGGGAGGAGTACAGGTTTGAGTTGAAGGAGTTGTCGTGGTAGAAAAGTTCCCCGCCCAGGGAGAGTTTCCTGTCGAGAAAGTAGGGCTCGCTGAGGCCAATGACGACGTCCTTTCGCTGCGCCCCGTACTGCACGCGGGACCGGAACTTCTGTCCGCCACCGGTGAAGTTAGGCCAGCGGCCGGCATCAAAGTTCCCCTGGGTCACTTCGACAAAACCCAGCACGCTGTCCACCGACGAGAAGCCGGCCCCGAAGTTGAGTGAGCCGGTGCGCTTTTCTTCGAGCACGACGTTCAGGTCGCGCTCCGCGGGATTGCCCGTCTCGGAAGGATACAGATCAACCTTCGAAAAGTAGTTGAGGTTGTTCAACCTCGCCTTGCTCGCGTCCAGACGCACCGTGCTGAACACCTCGCCGGGGGCGAGCGCCAGTTCGCGGCGCACCACCTTGTCTTTGGTGCGCGTGTTGCCAGTGATGTTGATGCGGCCCACATACGCTGCGGAGCCCTCTTCCATCGTGTAGGTCAGATCCGTGACATGGTCGCCGCCGGGAGTCGGCCGCGCGCCACTCTGGAAATCCACATAGCCGCGGGCCCCGTAAAGATCCTGCAACGCCTTGATGTCTGCCTGCACGGCTGCCGGGGAGTACACCGCCCCCGAACGCAAACGGGTGACGCGCTGAAATTCGGTCTCAGGAAACAGTCTGCCCCCGCGGAAGGTGACCTTACCGACCTTGTATGGGGCGCCTTCGACGATTTGGAATACAACCTCCACCTTCCCGTTGAGCCGGTTGATTACGGGCTCGCGCACCTGCACATCGGAGTAGCCGCGGTTCTGGTAGTACTCCCGGATGGCTGCAGCGTCCTCGCTGAGCTGGTCTTGGTTGAGGCGGCCCGTCTTGAGAATCGGACTGAGCAGCGCGCGGTACTTGCGGGTTTTGACGACCCCGTTGAGGTCGCTGCTGCTGATCTTGGAGTTGCCCTCAAAACGCACGGTCTTGATCGCGGTTTTGCCCCCCTCGGTGACGGTATAGAACACGCGGGCCGTCCCAAGGCTGTCATTGGAATCCAACTTGTAACTGACCTGTACGTCGGTGAACCCCTTTGACGCGTAGTACTCCAAAATCTTCTGGCGGTCGGCCTCCAGCGCGGCCTCGCTCGCCGTGTCCCCCGGCTTGACCCCGATTTTGTCGCGGATGCGGCTGAGCTTGAACTGCTGGACGCCCTGAATCTCGACGGCGGTCACCCGGGCCTTGGCCTGCAGCACGACGATCACCTTGACCCCGTCCCCCTTGGGCTCGCCAAAGATACGCACGTTCACCACGCTCCCCGTGGCGTAAAGGTTGCGAATATCCTCCTCGACGGTTTGCTCAGAGTAGGGCTGGCCGACGCGCGTCCGCATGTTTGCCAGAAGCCTGTCCTTTGCAACCGTGGCGGCACCTGCGTACTGCACTTCAATTTCAACAACGTTCGGGGCCTTGTTCTGGGCCTGCGCTTGGGGAGCCACCGCTATCGCGGAAACTACAGACGCAATACAGACAGCGGAGGGGAGGATGCGTGAATTCATGATTTGAATTTAGATGCTGCCGCTCACCGGAAAAATCTAACCAGTGGGAGGTGGAATATATCAGGCTCAACCCCTAACTAGGTCAAGTTGCCATTTGCCGGATCCCTAATTCGGGCTCCTCGCAACTTTCAGTTGGTGAGATCTTCTGGGAGGCGAGATAGGACACTTCGGGCACTGGCAGGAGCCTTGAATGGCTGTTGCTTTGGAGGAAATTTTGGAAGCACACGCATCCCTGCCTGCTTGAAAGTGGGGCAGGCATCCTGCCTGCCGCGCCCAAGCAGGCAAGATGCCTGCTCCACTCTCTTCGGGCCTCCTAAAGAGGGGCAGTGGGCCTATGATTTAGACAACTAGCCCCCCAATCAGTCAAATGTCCGGTTCCCTTTCTCTCAAAAAATGGCCCTGCCTGCCGGGCCCTGCGGGCCCGCCGATAGCTAGCCGGTCGGCAAGCGAGCCCCGCGAGCGCCGCCACCGGTCTGGCCAAAAACAGCGGCCCGCCCCGGGAGGGGCGCAAGACCACCCCGCTGTGGGCGCGCCCTGGTTCTCCGGCCCCGCCGGGGCCGGCGCTCTCGTTGGAAGGGACCGGGGGCGCTCGCAAAGCCTCGCTGCCGCCCGGCTAACTATCTCCGCTCCCTCCGGGAGCGAGAGCGCCCCTCGCGCTATGTGAAACCTCGGCAGCTTTGGGAGCTTCGGGAGCCTTGGCAGCTTTGGGTGACGCGCCGCAGGTTTCTCTGCACGAGCAGCGGAGTGGAACCCGTAAAAACATCTGCGAACATCTGAGCCATCTGTGGATTCCTGCCCGCTCTCTCCGGAGCGAGTGAAAAGGCACCCACCGAAAACAGCGAGGATCCCTCATTCAACACGCCTCCCCCTCGCCCTGCGCCCCTTATTTCCCCTTCGGTCCGCGCCCCTCCGGGCCCCCCTTGCCCCCCGGTCCTCCCTCAGGAGGGCCGTCCTTGTGACGCCTCCGGACTTCAGCCTCAAACTGGGTTACCTGCTCCGGGCTGAGCTCCGCCTTGATGGCCTCCCCTCCCGCGCGCCGGATGCCCTGCGCCTTTTCCCGCCGCTGCTCCTCCGACAGAGAGGTCTCCGAGTGCAGCGCTTTCAACTTCTGTTCCGTGGCCAACAGAATGGGGCGGAGCTTCTCCACCTGGGCCGCGCTGAGGTGGAGGTCTTTTTTCAAATGCTCAAGCCGCTCGGCAGGATTCGGCGGGCCGGAGGGGCGCTCTGCCGGGCCAGCCAAAAGAGGGGGCGCGGAGGCGAGCAGCAGGGTGAGGAGGAACAGTCTAGGTTTCATTGGGTTTTGGTATTAATCTGGGGATGCTGTCATTTTTTGATCTGATGCCCCATCTCCGGCAGCCTAGCCTGCCCGGGTAAGGTTTTTATATTTCCAGAGTAAATCTTTTGTAAACCGCACGGTGAACTGTGGCTTTTGATCCTTGCTCAGGTCAGTTGCGGTAGAAAGAGTGTTCGTCATGCGTACAAACGTCCTCGGGGGCCCTCTCGAATGCTGCTGCACAAGCCCGCTGACTGGTTTTTACCGCGACGGCTACTGCCGCACGGGGGCCGACGACCTTGGTCTACATACCGTCTGCGCGGTGGTCTCGGATTCCTTCCTCAGGTTTTCCAAGGCCCGCGGAAACGATCTGAGCACTCCCCGCCCGGAGTATGAGTTCCCGGGACTCAGCGACGGTGACAAATGGTGCCTGTGCGTGGAACGCTGGAAAGAGGCGCTGGAAGCCGGCTGCGCGCCGGCCGTGGTTCTGGAGGCGTGCCACATTTCGGCCCTGGAGTTTGTGGACCTGGCCGACCTCAAAGCGCACGCCCTTTCCAACTGAGAGATTTCCCCCTCCGCCCCTAAGCTCCTTCCCCCCAAAAAAACCATGAACTGCAGAATCATCCTCCAGTCCGCACTCGCTGTATTTGCAAGCACCGCACTCGCAGCGGACCCTACTCTGACCCTTGAGAAGACGTCCGACGGCGGTTTCGAGGTCAAAGCCGACGGCAAGCCGTTTGCCAGCTACGTTGTAAATCAGGCAAACAAGCCCTACCTCTGGCCGGTATACGGTCCCACGGGCAAGGCGATGACGCGCGCCTACCCGATGCAGCAGATCGAAGGCGAGCAGCACGACCACCCCCACCACCGCGGCATGAACTACGGCCATGAAAGTGCGGGGTTTCCGGGCTGGCGCGAGGCTGGCGGCGAGGGTAAGCCCGCCGGGGGAGGCGAAACGTGGGCGGAGGGAAAGACCTTTGCCGAGGCAGCGTCAAAGCCAAACGCCTCTGCGGCTGCACTCAAACGCGCTTCGGAACTGGGTCGCATCGCCCACATGGACTACACTGAGTTTGGAAGCAACGGGAACAAGGCCGTGGTTTTGGAGGTTTGCGAACACCAGGACGCGGGAGGCAAACGGTTTTTGCTCGAAGAGCGCCGGCTGGGCTTCCACGCCACGACCAGCACCCGGATCATTGACTTTGACCAGGACTTTATCGCTTCGGACGGCGACGTGCGCTTTGACGACCGCAAGGACGCGGGGCTTTCCATCCGGGTCCCCACGAGCATGGCGGTCGACAGCAAACTCGGGGGCCGCATCATCACCAGTGAGGGGCTCACGGACAAGGAGGCCTGGGCGACTGCGGCGAAGTGGTGCGACTACAGCGGGCCCGTGGAGGGCGAAACCCTGGGCGTGGCGATGTTCAACCATCCCTCCAGCCTGCGCTACCCCACGCGGTGGCATGTGCGCACCTATGGCCTTTTCACAGCCAACCCCTTTGCACAAAAACAGTTTAACAAGGAACTTCCGGACGGTGGAATTGACCTAAAAAAGGGCGAACGGCTCAAGCTCAGGCACCGTTTCGTCTTCCACGCGGGGGACGAAAAGGCAGCCAAAATTCAGGAGGCCTTCGAGGTCTACGCCAAGGAAGCGAGGTAAACGCCGCACCGGGCGTCGCCACCGAGTGCGCCGAGGGACGCCCCTTCAGGGCTGTTCCCTTGGGGTGGGTTTTTTCCCACGGCGTTGCCGTGGGCAGACGAGTGAAGTGCACCTGCGGTGCGTCCGAAGGCGCCTTCTTGCACTGGTCGATACGGTTTCCGCGCATTGTCCCCGTCAGCCACACGCACATGCCCCGACGGGGCACCCTACTGGCAGCCCATGGCAACGCCGTGGGGAACCCCAGCCCCCCGCACACGCGCCCCAACGGGGCACCCCATTCGCAGCCCATGGCAACGCCGGTGGTCAAAGCGGACGACGGGCTTTCTGGCACTCCGCACAGATGCCAAAAATCTCGAGGGTGTGGGTCACATTCGCATAGCCCATCTGGCGGACCATCCGCTCCAGACCGTCTGCAAAACAAACGTCGAGAGTTTTGACGCTGGCGCAGGCGCGGCAGATGATGTGGTGGTGGTGGTGCTCGCCCGTGTTGAACTCGTACCTGTAAATACCGTCGCCGAAATCACACCGGCGCACCAAACCTGTTTCCTCCAGCGTGGCAATACAGCGGTAGACGGTGACGGGATCGCACAGGCCCGTGGGCAGGCGGCGGTGCAACTCGTCTGCGCTGAAGGGCCCGTGCTCTTTCTGCAGCAGCTCTAGCAGGGCGCGGCGCGGCGCGGTGATGCGGTGGCCGGCTTCCTTAAGCACGGCAAGGGCCGCGGCCAGTTGCCCCTCGGAGCAGTGCTCCCCATGATCCGCGTGTTCCGTGTGTTCCATGGCTTTTTCTCCGGAGGCTGCTCCGCAGCGCAAGAATGGCCTCTAGCGGTGGCGAGCCTTGGTCAGCATGATTTCATTTCCCTCGGAGTCCACGCACATCGCCAAATGGGCGGGTTCCTCCGGGGTGTCCTGGGGTTCCTTCTCGACCAGTCCGCCGTGGGCGCGCACCAAGGCGCAGCCGGCGAACAAATCGGCCACCTGAAAGGCCAAACCCGTCCAGGTGCGCCCCCCTTCGCCCCCGCCATGAATCCCGAGGGTTGAGCCGGCGATGCGGACCTCGCTGACCACCTCGCTTTCGCGGAGCACCTCGCCGTCAAAGACGTCGCGGTAAAACTGCACCGCCCTGACCATGTCCACCGCCCAGATGATATATTTGAGTCGCTCAACCTGCATGGGGGAAACCCTACCCGCCTTGGCTGGCTATTCCCAGAAGAGCTTTGGCATTCCTTTGTTTAAGCGAAGAAAGCATGCGCTGGATTCTCCGGACCCCGGTTTGTTAGGTTTCCGGACATGTTAAGTTTCACAAAAATGAACGGGGCTGGAAACGACTTCGTCATGATCGACAACCGGGACGGCGGGTTCACTCTGGAAGCCGAGCGCATCGCGCGCCTCTGCGACAGACACCGGGGCATCGGGGCGGACGGTTTAATCGCAGCCGAGCCCTCCACCGACGCCCGCGCCCACCTGCGCATGCGCTATTTTAATGCGGACGGCGGCGAGGCGGAGATGTGCGGCAACGGAGCGCGCTGTTTCGCCCGGTTCGGAGCGAAGCTGCTGGGGCTTTCCGATTCTGTGGCGTTCGAAACCCTCGCCGGCACGCTGACCGCCACCCTCCACGGGGAACGCGTCCAGCTTGCCATGAGCACCCCGCACGGCGAGTCCCTCGGCACCAGCCTCTCGGCCGCAGGCGAAGCCCTGAACGTACACTTTCTCAACACGGGCGTGCCGCACGCCGTCGTGTTCCGCGAACAGCTCGCCACAACCGATGTACGCAGCCTCGGGGCGGCGCTCCGTTACCACGAACACTTCGCGCCCAAGGGGACCAATGCAAATTTTGCAGCCGTGCTACCCGACGGCTCGCTGGAGCTGCGCACCTATGAGCGGGGCGTTGAGGACGAGACGCTTGCCTGCGGCACGGGCGTGGTGGCCTCCGCCCTGCTACACCACTTGCTGCACAACGTCCCCTCCCCCATTGCGGTCAAGGTGCGCGGAGGAGACACCCTCTTGGTGGCTTTCGAGCGTGCGGCAGATACTTTTGCGCATGTCACGTTGACCGGCCCGGCCGACTTTGTCTTCGACGGCACCACTCCCCTTTAACTGCTTCACAGAAAACGCGGCGCCCCCGGGGATCCGTTTCCGGGGCGTCCGTTGATCCCGCGCCCCCGTTTTTTCTGTTTTCAGACGCGGCTCTGCCCCAGGTTTTAACGATGTCACTCCCCCAAAAGGCCCTGAGACTCCTCCTGCGCACCGCCCTGGTGTTCGCACTGCTGGCACCCGCTGCCGCCCGGGCGGCGAACCGCCCCAACATCGTCTTCATCATGACAGACGACCACGCCTCGCACGCACTCTCCTGCTACGGCTCGCGCATCAACCAGACGCCCCAACTCGACCGACTTGCCGCGGGCGGGGTGCGGTTTTCCAACGCCTTCGTCACCAATTCGATTTGCACCCCAAGCCGGGCGACGCTGATCACCGGCAAGTATTCCCACCGCAACGGCACTCCGGTGTTCAACACCTTTGACGGGGAGCAACAAAACGTGGCCAAACTGCTCCAGGCGGGCGGTTACCACACCGCGATGGTGGGCAAATGGCATCTGGGCAGCGACCCCACCGGCTTTGACCACTGGAAGATTCTGCCCGGACAAGGCCGCTACCGGGATCCGATCCTCTACGACAAGGACGGGGCGAAGGTGTACGAGGGCTACGCTTCGGATGTCATCACGGACCTGGCAATCGCCGCCTTGAACGGTCGCCCCAAGGAGCGTCCCTTCTTCCTCATGCTGCACCACAAGGCTCCCCACCGGGAGTGGGAGCCCGATGAAAAAAACCGCGCCCTGTTTGCCGGGCGCACCATTCCGGAACCGGCCACGTTGCGGGACGACTACGCCACGCGCCCGGCGGCGCTTCCTGAAAACGCACAGACGGTTTTCAAGGATCTGACGCGGCGCGACCTGAAGCTGGAGGCGCCGCCGGAGCTGACCGGGCCCAAGCGGAACCAGTGGCTGGCGGTCAAGCCGGACGAGGTGGAGCTGGAGGAAGGCGGGGTGCAGCGGACGCTCAAGGGAGAGGAGCTCGAGCGGTGGAAGTTCCAGCGCTACATGAAGGACTATCTGGCATGCGTCCAAGGCGTGGACGACAATGTGGGCCGGTTCATGGAATGGCTGGCTGCCGAGGGACTCGCCGCCAACACGCTGGTCATCTACACTTCGGACAACGGTTTTTATCTGGGCGACCACGGCATGTACGACAAGCGCTTCATGTACGAACCCTCTCTGCGCGTGCCGCTTCTGGCAGCAGGTCCAGGGGTCGAGCCGGGGCTGGTGACCGAGTCCTTCGCCCTGAATGTGGATTTCGCCCCCACCTTTCTGGAGGTGGCCGGCCTTCAGATTCCAGCGGACATGCAGGGGCGCTCGCTGGCGGCAGTACTGGCGGGCAAGCCGCCTGGCGACTGGCGCCAGAGCATGTACTACCGGTACTACCACGACCCGGGACACCACAATACCCGGGCCCACTACGGAGTGCGTACGGCCACCCACAAACTGATCCACTACTGGAAAAAGGACGCCTGGGAGCTGTTCGATCTGCGTGCAGATCCCGACGAATTAAGGAACCTTTACGGAACCCCGGGCGCCGCGGCGCTGACCACTCAGCTGAGGGCGGAGCTGGCGCGGCTGCGAAGCGAACTCAAGGACGAAGACCAGTTTGCACAGGAGTTGCCCAAGGATGGGGTTGACGGTGGGGTGCTGCGCTGGTCACCCGGCTTTGGCCCGCAAGGACCGAAGGAAAGAGCCTTGCGCTGAGGCCTCCCAGTGGCAGCAGAGCTCTTGGAATGAACACTCCGGAGCCACGGCGAACCCTCCGGCCGTCGGCCCGGTTTGGTTCGCCGCCCCTTGTTTGCCTATTTACCTATTCCCTGGCTAGGTTGCTCTGCCGGTAGGCGTGGATATCCGTCACCTCCCGGTGGAACCAAGGCGGCGGTGAAAAGTTGTCCGCCGACTGGTGGCTCTTAAACTCGGCCTCTGCAATGCGCAGCCAGCTGAGCTGTCCCTCGTACAGGTCCAAAGACACGGGCGTTTCCCCAATGTCGACGGTGAAGCTGACCTTGCTCATGCGCCGGCCCTCGGTGAGCGGCCAAAGGGCGGAAAGTTGCTCCGCCGTCAAGGGCACCTCCGTTTCCGCCTGATTCTGGCCGGAGCCGGTTTTGACACACAAAGTCCCCTTGTTTTCGGTCCGCAGAATCCGGACCTCCGCGCCCCCGTTTTCCACTGCCAGGTAGCCCTGAGAAACCTGGCGCCCTTGGTTTAGGTTTAAAACCTTGGGCAGTTCGCCCACCAGAAACTTCCGCTCCACCTTCGCCGGCGTAAGGTGCAGCGGAGAAAGCTCTTCGCCTGAAGGCGGTTGGTTGGAGAAACCGGAGCCAGATTTGGCGGTGGCGAGTTTATCCTGTGGGGCGGTGGTTTGCATACGCGGCGTGGTCTTTACAATTCTTTACATAGCACTCCGAATGCCACGCCCACGTACCACTTTTGTCCCTGGCTCCAAACCGTCTGTTTTCACCGTGACTCCACCCGTGCTACACACTGGAGCATGACCATCCTCGACTCCGAATTTCGTGACCTAGAGACCCCCAGCGGCCTCATGCGCACACACCTTTTCCGTCCGACAACAGCCGGACGCTACCCCGGAATCGTCCTCTTCTCAGAGATATTTCATGCCACGGGCCCCATACGGCGCACCGCCGCTTTCCTGGCTTCGCAAGGGTTTTTAGTCGCTGTCCCGGAGATTTTCCACGAATTCGAACCCCTCGGGAAAGTGCTCGCTTACGACACCGAGGGGACGGACCGCGGCAACTGGTGCAAGGCGAACAAGCCCCTCGCCGCCTTTGACGCCGACACCGCCGCGGTCATCGCCTTTCTCCAGCAGCATCCGCTTTGCACGGGCAAGCTCGGCTCGCTTGGGATTTGCATCGGAGGCCACTTAAACTTCCGTGCCTGCTTTCAGCCAGAGATCCTTGCCGGCGTGAGCTTCTACGCAACCGACATCCACAAGCTGGAGGCCCACCCGCGCAGTCTGGGATTGGGGCGGGCGGATGACTCCCTTGAACGCGCAAAACAAAAGGCGATCCAAGGCGAGATCCTCATGATTTGGGGCCGCCAAGACCCGCACGTTCCCTTCGCGGGGCGCCAGCAGATCCACGCGGCCCTCGAAGAGTCGGGCACAAATTACCAGTGGCTGGAGTTCAATGCCGCCCACGCCTTCCTCAGGGACGAGGGCCCGCGCTACAATCCGGTGCTGGCGCAGCAAACACTGGCCATCGCAACGGAACTGTTTCACCGCAAACTAGGGGATGGCTGCCTGAGCGCGGCCCCCACGGGCGGCAGCGGCAGCGGGCATTAGGAGGCCGTTCTTTCGCAACTACCGGGGCGGGCGGCGTTCTTTTTGGACAGGCCCACGGCGTTGCCTTGGGATGTCCATGCGGTGCCCCGTTGGGGCGTGTCCGTGTAGGTGGCAGGTTTCCCACGGCGTTGCCGCTGGGGGAAACGGACCCTCTGGTTAGGGCGGGTTCCCCCGCAGCGAAGGTGCATTTCACTCGCGAGCCCACGGCAACGCCGTGGGAAAACATCCCCTGAAAATCCGCAGCCCTGTCAGGGCGTCCCAAATGCCGCCTCCCCTGGGAGCGGCGGCTCGCCTGTGGTAAGGCCTCCGCAACCCGTCCCCACGAAACAAAGGCCCTCCTCCACGTTCTGGGTCGATCCGGGTGCCGGAACCCGCTCTTATTTGGACGCACGCCCCC
>CAMCIN010000049.1 GCA_945874745.1 Akkermansia muciniphila | reverse complement strand
CCTCCGGGAACTGGCCGGGGAGGCAGCCTGGCGCGACATCGGCGTACGCCTCACAGGAAAGGATGTCTTGTTGTTCAGGCACGCCTTTGAACGGATCTTTTTCCGGCGGCGCAACGCCCTCTCAAAACGCGTCGAAAAGCACTGGCTGGTTTCCTTCAACGACTCCTTCTGGGCCCGTTGGAAGATGAACTTCCGCATCCGGCAACGCATCAAACATTTCAGGCAAAGGGTCTGGATCCAAAACCCCTACGTGCTGCCGCCCCGCAGTCTCCTGCGGGCCCTCTGCCGGCGGGCCAGAAAGGGCGATGTCACGCTCATCCTTCCCGAAAAAAACGATCTCCCCCTCATGCGGTGTATCAACCACGCCGTGCTGAAAAAACTCCTGCGCAGAGGGGTCCGTGTGTTTGAACAAAGCGGGCCTTTTGCACACAAAAAGGTACTGATCGTCGACAGCACCTACACCATCGGTTCGGTCAACTTGAACCACCGGAGTTTCCTCCACGATTTGGAGGTGGAGGTTGTCCTCACACGGGAAACCACGAAGCGGGTCCTGGAAGCGTCGTTCCTTGCGGACCTTGCCGGCTCACGCCAACTCACGCTCGAGAAGCTCGAAGGGCGGCCCCTCTGGTTCAGAGCCGCAAGCAGGCTCCTCTTCTTCTTCCGCTACTGGTGCTGAAACCAGCGGGAGAGCGCCCAAGAGGGCCTGCAAAGCCGCCGGCACCGCCTACTTCCCTCCGGCAGGCAGCGCGTTCCAAACCTTGATCTCGTCAAAAAGGCCATCCTTGCCCGCGCAGCCGAGCTCAATCTTCGACTTGGTTGCATGCCCGATTCCAGAGGACTTCAGGTAACCCACGGCTTTTCCGTCGATGCTCACCCGCATCTCGTCGCCCACGGTCTCCACCTGCAAGGTGTACCAGCGGCTCTTTTCGAGATTTACGGGAAACGAAGCAGTCCGCCCCACCAGCAGCTTGTCCCCCTCCGCCTTTCTGGCCGGATCCTGCCGCATTTCCCGGATGTCGTTGCGCATGCTGCCGTCACGCTCGTCAATAATTTGCACCGCGTTGAGCCGCACCTGTGCGCGGCAAATGTGGCCGTAGTGCGCGCCGGTGTACTTCCGGTCGTCAAACTCAACGTCCAACATGGAGGCGCCCTCGAAACAAATCTTGACCTCGACGATGCTGTCCTTGGTCGGGATTTCAAGCCCGTGCACCGCCGCATGCGCCTTGAGCGCCGGTTTTCCATCGGCAGCCGGGACATCCACGTCGCGTGTCTGGGTTCCTTTGAGCACCCCGTTTTCAACAGTAAAAGTCGGCACCACCTTATGCCATGCGGCCGCCACGCTCCCCTCAAAGTCATCGGCGAAGAGCAGTTCTCCTTTTTTTGCGATGGGTTCGGCGGGGACCACGGGAGGCGCGGCAAACAGCGAGACCGAGGCGCAGGCGGAGAGAAGCAAGGTGGGGAGGATACGCATGGTCAACCAGTTATCCCCCTAGTCTTAAGGTGGGAAGCGGAAAGCTTCACCGCACCCGAAAAGGCGTCCCAACGCCTAAACCGCTCCAAGCTCTTGCATTTGATTTGCAATAAGCTCAGGGCGTGGACAGGGTTTCACCCGTATGAGAGCCCTGACCCGACTTGTTGCGCTTTGTTTTTTCGCCTGCGTCCTGCCGCTGCGGGCGGAGTTGCCGGTCAAGATATGCTCCTTCTCGACGGTCCTCAGCGAGGTGGCCTCCCGCGTGGGAGGAGAGGCGGTGCAGGTGTACGCCCACGTCAAGCCGGGCTCGGATCCGCACGATTTCGAACCCCGGCCCTCCGACTTGAAACGGGTAGCCGAGGCCGAACTGGTGCTGCTCTCCGCCAAACACATGGAGGGTTATGTCGGCAAGCTCCGCGAGGCGAGCGGCGGACGGGCGCGTTTTCTGGAGGTGGGAGCGCAGTTGCCGACGCTCTGGCTGCGGGCGGAGGGGGCGGAGGGAAAAGCCCCCAAACAAGAAGATCCACACTGGTGGCACAGCGTAGAAAACACCCAGAAAGCGGTAAAGGTGGTGCGCGATGCGCTGGGAGAGCTGCGCCCGCAGCAGCGGGAGGTCTTTCAGAAAAACGCTGCAGCCTATGGGGCCGAACTTGGGGAGCTGCAGAAGTGGGCGCGCCAGCGAATCGCCGAACTTTCGCGGGACAAACGCAAACTGGTAACAAGTCACGATGCGCTGCAGTACTTTGCGAAGGAGTACGGTTTTACGGTTCACCCGGTCGAAGGTCTGACTCCTTCCGAACAACCGGCATCCCGGCAGGTGGCCGAGTTGCTCACGACGATCAAAAACCAGCGGGTCAAGGCGGTCTTTTCGGAAGACACGGTAAATCCCAAGGTGCTCAAACAGATCACGGCCGAGACAGGCGCCGTGATGGGCGGCCAGCTCTGGGTCGACGGACTCGGAACGGGAGAGGCGGCGACCTACGCCGGAATGTTCAAACACAACGTCAACACGATCGTCGAAGCGCTCAAATAGAGCGATCTCCATGACGGCTTCCGACCAGTATCTCCGCAGCGCTGCCAACCCGCGATCGCAGCCTAAAACCGCAGGGCGAACCCTATGAAGGGCACCCCCCTACTGCGCGCCGTAGTGCTGCTGGCGACGTTGCTCCTTCTGGCCTGGCCGTTGAGCAGGGTGACTCGGCCGGCCCCGGCGCAAGGAGAGGCGGGCACGGAGGGGCAGCCCGCCAAGGCGCCCGATGTCACGTCCCAAAAGCTTCCCCTCGTCCTGAGCTTCACCAGGAATGCCACGCGAATCGAGCTCCGGCATTTGGGCGCGGTGGTGTGGGCAAAGGACCGTCCGGGGTTGCGGGAAGCGCTGGATTTGAACATTCCCTTCCCACAGGAGGGGGTCGAACTGGCGGTGACCGTGCAGTGGCCGGGGCCGGAGCTGTCCGCGCTGCGCCTCCAGTTGGCGACCCCCGAGGGCACGGAATTGGAACGGAGCGCGTGGGGGACCGAAACCATGGAGGCGGTGATTTCTTTCCCATGACTGCATCTGCCCACACCCACACCCACTCCCTTCAGGTGGAAGATCTGACGGTCAGCTACCGGCGGATCCCGGCGCTCCACCATGTCAGCTTCAGCGTGGAGTGCGGCCAGTGTGTGGCGGTGCTGGGCCCGAACGGGGCCGGCAAATCCACCCTGCTCAAGGCGCTGGCCGGCTTGCAGGAATCCGAGACCGGCCGCGTCCTGTTTCACGGCCGCCCGATGACGGGGGCCAATCAGGAATTTGCCTACCTGCCGCAGCGCGAGATGGTGGACTGGGATTTCCCCACCACCGTGCGGGGCGTCGTTGAAATGGGGCGGTATTTGCGGGTGCGCTGGTGGCGGCGTTTCGGCCGCGAGGACGAGCAGGCGGTCGCGGATGCGCTCGAGTCCATGCAGCTCACCCCCTTGCAGGACAGACAGATTTCGGCGCTTTCCGGCGGGCAGCAGCAGCGGGTCTTCCTTGCACGCGCGCTGGCGCAGGAGGCCCATGTGCTCCTGCTGGACGAGCCCTTCACCGGCCTCGACCAGCCTAGCCAGGACGCATTGCGCGAGGTGTTCCGGGAACTGCGCAAGCGGGGCAAATTGCTACTGGTTTCCCACCACGAACTCTCCAGCGTACCGGAAATATTCGACCGGGTCGTGCTCCTCAATGGCGAACTCATCGCCGCTGGGACGGTGGCTGAGGCCTTTACCCGAGAAAACCTGACGCGCGCCTACGGCACCCGCGTCTTTTCCAGAGTGAGTCATGGACTGGCTGTTTGAACCCTTTCAACACGTGTTTATGCAGCGGGCCCTGGCGGCCTGTTTGCTGATCGGTTTCCTCAACGGCTTTCTCGGAGCCTTTGTGGTGTTGCGCCGGATGGCGCTCATGGCAGACTCCCTTTCGCACTCGCTGCTGCCGGGACTGGCGGTGGGGGTGCTTCTGTTCGGGGTGGCGCCCGCGGGACTCTTTGTCGGCGCGCTCACCGCAGCGCTCCTGGTCGCCCTAGGCGCGCAACTGCTAGCGCGCGGAGCCCGGGTCAAGGAGGACACGGCCCTGGGGATCTTGTACACGGTGGCCTTTTCCTCCGGCATCGTGCTGCTGAGCTTTGTGAAGGTGCGGGTGTCGCTGATGCACTATCTTTTCGGAAACATCCTTGGGGTTTCAAACCAGGACCTTTGGGTGGCATATGCAGTGGCCCTCGTGGTGCTGCCGCTGTTAGTGGCGGCGGAGCGCCCTCTGCAGTTGCTCCTTTTTGATTCGGCGGTTGCCCGCAGTCAGGGCATTCCGACGGGCCTGCTCAACATTGCACTGGTGGTGGCGCTGGTGCTGACCATGGTCAGCTCCCTGCAGGCCGTCGGGGTGATTCTCCTGCTGGGGCTGTTGGTTTCTCCCGCGGCCACGGTGTACCTGCTCTGCGACTCCTTTCCCGCGATGCTCTGGGGCGGCGGGGCCCTCGGGGCCTTCGGTTCCGCACTTGGTCTGTGGCTGAGCTATTGGCTGGGCGTTCCTTCCGGTGCCTGCATCGTTCTGGTTTTGGGCGGTTTTTTCTGCCTCGCCTACTTGTTCAGCCCCCGGTACGGCCTGCTGCCCAAATTCTGGCGCGCGCGCCACTTTCACCACGAAAGTCTTTCCCGCTGGGAGAAACACTAAAAAACAGGCCTTGCCAGCTCCGGTCTGCTGAAAAAATGTTACCGCTGAGCTGCTGCGTCTCTGCTCGATTCCACCACCCAAACCACCCCCAAACTCATGCACCCTCTCCGTGTTGCCACCGCCGCGCTTACTCTCGGCTGTTCCCTTGCCTCGCTCTCCTCTCTGAGCGCGCAAACGCCCGCTCCTGCCGCGGGCACATTTCTGCCTATCGCGCAGCGTATCGACCTCAAGGACGGGGATACCTTTGTCTTTCTGGGGGACTCCATCACCCACCAATGCCTCTACACCCAGTACGTGGAAGACTATATTTACACGCGGTATCCGGAACGTCGCATCCGTTTCCACAACGCCGGGGTTAGCGGCGACGTCGCCCAGAACGCGCTCGACCGCTTTGACGAGGACGTGGCTGCTTACCAGCCCAAGTTCATCTCGATCCTTCTGGGGATGAACGACGGGAGCTACCGCCCCTTTGAGCAAGTCGTTTTCGACCGCTACCAGGCCGGGATGACCCAACTGCTCGACCGCATCCAGACCCTGGGTGCAGCAGCCATCCCCATGACCCCGACAATGCACGATGCCCGCGCCGCCCGCATGGGCCCGCGCGCCAGTGAACCGCGCGACACCTACTACAACGGGGTGCTTTCTCTGTACGGCGCCTGGCTGCGCGAGATGGCGCAGCAACGCGGCCTCGGGTTCGTCGACATGTACGGTCCGCTCAACCAAATCACCCTCGATCAGCGGCGCTCCGCCCCCGACTGGACCATGATCAAGGACGCCGTCCATCCCGGGGCCACCGGCCAGGTGGTCATGGCCGCCGCCCTCATTGCCGACGCCTTTCCCAAAACCCAGGTCTGCGGCATCACCGTGTCGCAAAAGGACGGAAAGTGGCTCGTCAACGTGAGCAACGGAAAGGTCACCGACCGCTCGGAGTTGGACAAGGGAGCGGTGACTGTCAAAAGCAACGCACTCCCCTGGGTTTTGCCCGCTGATGCCAACGAAGGTTACAAGCTCGTTCACGCCGGACACCGCATGAGCAACGAAAAGCTCACCGTGCGCAACCTGGCCACCGGTTCCTACGAGGTGCGCATCGACGGCACGCCGATTGGCAAGTGGACCGACGCCCAGCTTTCCTCCGGAATTGAGATCGAAGAAAACGCAGCCACTCCCCAGTACCAGCAGGCCCTCAAGGTTGCCGAGCTCAACCAGAGGCGCAACAGAGAGTTCTACGCCAAGATCCGGGGCGAGTACGCTGCGCTCAAAGGCCAGCGCAATAAGATGAACAGGGCCGCAGGCACCCCGGAGGAGGCTGCTACGAAAGCCGACTTCGAGAAACACCACGCCGCGATGACCGAACGTGTTAAAGCCCTTCTGGAAGGCGCCCGGGCTCTTGAAGACGAGATCTACAAAACCAACCAACCCGTGCCCCACCGCTTCGAGTTGGTCGCGGTACAGTAGACCCGCCGTTATCCCCCTTGAAAACGCTCCGTTCCCCGGCCGCAACACACGCCGCCTGCGCCTCGGCTCCCAAGCCGCTTGTGCTGGTGCCCACCATGGGTGCCCTCCACGCTGGGCATGCAGCCTTGTTGCGCCGGGCACGCGCTCTGGCCGGTTCCAAGGGAACGGTGGTCGCCTCCATTTTCGTCAATCCCACCCAGTTCGGTCCGAAGGAAGACCTCTCCCGCTACCCACGCCCTTTCTCCAAGGACAAGGCGCTCTGCAAGGCCGAAGGAACCGACCTGCTCTTTGCTCCCGCCCCAAGCGCCATGTATCCGGCGGACTTTTCCACCTGGGTGGAGGAGTCCAGTGTGGGCCTCGGTCTCTGCGGAGGCACCCGCCCCGGCCATTTCCGCGGGGTCTGCACCGTCGTACTCAAGTTGCTCCAGATCTGTCAGCCCTCCCATGCCGTTTTTGGTCGGAAAGATTTCCAACAGTGTGCGGTGATTGCCCGCATGGTGCGCGATCTCAACGTCCCGGTGCGGCTTGTCTTTGAGCAGACCGTGCGCGAAAGCGACGGGCTGGCCCTTTCTTCCCGGAACGCGTACCTCTTGCCCGAAGAGCGCGCCCAGGCCGTTGTCCTGCACCAAGCCCTCCAGGAGGCCCGCACCGCCGCACGCGGGGGCGTCCGCTCCATCCCCGCGCTGCGCCGCGTGCTGGAAAAGCGGCTCGCCAGCGCCCCCCTTGCGCGCCCCGACTACATCGCGCTGGTCGACCAAAAGACGCTTCAGCCAATGCGCACCCTCAAACCAGGCGGCGTTGCGGCGGTGGCTGTCTTTTTTGGAAAGACTCGTCTCATTGACAACCTGCAGTTGCTCTGAAGTTAGTTTTGAGAGGCGAAACCTGTTACGTGGACGTAAAGTTCCAACGCTAAGCTAAAACAAGTTGACTCGTTTGCACTGCTCGGGCACACAACGAGCCGATTTTATGTTTAACCTCGCAGGTACCGTTTTTGTCCTTGTTTCACTCTTGGGATCCGTTTGGTGGGCCTCCAAGAAGGAAAGCCTGAGCACCGGCAAGTAGGCGGGCTCCTGTTTTCCAGAAGGTACGCCTTCGGCAGAACCGGCGGGAGGTACATTTTTAAGCGCCAATCCGTCCTCGCGCTCCAACGGCTTTTTCCCTACTCGCCCCCCAGTTGCCGGGCGACCTCCGCGGCCACTTCCTCCGCAACAACTCCTGAGGCGTGCGCCGCAAGCGGTTCGCTGCGGCCCTCAACAAAAAGGACGGCCTCCATCTCGACCAGTCCGTTTTGCTGGCGGGTGTGAACCCCCACAGGCAGGGTGCAATCCCCCGCCAACCGCCGCTGGAGCTCGCGCTCTGCCCGGACCGCCACCCAGGTGTGGGAGTGGTTGAGCGCTGCAGCCACCTCCCGGACCTCGGCTCGGGCGGAGGCCGCCTGCAAGGCGATGACCCCCTGGCCGATGGCCGGGTACATGCTTCCGCCCAGAGACGTGGCTTGAAAGGTCCACTCCTCGAAAGCAATCGCTCCGGAAGCCACCCCGAAACCGAGGCGGTCCAGACCAGCCTGTGCGAGCACAATTCCGGCACAAACCGCATGCTGTCCGAGTTTGCGCAGGCGCGTCTGCACGTTGCCCCGCCACTCGCACACCTCCAAATCGGGGCGCCGCCATCCTAACTGGCGCGCGCGCCGGATACTGCTGGTGCCGATCAAGGAACCTTGAGGCAGACCTGCCAGACCGCCCGGATGTTTCGAAAGGAGCACGTCGGCCGTGGCCGCCCGTTCCAAGACCGCCACCAACTCCAAGCCTGCCGGCATGTGGCCGGGCAGGTCCTTGAGGCTGTGCACGGCTAAATCAATCCGGCCGTCCAAAAGCGCCTCTTCCAGTTCGCGTGTGAACAGGCCCTTGCCCCCGCCTGGGGTGCGCTGGAGAAGCTCCAGATCCAGTTTGCGATCCCCCTGAGTGACAAAGGTTTCCACCCGGACTTCGAGGGAGGGAAAGGCAGCCAACAGGGCGGCGCGGGTCAACTCCGTCTGCGCCATTGCCAGCGCCGAGGCGCGCGTCCCAAGAGTGATGGATCGAATCATAAAATTAAATACCGTGTGCCGGCAAGTCACGCGCCCCGCCCCGCAGCCGCGTGGCGACCTCCCGCGGCAATCCGGGGCTGGAGCGGAGCCACTGGAGAAACTCGCCCACGTGCCGGTCGATCATCGCCTCGCACACCTGCAACTCCCCACGCCGCACCTCCATGGATTGTTGCGCTATGGCCTGCAACGAGTCGATGTCGTACAGGTAAACCCCGTCCAGCAGGTTTACCTCCGGCTCGATGTCTCGCGGCACCGCCAGGTCGATGCAAAAAAGAGGCCGCTGCCGGCGCGCTCCCATCAGGGGTTCGAGTTGCGCCCTTGTCAGCACGTGGTGCGGAGCCGCGGTGGAACCAATCAAAATGTCCACCCCGGCAAACACCCCGGGCCATTCCTCAAAGCGCACCGCGCTCCCGCCCATGCGTCCGGCCAAAGCAACTGCCCGGTCATGCGAGCGGTTTGCCACAAAAATGCTCTGCACCCCACGCGCCTGCAAGGCCCCCGCAGTGAGTTCTGCCGTTTCACCCGCCCCTAGGATCATCACCTTGCAATGTTCCAGCCGGCCGAAAATCCGCTCGGCAAGCTCCACCGCGGCCGAGCCGACTGAAACGCTCCCCCGCGTGATGTTGGTGTGCGTGCGCACTTCCTTGGCGACGTTGAACGCCCGCTGAAACAGTTTATTCAGGTGCCGCGCCGTTGCCTTCTGTTCCTGCGCCGCCTGGTAAGCCTTCTTCACCTGCCCCAGAATCTCCGTCTCCCCGAGCACCATCGAGTCCAGTCCGCACACCACCCGGAAGAGATGCCGCGCGGCGTCCTCGGTAACCCTTCGGAAAAACACCTCCACCTCCGGTTCCATACCGCGCTCAGCGAGCGCCGCGTGCATGGCGCCAAAGGCCCGTTCCGCTTCCGGAGCCGCCGCGTAAAACTCGACCCGGTTGCAGGTGGAAACCACCACGCTTTCGCCAAGCTCTGGCACGCGGGCCAGTTCCAAGGCGAGCGCTCCAAGCCGAGCGTCCGGAATGGCAAACCTTTCGCGAAGGTCCACAGCTGCGGTGCGGTGACTCAGTCCTAGGCAAACAATTTCCATGAGCTCACCCTTTCGAGGCCAGTTGCACCGCCCAAACCGTCAGCAGCAAAATCAAAAAGGACCCGCTGGCGAGCCACGCCGCCCGCTGCGGACTGATCCGCTTGCTGCCCAGCGCCAAAGACAAAAAACCGTAGAGCAGCCACAGCCCAAAAGAGACCACCCTCAGAAGCCCTACATGCGCCATGCCTTCGCGCAAACCGGCGAAAAGCCCCACGCTCAACAGCACAAAACCGATATAAACCAGGCGACGGTTCGCTGCGGCCAGATCGTGGATAGGCGGAAAGTGGTAGAAAAAAGAGTGGAGCTTCCGGGTCTTGAGCTGACGCTCCTGCACCAGGAGCGTCACCCCGGCAATCCCAGCCAAGGCAAAGGCGCCGTACGCGACCACGGAAACCGCCGCGTGCAACTCTAGCCAGGAATTTAAGGGGGCCGAACTCTTGAGCGCCGGCGGTAGCGGCAGCAGAAGGGCAACCGCTTGAAGCAAAAACACCAAAGGCGAAGAAAATACGCCGAGCAGGGACATGCGGTAGGTGGCCCCAGTGAGCAGGTACAAGAGCGTCACCGACCACCCCAAGAAGACAAGCACGTCAAAAAGACTGCTGAGCGGACAACGTCCCAACTCCTGTCCCCTTTGGCTGAGCCACACCGTCTGAAGCGCGAACCCGCTCAATGCTGCGAAAAAGCTCCACCGGGAAGGCCTGTACACACGGGCCCGGAGGTTTTGTACGGAAAGTACAAAACCAACCAGAAAGAAGAGTGTGGAGGCGACCAACGCGCTGCGGTCCATGGTGGGGTGATCCAAAGTCGGAAAGCTAGCCGCTCAAAACGCTGCTGCCAACGGCGGAATGCGTGGGACCCCCCGCAGACAGGCACCCAAAACACCCACCTCCCGCATCCCGCATCCCGCCAGAGGAAAAAGGGCATCAGTCGAGTCCAAGCGCCCGGCAAGGCGGCTCTTCTACGGGCAAAAACCCCATCCATTTCGAAAGTGGCCAGCTCGACAGAAGGGGAAGCCGACGGTTGTACAGGGCAGCGGCCGCGGCGTAACAGCGTACCGCTTCGCTGCAGCGCAACTCCAGCACCTCGTTCCCGGTCCCGGCACCGTGCTCCCAGGCCAGCCGGCGTTCCTCAAAAAACGCACCAACCCCCGACGCGTCCTCCGGCCAGCTTGGTTTTTCCAAAATTGCCCTCCAACGCGCCGCCACAGCAGGCGCCCCCCCCCACACGCCAGCCCGGCGCTCCAGCAGACACCTTTCTAAAAAAACAAGGGCCTCCCAACGCACGCGCGCCTCTGCGCGCAGGGCTTGCAGCGCGGCACAGGCGATCGCATTGGCCTGCAACCACAGAACGGCCAAGGCTAGGGCAAGAAGCGTCCAGAAATTCACGCCCCCCACCCAACACGAAAACACAGGCAACCTCCAACCAAAGCCCTAACCGGACTGTGCAGGGTCGCGTCCTCGAGAAGATCGGGGCTGAGCACCGCAACACGGCAAGCGCAGCGGGGCGAACCGCTCTGCTTGCGCAAGAACCGGCCAAAGGAAGGGGCGTTCCCCCGAACGCCCCTCCCCACCTATGACCAACATCTCAACCAAGATGTGGCTAAACCCGCGAATGGCCGGTGTGACCTCTCCACTCGGGGGCTTTGCCGCTTCAGCATCGAGCGCCGCACCCGCGGCAAAGGTCATAAAGCAACGGCCGTGCCACACCCAGTCCCAGCCCAAGATAACGAAATAATAAAAACGTAACTCCAACGCCCACAGTGTTGCTGCAAAATAGTAAGCCCCCACTCCCGGCACTGCTGTTGCGGAAGCGGTGCGTAGATAACGCCAGCCGGAGGGAATCTCTGTTCAAGAATCACCATCCTCTGAGCTCAGGCTTTGCTGGTTTGAAGCCTCGTTAAAATCGCCTCAGTGTCGTAAACACATCCCCCCCACGTTCCCCCTCCCACCTGTTGCAGCGCGGCCCACAGGCGTGTGTCCTCCGGCAGTCGCGGGTGCGGGGCAAGCGTCTCCAAGGGCTCCCGCAGGGAGAGCCTACGCGCCCCCTCCTCCGCACCAAACCGCTCCGTTCCCTCGCCTATAAAATCGAGGCACCCACTCATACCCACCCGGTCGATCGTGATGCGGATCCAGTCCCCCTCGCGCAAGCGTCCAATCGGGCCGCCTGCGAGCGCCTCGGGGCCCACGTGTCCGATGCATGCGCCGGTGGAAACCCCCGAGAAACGCGCGTCGGTGATAAGCGCGACATGCTTTCCGAAGGGAAGGTGCTTGAGCGCCGAGGTGATTTGGTAGGTCTCCTCCATGCCCGTGCCCATCGGCCCGATCCCTGCGAGGACCATCACGTCGCCCGAGTGAATGCTCCCGGCGCGCACCGCCGCAATCGCAGCCGCCTCGCTGGTGAAGACTCGGGCCGGCCCTTCCTTGCGGTAGACTCCGTCCGGATCCACAACGCTGGCGTCGATAGCGGTGCTCTTGATCACCGAACCCTCGGGCGCGAGGTTGCCAATGGGGAACACGAGGGTCTTGGTGAGGGAGCGCGCCTTGTCCGACTCTGGGGGCATGATCACCTCGTCGGGCTCGACCCCGTCGAGTTGCGTGAGGATCTCGCGGAAGCGGATGCGCCGCTCCGAGGCCTCCCACACGTCTAGGTTGCGCTCCAAGGTCTCGCCCGTCGCAGTGAGCACGGAGGTGTCCAAAAGACCCAACCGCCGCAGGTGCAGCATGACTTCGGGCACCCCGCCCGCAAGGAACGCCCGCACGGTGGGGTGAAACTGCGGCCCGTTTGGCAGCACATCCACAAGCCTCGGAACGGTCCGGTTCACCTCGATCCAGTCCGAAACCGCGGGCCGCTCCAGACCCGCGCTGTGCGCAACGGCCGGGATGTGCAGCAGCAGGTTTGTGGATCCGCCAAAGGCGGCGTGAACCACCATCGCGTTGCGGATGCTCGCCGGCGTGAGGATCTGGCGCATCGTGATTCCACGCTGCTCCAACGTGGCCACCGCACGAGCCGCCTGCGTGGCCAGATCCGTCCAAACCGGCTGCCCGGAGGGGGCCAGCGCCGAGTGCGGAAGCGCCATCCCAAGCGCCTCGGCCACCACCTGCGAAGTCGCCGCCGTGCCCAGAAACTGGCAGCCGCCGCCGGGCGAACCGCAGGCGCGGCAGCCCAGTTCCGCCGCTTCCGAAAGGCTCAGCAGCCCCCTCGAAAAGCGCGCGCCAATGGTCTGCACCGCGCCCGCGTCCTCTCCCTGAGTGGGCGGCAGGGTCACCCCGCCGGGCACCAACACGCAGGGCAGGTCGTGCATCGCCGCGAGGGCCATCATCATTGCGGGAAGCCCCTTGTCGCAGGTTGCAATCCCGATGACCCCAGCCCGGGTCGGAAGCGAGCGGATCAGCCGCCGGAACACCATTGCCGCATCGTTTCGAAACGGCAGGCTGTCAAACATCCCGGTGGTCCCTTGGGTGCGTCCGTCGCAGGGATCCGAGCAATACGCGGCAAAAGGCAGAAAACCGTGCCTGCGGATCTCCTCGGCTGCCTCTTTGACCAGCAGCCCGATCTCCCAGTGCCCCGTGTGGTAACCCAGCGCAACGGGCTTTCCATCGGGGGCGCGCAGGCCGCCCTGCGTGCTGAGGATGAGAAACGATTTGGCAGCCACACCCGCCGGGTCCCAGCCCATCCCCGCGTTCTGAGTCAGCCCGAACAAATCCCCGCTCGGGCTCTGGCTCAAAAGCGCTTCGGTCAAAGGCAACGCACCGGCAGGCCCGGGAGCGTGGGTGCGGATCTGGTAGATGGAATCGGGGGCGGTTGCTGTGGATGCAGACATGGCACAAGACTCTGCCAGAAACCGGCGCCCCTGCACGTCCCAAGCGGTCGGCTCGGCTTCGCGCTTCACCTTTACCTCCATCCGGGCACACTCTGAAGTGATGCACCCCATTTTCGTCTACTGCTGTTACACCGGACTTGTTGCCCAGCGCGGAACCGATTGGTTCTCGCTGGCCGGGATGACCCTGGACACCCTCTTCCAACAGGCCGAGCCGGGCGAATGGCTTGCGCAGAAGTTGCAGCACGCAAGGCACTGTCCCCCGCCGGTCGGGGTGCTGGCGCCCATTCAAAACCAGGAAGTCTGGGCGGCAGGCGTGACTTATCTGCGGTCTAGGGACGCCCGCATCGAGGAGTCCAAGGACGCGGGCGGAGGAACCTTTTACGACCGGGTTTACGATGCGGACCGGCCGGAGATCTTCTTTAAGGCCACGCCCCACCGGGTTTTTGGAACGGGAGCCACCCTGCGGCTGCGCCAGGATTCCAAGTGGAACGTCCCGGAGCCGGAGCTTGCGCTGGCCCTTAACGTGGACGGCAAAATCTTCGGATATACCGTAGGCAACGACCTCAGCTCCAGAGATATCGAAGGCGAAAATCCGCTTTACCTGCCCCAGGCAAAGGTCTGGAGCCACTGCTGCGGGCTGGGCCCGGCCCTCGTGGTCTGTCCGCCCCTCCCGCCGGAGACTGCGATCACCCTTACGATCCTGCGCGGGGGGGCCACGGTGTTTGAAGGCGCGACCGCCTTGTCGCAAATGAAGCGCACGCCTCTGGAACTCGCCGACTGGCTCTGGCGGGACAACAGTTTTCCAGCAGGCTGTTACCTGCTTACCGGCACGGGGCTGGTGCCTCCGAACGCCTTCACCCTTGCCGGCGGCGACGAGGTCCGCATCTCCATCGACTCGCTGGGCTGCCTCGTCAACCACATCGCCTAACTCCCATCCCAATGTCTATTCACGGAAAAAGTCTCATCGCTGGCGCACCCCGGTCCGCCGGTCCCAACTCCTTTCGCGCATTTAACCCGCTGCTCGGACTCCCGCTGGAGCCCTCCTTTGAAGAGGCGGGGGAGCAGCTCGTAGGGGAAGCGCTGGAGGCCGCACAACTGGCCCTGGCAGCCTTCCGCCGGAGCGCCCCGGAGCTGCGCGCCGTCTTTCTGGAAACCATCGCCACCGAAATCATCGGACTTGGCGACGCCTTGCTGGAGCGCGCCCACCAGGAAACGGGGCTTCCGCTGGAGCGGCTTTCTGGCGAGCGGGGACGCACGGTCGGGCAGCTCAGACTGTTTGCGGACCTCCTCAGGGAGGGCTCCTGGTGCGACGCGCGCATCGACACGGCCCTTCCAGAGCGCTCCCCCCTACCCCGGCCGGATCTGCGCAGGGTTCTGGTGCCGATCGGCCCAGTAGTCGTCTTCGGCGCCAGCAACTTTCCCCTGGCCTTTTCCGTGGCTGGCGGTGACACGGCCAGCGCACTCGCCGCAGGCTGTCCGGTGGTGGTCAAAGGTCATCCGGCACACCCAGGCACGGGAGAGTTGGTTGCCGGCGCCGTCGCCAGCGCCGTTCGCCTGTGCGGCCTCCCTGCAGGGGTGTTTTCCTTCCTGCAAGGCAGTGCCCACGCCCTTGGCACCGCGCTCGTCCGGCATCCGGGGGTCAAGGCGGTGGGCTTCACCGGTTCCCACCGGGGGGGCCGAGCGCTCATGGATGCGGCTCATTCGCGGCCGGAGCCTGTTCCCGTGTTCGCGGAAATGAGCAGCCTGAATCCGGTGTTTCTGCTGCCTGGCGCTCTGGGCGAAAGAACGCACCAAATCGCAGAGGGCCTCAAAAACTCCCTCACCATGGGCGTCGGCCAGTTCTGCACCAAGCCGGGGCTCATTTTCGCCCTCAGCGGCAGTGCGACGGATTCTTTGAAGGAGGCCCTCGCCGTGGCCCTCAGGGCCAGCGCCCCGGGTACGCTCCTTCACCCCGGAATCCGGGATGCCTACGCTGCTTCAATCGACGCGGCGCTAAAAGTCGCAGGAGTCTCGCTGCTGGCGCAGTCCGAAAAAGAAGAGGATCCGGCCCGGACACAGGCCAGGCCCGTGATGTTAGTGACAAATGCAGAGACCTTTCGCACAAACCCCAGCCTTCGTGCTGAAATGTTCGGGCCTGCCGGTCTGCTGGTAGAAACCGCCGACCTTGCAGAACTACTAGAGCTCGCCAGCGGACTCGAAGGCCAGTTGACCGCCACCATTCACGCTGCGGAGTCGGACCTCCCGCAGATGAGGGAACTGGCCGGCGTCTTGGAGCGCAAGGCGGGGCGCCTGCTCCTGAACGGATTTCCCACGGGAGTGGAAGTCAGTCCGGCCATGCAACACGGCGGCCCCTATCCGGCTACCTCCGACAGCCGTTTTACGAGCGTGGGCACCGCTGCGATCCTGCGCTGGGTGCGTCCAGTCTGTTACCAGAACCTCCCGGACGCTGCCCTGCCACCAGAGCTCAAAAACAACAACCCGCTCAACCTCATGCGCCTGGTCAACGGCTCCCTGAGCCGCGCCCCGCTCTAGCAACTGCGCGGCCGCGTCTTTTCCCAGCGCCTTAGCGGGCGCCGGACTGGTTCCAAAGGATCCGCAGGTTCTTGGTCTGCCGCCCCGCGAGGATGAGGTCGGGTTTTCCATCCCCGTTTAGGTCCGCTGCCTTGATGTCCTCGATGGCGACTTCTTCGCCAGAAATCCCGCTCGCGCGCCACTCCTTGCCCGCAGCATCGAGTGGCGTGAAAAGCCGCACTCCTGGCGCACCCTTGGGGTTGAGCCCGCGCCACCCGGCGACAATCTGGTCGCTACCCACCCCCAAAAAGTCCCCCACCACAACAGCGTGACCATCCAGCAGGGAATCGTCCAAAACCTGGCGTTTCCAGAGCCCCTTGCCTGCCTCAACGCCGGTGTAAAAAGCGACCGTCGTGCCGTGCATCGGCTCGATCGTGGCGAAAAACCTCCCACCTCCCGGCAACCTGCCGTCCCGAACCTCCCCTGCCCAAGCCTCTGAAAGCTGCCGCTTTTTCCAGGACCCTGTGCTCCGGCCGAACCAGAAAACCCCCTCCTTGGCCGCCGTTAGCAGCTCGTTCTCCGGATCGTTGTCCCAGTTGATCGGGTGAAAATTGTGGCTCGCATGGGTAAATTCGCTCACCAGCGACAGCTCCCACGGCTCCCTCGGATTCAGCGGCATTTCGTAGGCAAACACCTTGCTCCCCTCACCCGCATTGTTGCGGTTGCCCCGGCCGTGCAGGGGCTTGACCACCAACTCCCACTTGCCCGACGGCGCCAGCACCCAGTGCATCCGGTGCACCGTCGGCTCGTGGTGCAGTTTGACTGCCTCCCACCGCTGGGTCCTATCGGCCGGCGGGAGCAGGTAAAACACGCCGCCGCTCTTCTCTGGATCCAGCGTCTCCCCCGGATTCCACTGCCCGCCGATGGCCACCTCCGCCTTCCCATCGCCGTCAATGTCCCGGGCGGCAATGCACACGTTGTCCCGTTCGGTGACATTCTCGACCATTACGTGTTTTTTCCAGGAAGGGTTCTCATACCACTGCACCGTATGCTGGTCGGCCAATAGAATGTCCGGCTTGCCGTCGCCGTTGACGTCGGCCACGGCGATGCCGTAGCCGATCTGAACCTCTGCATCTACGGTTTCCGCCCGGAAGGAGGGTTCGAGTGGCGCGGCGACAAGCAGGGGGGCAAAGGAAAGAACGGTCAGGGCGGCAAGGCCCGGCCCGAAGACCGGACGGGAGGGTCGTGCCTGCGCGGGGGAGGCCCCCCCTGTTCTTTTTTTAGGCGAGAGAGGGGGAATCCCTGGGGTTGTAGTACTGGTTTTCATATGGGGGGTGATGCCACACCTTACCGCCAAGCCAGCCGACGGCTCAAGATGAGTCGCTCGCGTCTGGACTCCGCGGGCCTCTTCGCAGATAAGGAGGTTCCCATGAAACCTCTCGCCCTCCTCCTAGCCCTTCCCCTGCTCATGAGCACCCTCCACGCGGCACCCGCCCCCGACATCCTCAAGATTCCCGTCAAGGACATCGCCGGCAAGGACACCAAACTCGCCGACCTCGGCGGCAAGGCTGTCCTTGTGGTAAACGTCGCAAGCAAGTGCGGCTACACGCGCCAGTACGCCGGGCTGGAATCCCTCTACAAAGCATACAAGGACAAGGGCCTGGTCGTGGTCGGCGTGCCCTGCAACGACTTCGGCGGCCAGGAACCCGGCACCGAAGCGGAGATCCTCCAGTTTTGTTCTTCCAAGTACAACGTCACCTTTCCCTTGCTTGGCAAAGTGGCGGTCAAGGGCGAGGCCGCACATCCCCTGTTCACCACCTTGACCGGAGAAGCCGCGGGGCAACCCGGACCGGTTAAATGGAACTTTAACAAGTTTCTGATCGCCAAGGACGGCTCCCTCGCCGCCCGGTTCGACTCCAACGTGGAGCCAGAATCCGAGGAACTCAAGGCAGCCATCGACAAGGCGCTTTCGAAATAGTCCCCATTCGAGGGGCGCAATCAGCCCCCACTCCTTGCTGCGAACGCCCGGAATCTACACATTCCGGGCGTTTTGCTTTCTGGGGGGCTGCGCTCAGCCCTTTTGGGGAGTGAGCTCCGGATAAAGGGCCAGTACCTCTTCAAGAGTCGGCGGACGGACGCTTTCAAGCCGCAAAACCCGCCGCTCCCCGGCAATGACAGCCTCGACCACCCGCGGGGCGGCCAGTCCGTAGAGCGCCTGCCCCAGCGGCGAAGTGTAGGGCAGCGGCAGGACGGACCGGTCCAACGGCAGATCCTGATCCTTCGCCCCCACCACCAGATAATCCTCGGTAAAGCCTCCCTGTCGCACCCGCGCGACCGTCCCCACGGCAACCCTCCCTGCGGAGGGGCCCCCGCGGACCCAGTCGAGGGGATCCACCACCTCGTAGCCGGTGTCCTCGAGTTTTTTCAACTCGCGCACAAGCCTCTGCTGGATCCGTCCGGCGAGCCTGAACTTCTCTTTGCTCGCCTTGTATTCGGCGTTTTCACTGAGGTCCCCCCATTCCTTGGCCACCTTGGCCTCGCGCTGTGCGGCCCTCTTTTGGGAGGCGTGGAGGTCGTGTTTGTCAGCCAGCGACTGGAGGCTGGGCCTGCTGACTATGATTCTTTCGGTCATAAAAAGGCTGTCCATGGAGCGCTCACTATCCCATTACCACTCCCTCCCACCCAACTGCACGCCCGTCCTTTCGAGTGCAATCTTCCGACTCAGTGCAGCCACAGGCGAGCAAGGCCCGCGACGCTAAAGCCTTTCGCCTCCCCGTCGAGCTGAACGCTGAGTTTGCCAAGGTTGCCCTGCATTTTCGCGCTTACAACCGTTCCCTCCAGCGGTTCGCCGAGCGGCTTGCGGTCGACTCCAGCCGGCACCACGCGCACCTTCTTTCCCACGGTGGCCGCCCTCGAGGTGTCGCCACCTTCCTGAAAGAGAGTCACCTCCAGCAAGCCGCCCTCAAGAGCGTCCACGTAACCGGGCGCCCCCTCCACTCCAAGCCGTTTGGACTCCAGTAGCTTCTGCTCAGACTGAAACTTCAAGAAACTCTCCTCATCCAAAAAGACGTGCCAGCACATCTGCACCTTCCCCTTTCCCACCCCGTGGGTCTCCGTGCGGAGCCGATCGCCCACCCCGATGTCCGAAAACTTTGCCGGCTGCGCGTTCTTCCAATATTTCGTCTCGGAATCGGTCGAAAGCACGATGCCCTTCTCGCGGACATAAGACTGATCGGCATTCGCCTGGGTAACGGTGAGCTGGCCGCCGGCGGCGTCGAGGGACTCCACATGGAAATACTCCTTGTGGCCGTTCATCATGTTCATCTGGTCTTGGATGTAGGTCAGCCAAGTCCACTGGCCATCCTCTGCCTCGTGCATCCGAAATATGGCGCGTACCCCGATCCGGAAGTCCTGCAGGTCACCGAAAGCCGCATGGTGCAGCAATTCGGCGTAGGGCAACACGGTAAAGGGCATCAGCTCGTCTGTGCCCTCCTTCCGAAAGGTGCCGGTGCGGGTTTTAAGGTCGACGCTGACCAATTCCCCCCAAATGCGGCGCATCGCGTCCGTAGGGACGATGACTTTGCCCGGGGTGATTTTCTGGACAGGCTTCGTGGGCTCCGCGCCGTTTGCCAGTGCCATGCTGAGGCCACCGGCAACGAGGAAACATAGAAGGTGAGCGTTTTTCATGAGGCAGATAATTTGGCTGGATCGGTTTGAGACGGCGATTGGAAACCACAGCTTCTCGGATAGGGCGAACCTGAAAGCCGGACGAGCCGATGGGGGCTGTGGGCGGGTGGAACCTGTCTGCCGCGGGAGGACAGGCGCGCAAACAGTGCGCCGACCTCAGCGGTGCACCCTTCGCAAACACTTCCTGTCACGCACCGCGCCAATTCTGGCACGGCCTCAGGGTCAAATGAGCCACTTTGAGGGAGGAAAAGCTAAGAGCCGCGCGCAAAGCTCGAATCCGTAGCAATATAAACACATGTTGCCTGCCGCACATGGAGTCGCTTTTGCTGAGGGAGGTTTCCGCACAACGCCCGCCCATCGAGAGTCTGTTTCCCGGAGGGCGTGTCGCCTGGCGGCACCCCAGTCGGCCTCCTTGCCACTGAAAGCAAAAAGGGAGCCGATACTTCCTTACTTACAATGCCTCACCTCGTCGATTTCCGCGTTGCAACGCTTCAGCCAAAAGATTGCCTCCCACGCCTAGGA
>CAMCIN010000048.1 GCA_945874745.1 Akkermansia muciniphila | reverse complement strand
CGGGAGCGGGGGCTGCGGGTTTCTTTGGCGCATCGCAACCGCTACCACCCGGTGTTGCCTGTGGTGGTGGAGCTGCTTCGGTCCGGGAGGTTTGGGCGGCTATTGGAGATCCGGGCACGGGGCAAGGAGGACCAGCGGGGAGGAGCGTTGGATCTTTGGGTGCTTGGGTCGCATGTATTGAATCTGGCGACGGTGTTTGCCGGCCAGCCGGTGGCGTGCACGGGTCTGCTTTATCAGGAGAGACGGCCGGTTGCGCGCGGCGACGTGCGCGAGGGGGATGAGGGCCTGGGATTGCTGGGTGGGAATGCCGTCCACGCGCGGTTTGAAATGGAGGCGGGGGTGCCTCTTTATTTTGATTCGGTTCAGAATGCGGGCGGCAAAGCCGCAGGGTTCGGTCTGCAACTGATTTGCAGCGAGGCGGTGGTGGATTTGCGGGTGGATGTGGAGCCCCTGGTGCATGTGCGCTGGGGGAACCCTTTTCGGCCGGTACCGGCGGCGGGCGGGTGGGAGGCGCTCACGTCGGGGGGGCTTGGGCAGGCTGAGCCACTGGGGGATATGCGTCGGTTGGTGGGCGGACACGTGCTGCCGGCGGAGGACTTGCTGGCGGCGATTGAGGAAAAGCGCGAGCCATTGTGCGGGGCCGAGGCTGGGCGCACGACGGTGGAGATGATTATGGCGGTGTTTGAAAGCCACCGCCGCGGAGGGGAGCGCGTGGGCCTTCCATTGGCCGCGCGCGCGAACCCGTTGGGGCAGCTCTAGCACCCCAAAGCAGCTAAAGTTCTGCCAGCAGAGCAGTTCTGTGAACCAGGCTACTGGCCGGGCCCAGCTGCGGCTGCTGTCACTACGGTCCAGTACGCCTTGAGCAAGGCAGGACCGGCAAACAGCCAGAGGGCAGCCCCCGCTGCGAGATAGGGGCCGAAAGGAATTTTGGTGGCCAGGTCACGGCGCCCGCTCAAGATTGCAGCGACTCCCAACAGTGCCCCGAGGATGGAGCCTGTGAGCACGGTGAAAAGAACGGCTTTCCATCCCAGAAAGGCGCCAATCGCCGCGAGCAACTTAACGTCGCCATACCCCATCACCTCGCGGGGAAGCACAAGGGAGGTGATGCTCAGGTCGATGCGTTCGACTTTGTTGAGGTCCAGGACCCCTCCCTCGCACTGCAATTTTTCAAACCCCCAGACCCAGTCGCCCGCGCCCACCGCGCGGCCGTCCAACGTTCCTCCTGTGACGTGCATGCGGACCTGCTCTGAGCCGCGGACAAAAAACTCTGCCCAGTCCATGCTCTCGCCCTCGACGGTCAGTTCCGCGGCATCGCCTGAGCGCTTCCATTCGAAGGGGACGGGTTTCTCAAAGGTGAGTCGTTGGCGCCCCATGGCGAGCCTGCCTAGCTCCGCTACGGCCCAAAGCAGCCCGTACCCGGCGGTCGCGCCCGCACAGGAAAATGCTAGGCCACGCCAAAGAGCCGTCTCCCCTTGGAGTTGAGGCCACAGGGCTGAGCAGGCGAGTCCTGCGGCGACCCCGCCCAAAGTGATTTCATCGGGAATGATGAGGTGCTCCAGATCAATGAAGGTCGCGGCGACGAGCAGGCTGAGCAGGATGACTTCTGCTGCGAGCAGCTCCGGCTGCGCCGGCCCGGTCTTCCACGCGGCACAGGCAAACAGCGCCGCGGTGAGGCACTCTACGAGCAGGTAGCGCACCGGAATGGACTGGTGGCAGGAGGCGCAGCGGCCGCGCAGAAACAGCCACGAAAGAACGGGGAGGTTGTGAAACCAAGGGATGGTTCGGGAGCAATGCGGACAGAAGGAGCGCGCAGGATGGCGGACCGACATCTCCCGCGGCAGCCGATGGATGCAGACGTTCAGGAAGGAACCGACCAGGGCGCCCAGACAGCCGGCGACCACGGAGAGGAGCGCCGCTGGAATTGGGATAGTCACCAACGGAGCACACCCGCGGGTGAGGGAAGGGTCAACTCCACACTCGCACAGTGCGTGGAAAGTAGCTAAATTTTGTTAGATGAAACCTTTTCCCCTCTGGCTTTTCTTCTGTCTGGCGGTGGCCTCACCGGCCTCTGCTGTTCTGGAGTTAACGGGTGAAATCCTGAATTTCAGGGAAAAGAGAGAGCCCGGGGAAAAGGCGCCGGCGCCCATGAAGGCAGGGCCCGGGCCCCGCCCCGTCACGCAGCACAAGGTGCTGACTGTCACGGTTCGGAATGCCAGCAGCCGGCCTGAGCAGGGAATCACGCTCCGCTACTGGATCATCGGTCGCGATCCTAAAACTTCAAAGCCGGCGCTTCTTGACGGCGGCGAGGCCCAGTTGAATGTGAAGTCAAACGGGGTGGAAGTGGTGACCAGTGAGCCGGTGAAAACCACTTACACCCCCCCGTCGCTTTTCAGGCAGGCCGGCGCAGCAAGGCCCGCCGCACCGGCCCCGAAGCCACCGGCGGCGGAGGAGGGCAGGACGGTGGCGCCCACGGGGCTCCGAATCGCGGGCTTTGCCATCCAGGCGGTCAAGGACGGCAAGGTTGTCGCGGAAAACGTGCAGGATTCGAGCATCAAGGCGCTCATCGGATCCGAGGGGAGCAAGCCGGGCCCACTCTTCTCCGTGGACCGACCGCAAAAACCGGAGGAGTAGGGTGCAGCAGATGTTTTTGGGGTTTCGACTCGTCTGGCAAATCTGAGGAATCTGCGGAGGGGCGGCTTAAGGGCGCCATTCCACGGCGAAGGCGGGCAGGTCGCCCTCGTGTTTTGTGGAGATGCTGCGACGGTCCATGGCTACGCGGCCTGCCACCTCCTCGGCAGTCAGGGGGCCGAGCAGAATTTCGCCGGGGGCGGCGCCGTCGCAGTAGCGGGAGGTTTTGTTCACGGTGTCGCCGATGACGGTGTATTCCAGGCGCTCCTCCGCCCCGATAAAGCCGTGCAGGACCTCGCCGGTGTAGACGCCGATGCCCAGGTCGCAGAAGGGGAGGCCCGCCTTCTTTCTGCGCGCGTTGACCACAGCCATTTTGCGCTGCATTTCGATGGCGGCGCTCACAGCCTTGAAGGGGTGCTCCGGATCTTTCTCAGGGCTGCCGAAGACGGCTAAAATCGCGTCGCCGATGAATTTGTCAATGGTGCCATCGTGCCGGAAAATCTCCTGTCCGAGGACATGAAAGTAGTCGTTGAGCATGTCGACGACCACCTGGGCGTCGAGCGAGGCGCTGGTGCGTGTGAAGCCGCGGAGGTCCGAGAGCAGGATGGTCACGAGGGACTTCTCACCGCCGGGTTGCAGGCGGCCTTCCCTTGATTTTTCGAGAAGCCGGTTTCTGAGCTTTGGCGAAAAGTTTGCCAGAAGGTGCTGGAGGGTCTGGTTGTTTTGTTTGATCTCGGTCTGAAGCAACTGGTTGGCGACTGCGGACGCGGCGTAATGTGCGACCGAAAGCAGGAACTGGAGGTCCTCCTGGCTGAAGGCGGCGCGTGTGTTTGGGTTGTCGACAAACAGGACGCCTACCGTGTCGCCTTCCCAGACCAGTGGGGCGTACATGCCGGTGCGAATCCGGATAGCGGCCATGCTTTCGCTCATGCTCTGGTGGTCGGCGTCCTTGTCGCCCCAGATGAAGCCGACCTGTTCGCGGGCCACCCTGCGAATCAAAGTCCGGCTGATGGCTGGGGCGTCCAGGGGGATGCTGGCGCGCAAGCCGAGTTTGCCGTCATGCGGATCCTTGATGAGCAGGGCGCCGCGGATTGCACCCGGGGTTAGCTCGATGACCCTGTCCAGAATGAGTTTATACAGTTTTTGGAGGTCCGATTCCGCGGCAAACTGGAGGGGCAGTTCGTAAAGCATCCCGAGCCGGCGCCGGGTTTGCTCGTTGAGATTTTGGATGGGCGGGGGCACATGGACAGCGCCGTCGAGCGCTAGGTTGATGTGTGGCTCGGCTTCCGTGGTCTTAGGTTCTGGGCGGGAGGCTTCCGGGCGCGGGGCAGCGGCGACGCGGGGCTGCTCGCACGCGATGCTGACAAGCATTTGACCGAACTGGAGCGTGACCGGAAGCCGAAGAATGGCCGGTTCGCGGAGTCGCTCTTCGTTTACGTAGGTGCCACCGCTGCTTCCTAAATCCTCTACAAAGACAGCTTCCTCCGAGACCTCGATGCGGGCGTGGCGGCGTGACGCGCCGAGGGAATGCAGGACGATGTCGCTGCGCGGATCGCGGCCCAAAGTATAGGTTCCCGGCGGGAGTTGCCGAGAGGTGACGCTGCCGTCATCCAACTGGAAAGTGAATGTGATTTCAGTCATGGGGAGAGGCGGAGGGAGCGGGAGCTTTCCAAGCTGGAGTTAGACTTTCCAGGGTATGTTCACAAGGGCAACCTCTTGCAGGCTTCTTTGGGAACGGGGACTAATCCACAGAGGACAGAAAGATGTCCGTATAATTGAAGGAGTCTAATTCAGCTGCTGGATCTGAGACATCTTCGGGAGCTGTGGATGGCTTCCCGTTCCTAGGGGGCGAGTCCCGCGCGGAGGGCGTCTACCCGCGCGCGGACCGGGTCAGGGAGCGTGACCATTTCCGGCCAGGTTCTGTGGTAGCCTTCCCCTGGGAGTTTGCGTGTTGCGTCCAGGCCCATGTGGGTGCCGAGGTTGGGGAGGTTTGGGGCGTGGTCGAGGGCGTCGCTTGGGTTTTTGGTGAGGATGCTGTCGCGCTGGGGATCGGTGTTGGCGCAGAGGCGGAAGAGGACTTCGCTGGTGTTGTGGACGTCGCAGTCCGCGTCGACGACGATGATGTATTTTGCGAACATCATCTGCCCCATGCCCCAGAGGCCGTGCATGATTTTGTAGGCCTGCCAAGGGTACTGTTTGCGGATGGAAACAAAGACGAGGTTGTGGAAAACGCCCTCGGCTGGGAGGGCGAGGTCGACGATTTCGGGGAAGTTCATCTGGAAGACCGGCAGGAAGATGCGCGTGCTGGCGCTGCCCATGTAAAAGTCTTCCATCGGCGGAATGCCGACGATGGTGCAGGGGTAGATGGCGTCGCGTCTGTGGGTAATGGCCGTGATGTGGAGGACGGGGTAGGCGTCGACCGGGGTGTAGAAGCCGGTGTGGTCGCCGAAGGGTCCCTCGTCGCGCAGTTCGCCTGGTTGGACAAAGCCTTCAATGACGAAGTCGACGTCGGCGGGCACCTCGAGGGGGACGGTGAGACAGGGGGCGAGGTCGACCTGTTTTTTGCGGATGAACCCGGCGAAGAGGAGTTCGTCGAGGCCGTCGGGGAGGGGGGCTGTGGCGGAGAAGGCGTAAGCGGGGTCGCCGCCGAGGGTGATGGCGACGGGCATGGGTTCGCCCATGTCATAGTATCTTTTTCCGTGGCGGGCGGCGACCTTGTGGATCTGCCAGTGCATGCCGGTGGTTTGCGGATCGAAGATTTGGACGCGGTACATGCCCAGGTTACGCTCGCCCGAATCGGGATCCTTGGTGTGGACGCAGGGAAGGGTGAGGAAGCGGCCGCCGTCCTGAGGCCAGCATTGGAGGATGGGGAGGTCGAGAAGGGTGGGGAGCAGGGCCGCTGCGGCGGCGGGCTGGAGGGGGGTGTCGAAGCGGTGAACGATTTCCTGGGCGGGGCCGGTGCGGACGCGGTTGGGCTTGGCGTGGAGCAGGTCGAGGCCCTGGAGGGCGAGGTTCCAGGCGGAACGCAGGTCGGTGGGGGGCTTGGCTTTGAGGATGATCTGCATTTGCTCCCGCAGCTGGTCAATGTCGTCGAGCTTGAGGGCAAGGGCCATGCGGCGCTTGGAGCCCATCGAATTGATCAGCAGTGGAAAGGAGGAAACCACCCCGTTGAGGGTGGGCTTCTCAAAAAGCAGGGCTTTTCCGCCGCCTGGGGACTTCATTTCGCGGTCGGCCCAGGCGGTGATTTCCAATTCGGTAGCCACGGGGAAGGGGATGCGTACGAGTTCACCCGCCGCCTCGAGGGCGGCGACAAATTCTGCGGTGGAGCGGTAGGCCATGGGGGGGGAGTGTACCGTACAGCCCGCACGAGGGAAGGCGCGGGCATGGAATTTGGGCGTGACGCGCGGGCGGGGCGGGCGCAGAGATGAACTGCCGTCAGTTGCAGCTGTAGGCGGAACATTTACCCCCTTTTATGGAAGTCATCATCCAACCCACAGCAGAGGAGGCCAGTGCGCTGGCCGCCCGGATTTTTGGCGTTCTGGTCCGCTCGAAGCCTGCGGCGGTGCTGGGACTGGCGACGGGCAGCACGCCGCTGGGGCTCTATGCGGAGTTGATCCGACTGCACCGGGAGGAGGGGCTGGATTTCAGCAAGGTCACGACCTTCAATCTGGACGAGTACCTGGGGCTGGGGCCGGAGCATCCCGCCTCCTACCATCATTTCATGTGGGAGAATCTGTTCCGCCACATTAACATACGCCCGGAAAACACCAATCTTCCGGACGGGTTGGCGCGCGATGTGGCTACGAGTTGCGCCGTCTACGAGGAGCGGATCCGTGCGGCCGGCGGGATTGATTTGCAGGTGGTGGGCATCGGGAGCGACGGCCACATCGGGTTCAATGAGCCCGGTTCCTCGCTGGCCTCGCGTACGCGGATCAAAACGCTCACCGAGCGGACGCGAGCGGACAACGCTCCCTTCTTCGGCCCCGCCGAGGAGGTGCCCTACCATGTGATCACCATGGGAATCGGTACGATTCTCGAAGCGCGCGAGGTGCTGCTTCTCGGCTTCGGTCCGCGCAAGGCGGAGGCGTTGGCCGCCGCGATTGAGGGACCCGTCTCCCCCATGGTGCCCGCTTCCGCGCTGCATTTTCATCCGCGCACCCGCGCGCTGCTGGACGAGGCGGCTGCGGTCCGTTTGCAGCGGGGCAATTACTATCGGCACGTCTTCGCTAATAAACCGGTTTGGCAGCGGGTCTAAGGGGAGGAAAGCCCCACCCGGCCCGGTTGCCAAGGCGGGGAGTTCCTCCACCCCCCCATGGAACTTGACCTCAACAACACCCCGGAACGCACCATATTCGACCTGAGGCAGTTGGGGGTGCCGCATCTGCGGGTGTTAGGGCGGTACCGCTACTCCCGGGCGCATCCCCCCCTGGCCGACCACGTGCACCCGGGCATGATGGAGGTTTCCTACCTGGCCCGCGGCACCCAGAACTACTGGATGGGCAAGGAGTGCTACCGTATGACGGGCGGTGACCTCTTTGTTACCTTTCCAGATGAACCCCACAGTACCGGTCCAGATCCGGAGCACTGCGGGCTCATGTACTGGCTGATCTTCGATCTGCCCTCCTCGCCCGAGGGTTTCTTGGGGTTACCGGACAGCCTGGCTGTGGGCTACTGGGAGGGGCTGCGCCACTTTCCCCACCGGCACTGCTGTGCGGGTCCAGGGCTCCAGCCCATCGTGGAGCGGTTTTTTAGAGCGGCGGATTCCGCTGCGGGACCCCTGCGGGACGCACGGATGCACCTCGCGCTCATGGGCTACCTGTATGAGTTGGTGGCGCTTTCGCAGCGGGTACCGGTGCGCGCCCTTTCGACGGCGATGGCCAACGTGGTGGAGTACATTGACGCCCACATCGACGAGAGGATTCCCGTTGAGCAGTTGGCCCGCGAGGCGGCGCTTTCGATCCCGAGGTTCAAGGCGCGGTTCCGTTCAGAAACCGGGTTTCCCCCCGCGGAATTTGTGCTGCGCCGCCGGATTGAGCGGGCCCGACAGTTGTTGCAGGAAGGTGGGCGGACCGTGCTGGAGGTGGCGCTCCATACCGGTTTCTGTAGTTCCCAGTATTTCGCCAGCGCCTTCCGTCGGATCACGGGCACGACGCCCACCAGCGTCCGCGAAAAGCGCTCGCGCACCGGGGGGGGTGATTTTTCGCCCCGAAAGATTGTTTGTTTTTGTACTGCGGTATCGAAAGGAACGACAATCTGGAAGACTGTCCCCATAGTACTAAACGTCCCCACCCTCTTTTCCGAAACTCCTCCTATGAACAACCCTCCGTCTGATTTCTCCCGCCGTGACTTCATTGCTGCCTCTTCTCTGGCCGCAGGCGCACTGGCCTTCCCTTCCATTGGTTCCGCCCAGCACAAGGCGGAGCGCATCCGCATCGGCCTGGTGGGCTGCGGTGGCCGCGGCACGGGCGCCGCAAACAACGCGCTGGAGGCGGACCCCGGAGTGCAGTTGGTGGCGATGGGTGACGTGTTCCCCGAGCGGCTAGAATCCAGCCTCAGCGGCCTGAGCAATAAGTACGCAAGTTCTCCAGGTCGTGTGGATGTGCCTAAGGAACGGCAGTTTACAGGTTTGGACGCCTACAAGCAGGTGCTGGCCCAGGACATCGACGTGGTGTTGCTTGCGGCGCCTCCCGGCTTCCGGCCGCTTCATTTTGCGGCGGCGGTGGAGGCCAACAAACACGTGTTCTGCGAGAAGCCGATTGGCACTGACATTGTGGGTGCCCGCTCGATCATGGATGCGGCACGCAAGGCGAAGGAAAAGAAGCTCTCGGTGGTGGCCGGCTTCTGTTGGCGTTACAGCAACCGGCGCGCCTTGTTTGAAAAGATCCACGACGGGGCCATTGGCGAGGTGCGTGGGCTCTACCACACGTACCTGACGGGCCCGGTCAAGCCGATGCCCGCCGCAGAGACGCGCCGGGACGGCATGAGCGACGTGGAGTGGCAGCTCCGCAACTGGATGAACTTTGTGTGGCTTTCCGGGGATGGACTCGTGGAGCAGGCCTGCCACAGCGTGGACAAAATGATGTGGGCCATGAAGGACGTGCCGCCGCTGCGCTGTACTGCCAACGGTGGGCGGCAGGTGCCCAATCCGGGGGGGAATATTTTTGATCACATGACGGTGCACTACGAGTGGGCCAACGGCGTGCGCGGCGTGATGGCCCAGCGCCAGATTGGCGGCTGCTACAACGACAACAGCGACTACATCACTGGCGAGAAGGGGATTGCGACGACCAAGGGTGGCCTGAACATCTCCGGCGCGAACCCGTGGAAGTACGAGGGCGCCAACCTCGACATGTACGTGCAGGAGCACCGGGAGTTGTACGCTTCGGTGCGCAGCGGCGCCGCCCACAACGACGGGGACTGGATGGTCCAGAGCACGATTGCCGCCCTCATGGGGCGGATGGCCGCGCACACCGGCCAGGAAGTGACTTGGGAGCACATGCTCAAGTCGCAGGACCGGATCTTTCCGGAAACGCTGCGCATGGACATGGAGCTGCCGGTGGCGCCGATTGCTTCGCCCGGCAAGACCAAGCTCCTGTAGGCGCTGGCACACCTCCCGTTATTCCTCCCTCGACCCCCATGAAAACCCTCCTCTTTGGCGCACTCTGCCTGTGCATCGGCGGCGCGGCGGCGCAGGCCCTGCCTGAACCGCCTCCCGGCTTCACCCCCCTCTTCAACGGGAAGAACATCGAAAACTGGCGCGGTGGTACCACCTTCGACCACCGGGCTTTACTTGCAATGAGCGAGGAGGACCGCGCGGCAAAGATCGCCAAGTGGACGGAGGATCTCGGCGGCCACTGGACGGTGGAGGGCGACGACCTGGTCAACGACGGCAAGGGCTCCTACCTCACGACGTTGAAGGACTACGGGGATTTTGAGCTGCTGCTCGAATACAAAACCGTACCCAAGGCGGACTCCGGAATTTATTTGCGGGGGGTGCCCCAGGTGCAGATTTGGGACACCACGGATCCCGATGGTGGAAAGCTGGGGCGCGAAAAGGGGTCGGGTGGGCTCTGGAATAATCCTGCGGGTGCGCCGGGGAAGGATCCGCTCGTGAATGCGGACAAGCCGCTGGGGGAGTGGAACCAGGTGCGTGTGTTGATGGTCGGGGCGCGTGTTTCGGTGTGGCTCAACGGCCAGAAGACGGTGGACCACGCGTTGCTGGAGAACTACTACGACCGGGCAGCCAAAGATCCGGCGCTCAAGGCAAACCCCCGGCCGATTCCGCGCGAGGGCCCCATTCAGTTGCAGACGCACGGCGGCGAGATCCGGTGGCGGAACTTGTTCATCCGCGAGGTCGCCGGCGCGGAGGCCAACACGATTTTGGGCGCGCACGGGGAGGGACCGGGCTGGAAGCCGCTCTTTAACGGGAGCGATTTGGCAGGCTGGCAGGGTCCTGTGGAACAGTACGAAGTGCGCGACGGCGCGATCTTTTGCCAGAAGGGCAAGGGCGGAACCCTCCACACCATCGAGTCGTTTTCGGACTTTGTCGCACGCGCCGAGATTCAAATCCCGCCGGGGGGGAACAACGGGTTTGCCATCCGGTATCCGGGCAAGGGAGACACCGCCTACGTCGGGATGTGCGAGTTGCAGGTACTCGATGATTCCGCCGAGAAGTACGCGAAGTTGGATGCGAGGCAGTACCACGGCTCGGTTTACGGGATTACGGCGGCGCACCGCGGCTACCAGCGCCCGCTGGGCGAGTGGAACTTCCAGGAGATCACGGTGCAGGGTTCGCGGATCCGCGTGGAGCTCAACGGCACGGTGATCACCAACGTGGATGTGGCGCAGGTCACCGAGTTCATGGGAGGCAAGCCTCACGCTGGCAAGGACAACACCGAGGGCTTTTTCGGTTTTGCCGGGCACGGTGACGCCGTTGGCTTCCGTGCCGTACGGGCGCTCAAGCTCAAGCCGTAGGCGGTTTTTGGCAGCCCAGTTTCAAAACACCTGCCCCGGAAGGCCGGGGTTTCAGCTCTACCCCAAAATGAAATACCTCTCCTCACGCCGGTCCTTTTTACAGCAACTGGGAGCCGCCGGCTTGGTGGCTCCCTCCTTTGTGCGGAATTTGATTTCCGCCCCGCCCTCTTCGAAGGTGCGGCTGGCCTCCTTTGGAGCCTCCGGCATGGCGGGTTCAGATTTGAATGCGCATCTGGCCAATCCCGACATCCAGTTGGTGGCTGTGGCTGAGGTCGATCTGGAGCGGCTGGCAAAAATCAAGGAACGCTTTCCGGACAACAGCGTGCGGATCTATCAGGACTGGCGGAAGCTGCTGGATGCGGAGGCCAAGAACCTGGACGCGGTGACCATCGGGACGCCGGACCACATGCACGGGCCCATCGGGCTTGCGGCTATGGAGCGTGGTTTGCACGCCTACGTGCAAAAGCCGCTGGCGCATGACCTGGCCGAGGCGCGCCTGATGACCGCCATGGCGCGCGAGCGGAAGCTGCACACGCAGATGGGGATCCAGGTGCATTCGGGAGGACAGTACCGGACCGCGGTGCAGTTGGTGCGCAGCGGAGTGGTGGGCCGGATTCGGGAAGTGCACACCTGGAGCAACAAGAAGTGGGGAGACAGCGCGCCTGCACCGACGCAGGTGGACGAGGTCCCCCCGGGGCTGGATTGGGACGTCTGGCTGGGGGTTGCTGGCGAAAGGCCGTTTGTCAAAGGGGCCTACCATCCGGGGGCTTGGCGGAAGCGGCTCGACTTTGGGACAGGCACCTTTGGCGACATGGGCTGCCACATCTACGATCCCGTGGTGAACGCCCTTGGACTGGGCGCGCCGCTCACGGTGCGCAGCGAGGGACCCGCACCCAACGAGTGGAGCTGGGCGACTGACGCGGTGATCAAGTACGTTTTTGCGGGCACGGCATTTACGGAGGGACAGCGGGTGGCTGTGACCTGGTACGACGGCGATGCCAAGCCGCCTGCCGAGGTGCAGGCCCTGCTCGAAGGACAGCCGCTTCCCGGACAGGGGTCGATTTTCATCGGCACCAAGGGCTGCGTGTTGGTGCCGCACGTGGACTGGCCCAAGCTCTTCCCCCTCGCCCAGTACAAGGATTTCCAGATCGAACGACTGGAGGCCGGCAATCATTACAAGCAGTTTGCCGATGCGATCCTCGGGGGGGCGGCGCCCACGGCTGCATTTGAGTACTCCGGGCCCCTTACTGAGACGGTGTTGCTCGGCGGGGTGGCGACGTTCTTCCCGCAGACCACCCTGGAGTGGGATTCGGCGGCGCTCCAGTTTCGGAACGTGCCGGAGGCCACCGCAAAGGTACGCCGCAAGTACCGCGCCGGCTGGGAGATTGCAGCACTGAAGTAGCGTCTGTCCGGGCGGTTTTTTGGGGCGGGAGGTGCCCGGGCAAGAGGCCGGGTGCCGCTCAAAAGCGGGAAGGTACGGCGAAAGGGCTCGCGCATTGGCGCGGAGTGGCGCCCAATTGGACGCTGCAATCCTGTCTCGTTTTCATGAACCCACTTTATACGCCTTTCCAAATCGGTGAAGTCGCCCTGCCCAACCGTCTTGTGATGGCGCCCTTGACCCGGGGCAGAGCTTCCCGGGACCGGGTGCCCAATGAGATGATGGTCGAATACTACACCCAGCGGGCGGGTGCGGGACTGATCATCAACGAGGCCACGATTATCTCCGAGCAGGCCGCCGGGTGGGTGTATGCACCAGGCATTTACAACGCAGCCCAGGTGCAGGGCTGGCTGAAGGTTACGAAGTCGGTCCACGCGGCTGGAGGGCGCATCTTTCTCCAGCTTTGGCATATGGGACGTGCCTCACACCCCGACTTCCAGCCGGACGGGGCGCTGCCTGTGGCGCCAAGCGCCATTGCAATCCGCGGTGAAACCCACACTTACGAAGGGAAGAAGCCTTATCCCGTTCCCCGCGCACTGGAAATCGGTGAAATCGGGGGCGTTGTCGAAGACTATGCCAGGGCCACCAGGCTGGCGCGGGAGGCGGGGTTTGACGGGGTGGAGATCCACGCGGCAAACGGGTACCTCATCGACCAGTTTCTGCGTGATTGCAGCAACCATCGGACCGACCAGTACGGTGGGGCGGTGGAAAACCGTGCCAGATTCCTGCTGGAGGTCACGCGTGCCGTGACCAACACGTGGAGTGCAGGAAGGGTCGGGGTCAGGCTTTCCCCCACCGGGGCCTTCAACGATATGGAGGACGCCGCGCCGGCGGAGGTTTTCGGGTATGCGGCGGAGCAGTTGAATGCTTTCGGTCTCGCGTACCTTCATGTTTCTGAGCCGCTGCCGGGGCACCCGCTGGCGAGCAACCTCCCGCCTGTGGCGCCGTTGTTGCGCCAGAAGTTTAAGGGTCCGTTTATCCTCAACGGGGGCTATGACGCCGCGTTGGGCGGGGCGGCCATTGCAAGCGGTGCCGCGGACCTGATTTCGTTTGGCGTCCCGTTTCTTGCAAACCCGGACCTGGTGGAGCGGTTCCGTACCGGTGCTGCGCTCAACGCTCCGGACTTCTCCACCTTTTACTTCGGCGGGGCTGAGGGCTACACGGATTATCCTACCCTCGAAGAAGCAAGCGCCCGGCGTTGAGCCGGAGCTGCCCTCCGGAGGCGCCCTTTGGTGCGGACGGTCGCTGGGCGAAGTTTGGACGGGGAGCCGAAGAGGATGCGTTGCAGAGTCTTGCCCGTGACTGAAATGAGCAGTCCAAAAAGCGCCAGTCCAACCAGGCGGGTGAACAGGATACAAAATTCGCCGAGGACCGTGCTTGGGTTTACCGAGCTGAGGCCACCCAGTAGAATTCTGGTGCACTGGGACATGGCCAGGGGGATGTTTGCAAAGGCTTCCTGATGTCCCTCGACGGCGTAGAGGAGGGTGCCGAGGGAGACGATGGAGAACAAAAGCGACATAAAGTAGAGGATGATCGTCTCCTTCTCGGCGGAGTGGGAGTCACTCCTGTGGGTCTGGAGAAAGACCCGGGAAAGCTTGGCGAGGCGGATGACTCTGATGCAGTGGAGGATCCTGAGTTCCTTCGAGTAACCGAGAAGCATGACGCTCCCCGTTCCGAAAAAAGACGGGACAATGGAAAGGAGATCTATGACTCCCCAGAAGCTGAACAGGTATTGGACCTTCTGTTCGGCGACCCAGATCCTGGCAAGGTACTCCACCAGAAAAATGCTGGCGGAAGCCCACTCCATTGCGACGAAGACTGCGTGATGCTCCGCATAAGAGGCCACCGTGGCGAGGACCAGTCCCGCAATCGAGACGGCAGTCGTCAGGGTAAGAAAGATCTGCAAAACCAAAAAAGAGCGGGAGTCTGGAGCGTTCAGTGCCTTGCGAATTGATGCTTTCATGGGGGGTGGGCTGGAGGGCTGCGAAGCCTTGCCCACGCTCCTCCCAATGTCCACCCCACCTTGGCCGGCAGACGCAAAGAGCCGGGTGTCCGTCGCGGATCTCGAGAGGGGCTGGAATTAAACGCTGACTCGCATTCTTTTTGCTGCACCTTGGGGTGTGCCCACCCCTGTCGATCCAAAAGAACTACCGCCCGAGCCTCCACGAGAGGAGGGGGGCACGGGGCTTTCTGGACCCGGCGTGGGGAAGGCGGAGGGGGTGCTGCGGCGTTGGTTGCGGGAGGGCGGCACCTTTTTGATGGTGAGCCTTGTCCTGCACGGGCTGCTGCTTTTGGGCGCGGCGGTGTATGTGGTGCAGACCGTCCAGTCCAAGCGGAAGTTGAATTTCAGCGCAGCCCCGCCCGCCGCAGTGCAGGGAAGCCGCCAGTTGGAGTACCGGGTGCAGACGGCCAAGCGGACCGCCACGATGAGCCCGCCTCCGATGGCGACGCGGGTGACCACCAGCGCAGCGCAGGTGAAGGTGGCGCTTCCCGAGGTGGCGCTGCCTCCCGCGGCGTCCCTCTCCATTCCCAACCGGATGGGCGGGCTGGCGGGGAGTCCGGCGGCGTTTAAGCCGGTGAGTCAGGCGCTGAGTGCGCCGCCGGCCGGGGCAATGAGCGCGCTACCTGCGGGGGTGACGGCCTTCGGCTTCAAGTTGCCGCCCAGCGGCCAGGTGAGCGGCCTGCGTGGCGTGCTTTACTACATGCGCAGCAATGCCAAGGGGGAGGCCTATCCAGAAACCAGCGACCGGTCTGATTATCTGCGCCGGGTGGAACGGCTCTTTGGAGACACTGGAAAGCTCAACGAGGGGGAGGCCTCTGCCTATTTGCGCTTTGGCCAGCAGTTGGTGACCAATGTCATTTTGTTTCCAGCCATCCCAGGGGACACCGCGCCCAAGGCCTTTGGCGTGCCGCAGGTGCCGGGCGACAAACAAAGCTGGGTGGCGGTGTACAAGGCCAAGATCTATGCGGAATCGCCCAAGAAGCGGTACCGGTTTTTGGGTGGGGGCAACGAGGTACTGCTCGTCCGTGTCGACGGAAAACTCGTTTTGGACAGTTGCTCCTCGGTAATTGCCTGGAGCAAGGGGGAGGGGCCGACAGCCTTCCGCGCCAAGGGCAAGCTGGCCCCCTTGTGGAGTGACACGCGCAAGATTGGCGACTGGGTGACTATCGGTGCGAATGGTTCCGATATCGAGGTGGTTTTGGGAGAGGGATGGGGAGGTGCCTTTGGTGCGGATTTGTGCGTGGAGGAAGAGGGGGTGACGTACGCCGGAGAGAAGCGGCCGCTGTTCAAGATTGAAGGCTACCAAAAGTCCTTAAGCAGCATCCAACCGGTGCTCGCCCGGCCCGAGGCCGCAGCGGCCCTCACCCTGGAGGGGCCGACCTTTAAGATGAGCCGCTAGAACCTCCCGTGTGGTCCGGCCTTTTCTGGCACAGGTCGCTGCTACCGGGCTCTTCCAGGCTCATTCGGGTCGGGCCTGGGCCTCCGGCTGGGGGCTCTTGCCGCCGACTCAAACGGACACAAAAAAGGGGAGTCCCGCTCAGCGCGCAGACTCCCTTTTTTTAAGTGGTTAAGAGGCTTTTTAGAGCGACTTGCAGAACTCTTCGATCCGGTCCAACCCCTTCTTGATGGTGTCGAGGCCGGTGGCGTAGGAGAGGCGCACGGTGCGGTCGTCACCGAAGGCGACTCCCGGCACGACGGCGACGTGGTGCTTGGAGAGGAGGCGCTCCGAGAAGTTGCTGGAAGTCAGCCCCAGGGCCGAGATGTTGGCGAGCACGTAGAAAGCGCCCTTGGGCTCGACGACGGTAACCTTTGGGATGTCGCGCAAGCGTTGGACGATGTACTGGCGGCGGAGGTCAAACTCCGCACGCATTTCCTCAACAGCACTCTGGTCGCCGCGGAGGGCGGCGAGGCCACCCTGTTGCGCGAAGGAACAGGGGTTGGAGGTGGAATGGCTCTGGATGGCGTCGATGGCCTTTGCAATGGCCTCGGGAGCGCCGAGGTAGCCAAGGCGCCAGCCGGTCATCGCGTAGGCCTTGGAGAAACCGTTGACCGTGATGGTCAGGTCGTAGGCGGTCTTGGAAAGGGAGGCGATGGAAACGTGCTTGGCGCCGTCGTAGGTGAGCTTTTCGTAGATCTCGTCCGAGAGGATCAGGATGTCTTCGGTGGCGGCGATTTCGACGAGGGCCTCGAGCTCTTCCTTGGTGTAGACGGAGCCGGTCGGGTTGCCCGGAGTGTTGAGGATGACCATCTTGGTCCGGGGCGTCATGGCGCTCTCGAACTCCTCGGGGGTCATCTTCCAGTCGTTTTCCTGCTTGGTGTGGACGATGACGGGTTCCGCGCCGGCGAGGCGGACCATTTCCGGGTAGGAAAGCCAGAAGGGGGCGGGAATGATGACTTCGTCATCGGCCTGGCAGGTGGCCAGGATGGCGTTGTAGCAGGAGTGCTTGGCGCCGTTGGATACGATGATTTGGCTCGGCTTGTAGTCGATGCCGTTGTCGTTTTTGAACTTGTCGGCGATGGCCTGGCGCAGTTCCGGGATCCCGCTGGAAGGGGTGTACTTGGTGAAGCCACCGTCGAGGGAGGCCATGGCCGCCGCCTTAATGTGGTCGGGCGTGTCATGGTCGGGCTCGCCGGCGCCGAAGCTGCATACGTCGATGCCCTCGGCTTTCATCGCTTTCGCCTTGGAGTCGATGGAAAGGGTCAGTGAGGGGGTGAGGATAGTGGCGCGGTGGGCGAGTTCCATGGCTGTAAAGAGCTGGGGTGGCTGGGATAGAATGCTTGGGAGTGCTAAAGAGTAGTGGAGCGGGAGGGAACCGCCAGCAAAAGCCGGCGTTTTCACCGTGCCCTCCTTGGGAAAGGAAGGAGCGGAGAGGGCCGGCTAGCGGGAGAACCAGTCTTCCACCGTGGTCTTAAAGTTGTTTTCCTCGATATGGATGATGGCCATTTCGCGCTGTGCGTTCTCGGCGGCATCGGAAGCATGGGCGGCGTTGACCATGATGGTCTGGCCGAACTCGCGGCGGATCGAACCGGGAGGCGCCTTCGCGGGGTCTGTTGGCCCGAGGACTTCGCGCGTTTTGCGCACCGCGTCCACGCCCTGATAGACAAGCGCGATGCATTTTTCTGTCCCAGGGGTATTGCGCAGTTCTGGTGGGCAATCGCTGGGCTTACGGCCCGCCATGAACTTCACGATTTGTTCCCAGTTTTCGCGGCCGTTGATCGGACCGAGAAGATCTCCCAGTTTTTCCTCCACCTCTGCGGTGATTGGGACGCCGAACTCGGCTTGGAGCAGCTTTGCCGCCTGTTCGCCGGACCGGCCGCGCAGCTTGTCCTGCAAAACCTCCAGCACCGGGCCGTAGAACTGCTCAGCCTGGGCCACGCTCATGCGGTGGACCTTGAAGCCGATGATGTAGAGACCAGAACGGGCGAACACGTCCATCACCCCCCCGGGACGGGTGCTGGGAACCCGGAAGTTGTCTGGCTTGATGAGCACCAGCGTCTTTTCCACCTGTGCCCCGGCAGGAAACTGGATAGCTGAGTCGAGGATGCCGCCTTCTTTGTCGGAATGCCTGGCCCAGAGGAGCAGGTCCGCCTTGGCACTGGCCGCATCCTGCGGGGCGAAGGCGGCGGGTTCAAAGTAGGTGACGTTCCCTTGCGCGTCGGTGAGGTAGTCTCCAAAGGTGTCGCGGATGGTCTGGCCGGCGGGGTCATCGTGGAGGATATGGCCAACGGCGCCGCGAATCTTTTCGACGGCATCTTCTCCCTTGAAGACCAGTAGCAGCACGCGTGGGTGCAGATCTGCGCTGGGAACAAGGTGTTTGAGCACGTAGTGCCTCAGCAGGTCCTGAATTTCGCGCTGTGTCGAGGTCCCCTCGCTTACGAAGCCGGCCGCGTATGCCTCCACCAGTTCCTGGGAAGGGCTGAACATCCGAGCTGCCACCAGGTCCAGAGCGGTGCGCGAGATCAGGCGGGACAGAATGGCGCCCGTCCGGGATTTGCGGATCGAGTAGGGCGTGACGAGTACGTAGGAAAGTTCTTCGGCCATAAAAAATAAAAAGGCCCGCGCCCAAGGTCAGGCTGCACATTCCCCTGTGGGCCATCCGGCTTCTTCAGAGTAAACTCGCATCCAAACGTTCAACGCAGGCGGTTGTTCCCTGCCTGAGTCTTCGCGGACAGACAGGGCTTTGGGGGTGGGGAACCTACGGGGAGGGGTCTCTCCAGTCAACTGCTTTTTCGCAGATGGACGCGGCCATGGCGGGGCACGGGGGTGCAAGGGAGGGCAGGCAGCTTGGGCGGGGCAAATTTTCAGGTGTTTTCAGCGGAACTCTTGCGGTAACACTGTGGGACACCCCCAATGAACACCACCCCTGCTTCCGCGTTTTCCCGCCGACATTTCCTCCAAACCCTCGCCGCCACTGCCGCCGGGGCAAGCCTTCCCGCCCGTGTCTATGCCGCCGCCGCCGGCTCCAACGATGCGGTGCGCATCGGGGGAATTGGCTTTAACGGCCGGGGGATGGGGAACCTGAGCAGCCTGCTCTCGGTACCCGGGGTGCGGGTGACGGCCCTGTGCGATGTGGATTCTGCGGTGCTGGACAAGGGGCGGAAGCAAATGGAGGACAAGGGGCAGACCGTGCAGGTGTACTCTGACTTGCGCCGGCTTCTGGAAAGCAAGGAGGTGGATGCGGTCATGATCGCCACACCGAACCACTGGCATACGCTGGCGGCGATTTGGGCGATGCAGGCCGGCAAGGACGTCTATGTTGAAAAGCCCGTGACCCACACGCTTTGGGAGGGCAAGCAGCTTGTGGCGGCCGCGGCGAAAACGGGGAGGATCGCCCAGTCGGGTACGCAGAGCAGGTCCTCGGTAGGGTTGCGGGAAGCGCGGCTCTGGTTGCAAGAGGGGAACATGGGCAAGTTGCTGTGGGCGCACGGGACCTGTTACAAGCGCCGGCCCAGCATCGGCAAGGCGACCGGCGCACAGGCGGTACCGGCGACTGTGGACTATGATTTGTGGTGCGGCCCTTCCGCCAAGGGCGACCTGTTGCGGGCCAAGTTACACTATGACTGGCATTGGATTTGGGAGACCGGTAACGGCGACTTTGGCAACCAGGGGGTGCACCAGGTGGATATTGCCCGCTGGTTTATGGGTGAAAACGGGCTCCCGCCCAGCGCGCTGAGCTTCCTCGGCGGCCGTTTTGGATACGAGGACGACGGCCAGACCCCCAATTCGCAGTTGGTGAGTTTCCAGTATGAAAAGGCGCCTTTGTATTTCGAGGTGCGCGGCCTGCCCACCGAGACAGGATCCAAGGAAATGGACAACTACCTCGGCTCGGGTGTCGGGGTGGTGTTGCAGTACGAAAAGGGACACGTGCTCATTCCCAGCTATACCGCAGTGATTGCCTTCGACGCGAAGGGCGGGATCGTGAAGCGCTGGGGCAAGCATACGCTCCAAGGGGAGACTCCCGAGTCCAAGCCTGCCAACCCTGCTCCCGCGGTCCAGGCCGACACGCATCACGCAAACTTTATCCGCGCCGTGCGGAGCGGAAAGGCGGCGGAGCTCAACTGTAATGTGCGGGAGGGAGAGCTCTCCTCGGCGCTGTGCCATCTGGCCGGGATTTCCCACCGCCTGGGCACTCCGCTCGCACCGGATGCAATCCGGGAACGGGTGAAGGCCGATGCCCACGCCGTGGAGGCGTTGGGACGATTGGGCGAACATTTGAAGCGGAACACTGCCTTGCCTGAAAAGGCGGTGTTTGGCGTGCCTCTGAAAGTCGACACCGTGAAGGAAGTCATTATCGGCAACCCGGCGGCCACGGAACTGGCGCGACGGAAGGACCGGGCGCCCTTCACCGTGCCTGAGCTCGT
>CAMCIN010000047.1 GCA_945874745.1 Akkermansia muciniphila | reverse complement strand
GGTGCAGGTGCCTGTGGTGCTCACGGCCCAGCCCGTCGGCCGGACCCTGAATGCCGGCTCGCCGCTGAGTCTTTCTGTCACAGCCACCGGTACCGGCCCGCTCACCTACCAGTGGTATAAGGATACCGTCGCAATTTCGGGCGCCACCGCGGCCACCTATTCGGTCGCTTCCGCAGCGCTTGAGCACTGGGGGAGCTACACGGTGAAGGTCACCAACGCGCAGGGGGCGGTGACCAGTGCCGCCGCGAACGTGCTCATTTCGGCGGCCCCGAGCCTCACGCTCCAGCCGGCCAGCACCTCGCTCAAGGTGGGGGTCGCGGGGGTGCTGACGGCGAAGGTCCTCAACGCGGTCGCGGGAACCTACCAGTGGAAGAAGGGCGGAGTGAATGTCGGCCCAGCGCAGACGCTCCCCGCCGCCTTGACGGTGTCAACGCTGACGCTCTCCCTGCCAGCCGCCAGCGATCTGACGGAGGGAGCCTACACGCTTGTGCTCACCAATCCCCGTGGCTCGACCACCAGCGCCACGGCGAATGTGACGGTCAGCTTTGGGCCGCCAAAGTTCATCACCTACAAGCTGAGCGCTTCGATGGCCACGGCCGTGGCGCTGCGGGATGCCCCCGCCAACCTCACCGCCTCCATCGCCTCTGCCTACAACAACGAGTCGCTTCTGGCGACGGTCCGCGGTGCGGGAACGCTCACCTACAAGTGGTCCTATCAGGGGGTCACTGAGAAGAGTCCGACGCTCATCCCCGGCCAGACCACCGCGACCCTCAACTTTGCCTCCCCAACCGTCCCCAAGGGCAAAGTGGTCACCTACATTCTGGTAGTGAGCAACACGCTGGGCAGCGCTACCGCGAAGTTCACTGTGGGTAAATCCATCGCGCCCCCCGCTGGCAGTATGACAGTCACCGTCCAGCCGTTGCCGGCCTCGGTGCCGGTCGGCAGCAGCGCCACCCTGAGTGTAACAATGAGCGGCGCGCCGGTTTCCTACACCTGGTACCGCGTGGCGGCCTCCGGGGTGTTGGATACGGTGCCAGCTCCGAGTGCGCCGGACCTCGTGCTGCCCGCCGTGACCTCTGCGAGCGCTGGAGAGTACTTTGTGGTCGCCACCGACCGTGCCGGGGGATCGGTTTCCAGTAAAACAGCTACCCTTACAGTCGTTCCTGCCGGAGAGTAGCCCCGCCGGGCGTCCGCTGCTTTTTGTTTTTTCCCTGCCTCAGCTTCCTTTGCTTTCAGCCATGTCCATCTCATTCAATACCAACCTTGCAGCAAACCAGGCCGTTTTCGACATCTCCCGCCATTCCAGCCACCTGGCGGCCTCGCAGAACGAGCTGAGCAGTGGCACGCGCCTGGACGGAGCGGCGCCGGATTCCGGAAGGAAATCTCTGGCGGTCAACCTCCGCTCGGCCCTGTCCCGGACCTCCGCCACGCTTAACAACGTGGCCAACGCGCTGTCCTACCTCCAGGCGCAGCAGGTCGGTCTACAGCAGCTGAGCAATTTGCTCGGCCGCATGGCGGTGCTTTCCACCCAGATGCAGGATATTTCCCAAGCGACCACCGACATCGAAAACTACGCAGCCGAGTTTGTCTCGCTGCAGCGGGAAATGATCAGCCTTAACAGCACCCAGTTTAACGGCAACAACCTCTTCTCCACCGCCGGCGGGGCGGCCTCCACCATGGAAGTTTTTGTTTCCGAGGATGCAAGGCAAACCGTCACCATCGAGCGGGCCAATCTGGCCACGGTGCAGACCTACAACCTAAGTACGGTTGGCTACACCCCGGACAACTTCAACGTGACCTGGACCGCTGCCGACATCACGCAGCCGACGACCAATCCGATCACAAACCCGACTTTCTTTTCGACCATCGAGATCTCTCTCGAATCCACCGCCCAGTTGCTGGCCAACAACGGCTCCCAGCAGGGCCTGTTGCACGGGGCCCTCAATGCCCTCCGCCAAAACACCCTCTCCATCGAGCAGTCCCACGGGCAGGCCGCGGATACCGACATTGCCTCCTCCACGCGCGAGCTGGCCAAGGCCAACGCTCTCCTGGACTCCGGTTCTCTCGCCTTGGCGAAGGCCAAGGACCTGCCCCAGACCTTTCTGGAACTCCTGACACCCCTCGGCTAACAGGTGCACCACGGCCCGCGCATGCGACTCGGACCCGCCCTGTTTTTGCTTTCCGTCCTCAGCCTGCCAGGCGCGTCTGTGTCGCAGGCGGCGGTGCCTCCAACAGACGCGCCCGCCTCGGTCCAGACCGCGGTTCTTCCGCCGGTTCAAACCATTCCAACGGATGTCGTCGGAAAGGTGCTTGCGGAGCCTCCCTCCGGAGGCGCCCTGGCCATCGCGCTCGGAGGGGTGCGCACCCTCGTGGAGGTGGACCCGCCCGCGGCGGAAATCTTTCTGCCGGGCGCCGTTGTGCGCGGCTTTTTGCGGCCCCCCGCAGCCGCCGGCAGCCTTCCCCGGCTCGAGAACCTCTGGCCTGCGCAGCCTGAACTTTTTGACGCTTTGGACCGCGGGGTCAAAGCCCTGGAGGCCGCGCTTTCCGACACGCAAAACCGGCTTGGTACGGGCAGTCCCTTTCCGTTTCACGCCCTCATGGACGAGCGGGCGCGCATGGTCACTCCCGAGCGTTTCAAGGGGCGCGATGTGTTGGTCAACTTTTTGTACGGCCGCTGCTCGGATCCGACCATGTGTTCCGGCACCGCTCAGCGCATGGCAAGCCTGCGGGCCGCCCTTCCGGAGCGGCTCCGCTCCCGGGTGGAGATGGTTTTTGTGACCCTGGACCCGGATTTTGACACCCCGGCCCGCTGCCTTCAGTACCTGCGCAACATCGGCATCGACCGTCCCGGCTTCTGCATGCTCACGGGGCCGGCGGCGGCCACCGAGGGGCTTTACAAGCTCTGTGGTCTCCGAATGGAGCGGTTCGGGGAAACGGGCATCCAGCACACGCAGATCACCTTTTGGATCGACGGAGAGGGCCGCATGAAGGGCACTTTTCCCGGCAAGACCGTATCGGTGGAAAGCCTGGTCGAAGCGCTAGTAGCGGGCTTTTCCGAGGCCCGGTGAGAGCGGCACTGCTCCGCGCCTGACTCAGGCCTTTTGGAGAAACTCCAGCAGGCGCGCCTGGAACACGTAGAGGTTGAGGACAAAGCAGGCGAGGGCCTGCAAAAAACCTGAAAAGGGGTCTTTGATGCGCAGCCGCACCCACATGGCGCAGAGCATCATCAAGCACAGACCCAGCGCCGCGGGCAGCGCAAGGACAGGGTAGGGCAAGCCGAGAAACAGCCCGGCGCTGGCAGCGATCTGGAGCACACCGGTGGGTATCCGCATGTGGGGCATACGGAACCGCAGGAACTCGGCCTCCATCCGTTTCATGGTCAGACAGCCGATGCCGTAGCCTGCAAAGCCAAGTGCAGAAAGGACTTGGGCAGCTTCTACGGGATTGTTCATTGAAAGTTTGGAAATGCGTGGCGCAAACTTCAAGATTAGCACCCAATAGGGCAACTGGTTATCCGCAAATGAAGATTCTTTTAAATACAGTTCAAATTATTGTGGCTCTTGGGCTTGTAAATGTATGGATCCTCCGTTTTGGGCGCAAAACCGCCTATAGAGGGGGGGCCGGCGAGAGTCTTCCAGGGGAATTTGCCGCCTACGGTCTGCCCAGTTGGTGTGTCTGGCTCGTGGGCGCCCTCAAGCTGAGTTGCGCAGCGTTGTTTGTGGCGGGCATCTGGCTGCCCAAGGCAGTCGCGCCGGCGGCCGGCGTGCTGATTGGGCTGATGCTGGGGGCTCTTTTGATGCACGTGAAGGTGCGCGACCCCCTCATCCGCTCCCTTCCTGCAGCGCTCATGCTCGGGATGAGCATCTTTCTGCTCTGGAACACGCTCTAGGGCGAGTGCACTCCGGGTCGCTTCTCGCTGCGGCGTGGGGGAACGGGGAGTGATCCACAGATGATACAGAGCCTCACAGATGGGGATTAGAGTTTTTCCTCATCTGCTGCATCTGAGACATCTGCGGATAAGTCTCTGCACTGCGCCTTATTCCTCCACGAGCTCCACCTGCCGGTCCAGGACTCTGCCGGTGAGCCGGTCGATGGCCAGGTGAACCCAGGCCCGGCGTTCGCCCTCCACCTGAAACTCTGCCCCGTTCCTTGCAAAAGCCGGGTAGCGGCCGGTCTGGACGATCACATCCAGCAGTAGGTTCCACACGCGCACCTGGCCGCAGTCGCTCAGGGCCCGCAGGACACTTTCGCGCAGGCGGGGGATTTTCCGGTCCGGGCTGTGCTCAAACGCTGTGTCCAAGTCGGCGGAAAGTCCGGAGAACGTCCAGGAGACCGGCTGCCCTGGGGCGGTGTCTGGATTGCGGTTTGGCGCAGTCACGGTGTGCGGTGCGACACTGGTGTAGAGGGCGGCGGAGTCGCTGGAGGCGGGGGTGTGGAACGCGGTGTAGGCGTTTGGCAGAAGCGTTGCGCCGGGCAGTTGTAGGTTGCGCCCGAGGAGCACTCCGGCCAGTTCCCCGGGGTTGGTGAGCGGGCCGCGGCCAAGGCCTGTGCCCGAGGTGCGGTCCAGCACGGTTTGGGCGGCGGCCGCGATCTCCGCTGGCGCCTGGATCCGAGCCGAGGGATCAAGCTCGTCACGCAGCGCGCCGGAAAGCAGCGCGCGCAGCACCGGTTCCTGACGCGTGTTCAAGCTCACCCTGCCTGTGCTAAGCGGTTCACGCGTCACAGGCGGCTCGCTCACACAAAACAGATCCAAGAGTGCTGCATCTCCGGTTTCAGGGCAGGAAAAATCCAACTGCTTCCAGGGGGCTCCGCGGAAGACGTACCCTAATTCAGCCACAGAACGAAACGGCCGGTCCAACACCACCGGCCTGCCTCGGTTTGAGCCGCTCTGGGGTTGCGCAAGAGGAAGACCGTCCAGTCCCGGGGAGTACCCGTTCGTCGAGGCGTGCGCACCCGAGGCGCGGCGAATCACATCGTCGGGATCGGCGTAAGCTTGGCGCTCGGCATCATGCACGTCCGGGGCGGTATTTTCCGAAAGCCAGCCGGGACGGAAGGAGTCCGCCCAGTATTGCCATTTACCGGTCTCGGTGGATTCCTGCGCACCCGCGTCATGGCTGTAATCCTCCCAAAAGTGTGGGAATCCTCGGGCGCCGGCCATTGCCGGGCTGAGAGAGGACGGGGGGTTTCCGTAGCGCGAAATCCAGCCGTAGTCATTCGCGTTGAGGGAAGGGGGCTGCACCTTGGAGCGGATTGCCCACCAGGCGGCTGCGTTTTGGTACTGGCTGGCGAGGACTCCTGGGTCCTGTTCGAGTGCCGCTTTGAAGCGTGTCCAGCTAAGGCTGTAAAGGGCGGGCGCGCCTCCGAGTGCGGCGACTGCCTGCCCGGTGCCGTTCTGGGTGGGGCGGTCGCTGGTTCCTGCGCCCGTTGGGCTTGCCGGAAGCGGGAGGGTTTTGGCAGGGGAGTTTCCTTGCGGCACGACAGCGTTGGACCAGTTGTAGGCGTAGCGTTCAAAGGCGCCAAAGCGGGGGGTGCGAGGATCCACCCAGCCGAGCGAGGGGGCGGCCCAGCCGAGACTGGCGCTCCCGCCTTCTACGGGTACCGCGTTCCACTGGCCTTGATAGGGGGGCTGGTCCGGCACCATGCGGCCGTCCATCCCGGCAAACTTTTCATCGTAGGTGATCCACTTTGCGGAGAGGGGATCCTGGTACTGGAGCCGGAGCACCATCAGACACCAGTTGCGCTGCACCGCTACGTTGACCGGGACCTGAAAAAAGCGCCAGAGCGTCCCGGTCGGGGAAAGTGCGCCGTTTGAATCCACGCGTTCGGGCGTGCCTTGGATCGTTGTTTTGGGCGCGCTCACCAGCCGTTGTGCGGCAAGGAACTGGCTGGGAATTTCGCCTAGTGAAAAGCCCAGCCACTCCTCGCCATCCGGCCCCGACAAGGTGCCGCGGTAGGGCGGGAGGTTGAAGAAATTGGCGGCTCCAAAGGCTGCTTCCGAGCCCACCGGCAGGCCCCGCCTGCACAGCGAGGTGGGTTCCCGAAAAAGGCCGGTTTGTGAGAGCGGCAGCTGGAAGGTCAGTTCGGAGTTTCGCAGTTCCAGCACGGGCGTCGGGCGTACGGCGGGATCCGGGGAGGGAGGCCCTTCCACGATCGCGTTTCCAAAAACACGGCCATCGGCGGGGGCGAACCAAACCGCGCGGCCGCTCGCGCCCCACGTGTGGGAGGTGACGCTGTAACTTGCCCCTCTCCAGTGGTCTGGAGGGTTTGGGTTGGCGGGTGAGGCGCCGGTCGAGAGTGGGGCAAAACCGTCCGCGGCGAGCCGCCAGTAGGCGAAGCCTTCGATCGCGTACTTTGTGGTGGAGTCGCCTGCCGGCATGGCATTCCAGAAAAGGTAGGAGGAGGGCTCGGCCGGACTGTTGGTCGCCAACCTGCCCGAATGCTGATCGTCAGCGGCGGCTGTGGGGCCGAAAAACTCGTAGGAAGAGGAGAAGCGGCGGTCGTGAAAAAAGACCTTTGTGCTTTTGCCAGGGGGGCCGAGGGAAAAGGCGAAGGCACCACCTGGCCAGGCGCAAAAGTGTGCGTGCTGGTCTTCGGGCGCACCGCCAAAGAGGAGTGCTTTCCAACGGGTGCCCAGCAAAGGAAAGAGCGGCCTGAGTTGGCTGTCAGGACCGGTGGGCCCTTCGGGATCCTCGGCGACTGCGACCAGGCGCAGCTTCAGCGTGGTGTTTGCCGGGCGGGCGGGGGGTAGGTGCGGGTTCCAGACTTCAGGGAAGGCGAGGAGCGAGGTGGTTCCGCAGTGAAAGCCTTCGTCCAAAAAGAAAGGGAGGGTGGAAGTAACTTCAGTGATTCGCTGGACCTTTGGAATGGGGGGATCCTGGGCGTTTGGCACGGCTCTCCAGTGGAGTCGGTTAAGGTAGGGAAGGTTTTCGATTCCGCGCGCAGTGAAGGTCGGGACAAAAGAGTCTGCCACCGGCCCGGCTGTGTTGTAGGTGCCAATTTTGATGAGCGTGGGAAAGCTGTCCGCGTCGGCTTGGTCGAGGATGTTGGCGCCGATTTCCAGCACCTGGTTTGTGGGATCTTTGTCGCGCAGTTGCGCGCAGGAGGCCGGGTCGTGCGACCACCCTTCCATGCCTGCGTGGTTTTTTGCCGCCGCCTTTCCGAGCGAACCCACCAGGATTCCCGCTTTGAGGAGCTCAAAGAAATCCGGTTCCCGACCGGCGTCTGCCACGCTCGAAAGCCGGGCGATGCTTTCGGAGCGCAATGTTCCAGTGGGCGCGCTGTGGTCGTACTTCCAAAAGAAATAGCCGCGCTGCTCCGCTGGCGGGCCGGGCGCGTCCGTGACTTGGTAAGCAAGTCCCTCGTCCCGGGTCCATTCCAGTCCGAAGCACGCTTTGATCGCGGCTGGCGTTCCCTCCGCGTTGTACAAAGGGTCCCCGGGAGGCAGGCTGGCGCTGGGGCCACGGTGGGTGACCCAGGCGAGGCGGGCGAGCGGAAACCGGGCTTTGAGCAAGGGATCCCCAGGCTCAGCCGGGGTACCGTCCCTGCGGGTGAAGGGCACGGTGACACGCACCTCGAGGAGCGGAGGGTTGATCGCCTCTTGAATAGCCCCGCTGCCTTCGCCCGCGGCGCCGCGTTGGGCGAAGGTGCCCCAGGCGTCGTTGCCGCCCCGGTAATTGCCCAGCGCCATTTCGTAGGGCAGGTTCATTTGCACCCGCAAATCCCTGGCCGCCAGCAGGGGCGCCACTCCGATGGGATGCAGGCTGTCAGCAACCCCACCGGCGGCACCCACAATCAGGGGCAGTTTGCGGCCCGTCCGCGTTTGCTCCCAAGCACCATGACGGTGGGAGGGCTGCTCCAACGCTCGAGAAAAGTGGGTCACGTATTCCAGTGCGCCGGAGGGGGACACGCCTTGGGCGTTGGGGGGCAGCGACCTGATGAATTGGAGGAGCTGTTTTCTGGTGGCAAACCTGCGCTCGGAGGAAAGGGTGTTGGGCGGGTGGTTGCCTTCCCTCCAATAGGGGCCGCGCGTCGGGCCCAGCAGCACGTTAAGGAGGCGGTTGCCGAATGGTGGCCCGGCCGAGGCCTCGCCGAAGGGGACGTTGCGCCAACGCACCAAGGCCTGCGTCGCCTCCAGAGACAACCCCACCTGCGCAAGATCGGCCAAGGCCGTGCTGCCCTTGCGCGCGGCTTCCTCCGGGGAGAGTGCAGCGGGCTCGTAGCCCGCGTGGTTGAGGTCCAGCAGGCCGCCCCCGTCGTAGATTTGAAAAGCGTACCTGAGCGAGGCGCTTTCGACTGAGGGTTCCTGCGCCTCGCTTGTGCGCAAGGTGGGCGACCACTCCCGTGCGGCCGCCCCGTCGCGCCGGAGCACGAGCCAGTCGGGCGCCGTCCACACCCAGGCGGTACTTTTGCCGTCGACCCGGGTGCTTCCCGATGGCGCGTCTGCGTTGCCCGGTGCCCCGCCCCCGGCGGCAGGTGGACGCGGGAGCAGGGCGGGTGCGTTCCAGCGCGCCGCGCTGATGCCGGGGAAGTTGAGCGCCGGGGTTTCTGTGGAGACGGAGAGGGCGGACCGGTCTGTGGCGTGCTGGGCCGCTTCCGGATAGACGGCCCGGCCGGCGCAGGCGAGTGCCGTGTCAAAAAAGGGTGTGTTCCTCCGGCTTTGGCGCAGCAGATTCGGGGCGAGGCCGGCGGGGCGGTAGGGCGCTGCTCCCAGCGCTGTGGCGGGATAATAAAGAACGCCGCCTGAGGGCTCCGCACTGACGGGGCTGGAACCTGCGCGCAATTCCGCCAGCAGATCTTGTTCAAGGAGGGCGCAGGCAAGTTCCAGGGCGATGGAGCGTTTGAGTTCCCTTGCCCCTGCCGTTGCGGAGGCGCTGCTGCGGCTGAGAGCGCTTAGCAGGAGCAGTCCAAGTGCCGATAAAAGCGCCGCTCCGACAAGGACGCCAAAAAGAGCCAGCCCGTCCTCGGGCCCCTTGCGGTGGTGCTTTCCAAAACCTTTTGTGCGAAGCGCGCCTTTCATGATCAATGCTCGAACCCGGGGGGGCGCACGCTGTGGAAACGGCTCTCCTATGAATCGCTTGGCTGGCGGTGGCGGGCTGCCTGCCCCTTGTTGGGAGTCCGGTGCGGTGCGGGCCCGCAGTGCCTCTCCCGCCGCTTAGGAAAAGCGGAGGCGCCATGCCATTCCCGTCAGACCCGCCACCAACACCAACCGTGGGACGCTCCATTTCCAGCCCAGCAGGCTCCAAAGCGCGAGCGCACACAGGCCGCAGGAAAACCAGTCCGGCCGGCCCGAGTCGGCTAGCAGGACCTGGCTCCCGAGCCACACCGCGAGACTGAGGATGAGTCCCACGACGGCCGCGGTGACCGCAGAAAGAAGGTGATTGAGGCGGCGAAAACTCCGGAGTCCTTCAATGTAGGGCGCTCCGAGAAAGATCCAGAGGAAGGAGGGCGCGAAGGTGGCCCAGCTCGAGAGAAAGGCCCCAAGGGTAGCGGCGAGCAGAGGGGGGAGGTTCCCGGGCTGGTTCCAGCCGCCCAGAAAACCGACGAACTGGAGCACGATGAGCAGTGGGCCCGGGGTGGTTTCTGCCAGCCCCAAGCCGTCCAGCATCTGGGGAGCGGTGAGCCAATGGAAATGAGCGACCGCTTGCTGCGCTACATAGGGAAGCACGGCGTAGGCGCCCCCGAAGGTGAGCAGGGCCGCTTTGCTAAAGAACACGCCCTGTGCGCACACGGCGTGCTCCCAGCCCAGCAGGAAGCCGGCGAGAAGCACCGGTGCCCACCAGACCGCCAGCCAAGCCAAAGCGACGCGCAAAACCTCCCACAAGGAGGGACTCGGGCGCAGGGGGCGGACGGCAGCGGCTAAAGGAGCCTGATGGGCAAACGCGGAGGGCCAGAGCCGTCCGCCGAGAAGGCCCGCCAGACCGGCGCCTGCAAGGACCCAAGGGACGGGGGCCTTAAGCAAAGAAAGCGCGGCAAACGCACCTCCCGCAAGCCCCCAAAGCAGTCTGCTTCGGAGCGCCCGGGAGCCAATCCGCCAAACCGAGGCAACGACGATGGCGAGGACGGCGGGTTTGAGGCCGTACAGAAAACCCGCCATCCAGGGGAGCGAGCCAAACGCAACATACGCCCAGCTCAGGCCCCACAGCAGGAGCGCCGCGGGCAACACAAACAGGGCGCCGGCGGCAATGCCCCCCGGCGTTTTGTGCAGCACCCAGCCCAGGTAGGTGGCCAGCTGCTGCGCCTCCGGGCCGGGCAGCAGCATGCAGTAGTTGAGGGCGTGCAGGAACCGGTCTTCGCTGATCCAGCGGCGGCGCTCGACGAGTTCTGCATGCATGATGGCAATCTGTCCGGCAGGGCCTCCAAAACTCACAAAGCCCAGCCGGAGCCAAAAACCGAGCGCCTCTCGAAAACGGGGGGGCGGAGGCGCACCAAGCGGGTCAGGCGCGCTCGTCGGCATCCCGGTTTTCGGGGTCTAGGGTAAGCTCCGGAGCGCGGTAGCGCAGCCAGGCCAGCGCGATTCCCCAGCCTAGCAGGGAGGCGGCCAAAACATCGGAGAGGTGGTGGGCGCCGACCCACACCCGGGACCAGGCCATGAGTGCGGTCCCCGAAAGGGAGAGGCTCAGGCCGAGGAGCTGGGTTTTGCGGCGGCGGCTGCGCAGCGCCACCCAGCCCAGCGGAGCGCAGAAGCCCGCTACCACGCCGGTGTGTGCTGAAGGAAAGGACTGGAACGCGTGCGCGCTTTTGGCCAGCCGCAGGCCGTGGGACGGGCCGTACCAGCCGGCGACGGCCCCGCCGTTGGGCCGCGCCCGGCCGCTGAGCGTCCGAAGCACGTTTGCGCCCAGACCGCCCAACGCGCCGCAAATCCCCATGACCAGCCAAAGTCGCTTCCACTGCTGCGCATTTCTGCGGCGGGCCTCCCACCAACCAAGTAGCCCAAGCACGGCGACGCCGTACCAATCTCCCCAGATGCTTACCTGGCGCGCCACCAAGCGACTCCAGCCGTTGGAGTGGGTGCGCACAAATTCCAGCACCGGCACATCCATTTGAAACGCTCCCCAAAGCGCCACCGCAGAGCACAGGGCGGCCAGCCCCAGGACGCGGGCGGAGAAAAGAAATGGCGCTTTCCGGCTGGATGCAGGATTTAGGGGTGGCTTGGACATCTCACCAGATACAGTCCACGGTCGCCTGCGCAGTCCAAGCCAAACCGGTTTTTAACCCATCATTCCTGCCTCCCACCGAAACTTGCTTCCGTCCATGGTCTCCCTTCAGCCCCGCTCCGAGCGCCCCTCCCACCTTGCCCTGTGTTTGCTGTTTGGCCTGACGGTTGTCTTGTTTTGCCTGGGCAACCAGACACTGCCGCTCATTGACCGGGACGAACCCCGCTTTGCGGAAGCGGCCCGCGAGATGATGCAGCGGGCCGACCAGGCTGCGCCGGCGTTTCATGTGGCTCCACCGGAGGAGCCGTCCGCGGTGGTGCGTTGGCTGGAATCCTCCTATGCCAGCCTGCTGGGCGGGCACCTGCCCCGGACAGACTGGATTGTCCCCACCTTCAACGGGGCGGCCCGCTACGACAAGCCACCGCTGGTTTACTGGCTCCAGATTGCCTGCTACAGACTGTTGGGCGACAACGAGTTCGCGTCACGCCTGCCGGCGGCCGTCTGCATGGGCGCCACCGCGCTGGCGCTGGCCCTCTGGGGCAGTTCCCTCGCCAGTCGTGCCACCGGCTACCTGGCGGCGCTCATTTTTGTCACCTGTGTGCAGGTGTTCGTCCACGGGCGGGCCGCGGTGGCGGATCCGCCGATGGTCCTGTGCGTGGTGCTCGCCGCCTGGAGTGGGTGGGAGTGGTTGCGCCACCCGCGGAAACGCGTGCTGGCACTCGGCTTCTGGGGAGCGCTGGCGCTGGGCTTTCTGGCAAAGGGGCCGATTGCTTGGATCCCCATTTGCATGGTGGGGTGGGCCGCCTGGCGAAGCCGCAGCGCCGTGGCGGGCGCAGCCGCGACGCCCCAACCGGGCGGAGTGGATTGGGGTGCGGGCGTCCTTTTCATGCTGCTCCTGGTCTGCCTGTGGGGCGTGCCGGCGCTGGTCCTGACCCATGGCGAATTTGCCTCAGTCGGTCTGGGCAAGCATGTCGTGGCGCGTTCCCTTGTCTCGATGGAGGGCCACGGGGCAAAAAACTTTCTCGGGTATGTTGCCTCCCTGCCTTTCTATTTCCTCACCCTCTTCCCAAGTTTTGCCCCCTGGTCCTATTGGCTGCCTGCGGCATGGCGGTTTCACTGGCGCCGGCCCACTCCCGAGACAAGTTACCTCATGTCCGGGGTGCTCCTGGTCTTTGGGATCTTCACGCTAAGCCGCACCAAGCTGCCCCACTACACCCTGCCGGCTTTCCCCTTTCTGGCGCTGCTGCTTGCCCTGTGGTGGAGGGAAAACAAGCCCGCCAGTCTCTCCCTGCGGGTGGGCAAGATCACTCTCGTTGTTTTTGCCCTCGTGCCGGTGTTCGTGTTTCCTCTGTTGCGAAAGCTTTCCGTGACCGAGGCCCTTCTGGACCAGGTGCGTCCGGCACTCACGGCCTCCAGCGCGGTGGCCTTGGTGGGCTACGAGGAACCCTCTCTCATCTGGGGCCTGCGTGGTTCCGTCACAGCGTATGTCGAAAAAATTTCGCCCGAGCAGGTTGCCGAATGGCTGGGTAAGCCCGGTTCGCGGGTGTGCATTCTCAAAAAGGAGGAGGCGGATGCGCTTCCTCCTGGAGCAGGGGGAGCGTCACCCAAGAGGTTCGAGGCGGCGGGCTGGAACTTTGCCAAGGGCCAGCGCCTCACCTTGGTTGCACTGGTCCCGGCCAGGTAGCCCGGGGCGGGCCCGCCTTTGCTGCCGCCACCCCCGGCCCAGCGGTTGGATCCTCACTGTTCTCGGTGGGTACCTTTTCACTCGCTACGGAGAGAGCGGGCAGGAATCCACAGATGGCTCAGATGTTCGCAGATGTTTTTAGGGTTTCCACTCCGCTGCTCGTGCTGAGAAAACTGCAGCTCGTAATCCAAAGCCGCCAAAGCTGCCAAAGCTGCCAAAGCTGCCAAAGCTGCCAAAGCTGCCGAGGTTTCACATAGAGCGAGGGGCGCTCGCGCTCCCGGTGGGAGCGGAGATAGTTAGCCGAGCGCCCCCGGTCCCTTCCAACGAGAGCGCCGGCCCCGGCGGGGCCGAAGAACCGTGGCGCGCCCACAGCGCCCACAGCGGGGCGGTCTTGCGCCCCTGCCGGGGCGGGCCGCTTTTTTTGGCGAGACCGGTGGCGGCGCTCGCGTGGCTCGCTTGCCGACCGGCTAGCTATCGGCGGGCCCGCAGGGCCCCAGGGCCAGGCAAGCTGGTCCAGTTTTTGAGAGAAAGGGAGCCGAACATTGGACTGATTTGGGGGGCTAATTGTCGAAATAGGAGGCCCCACGAGAGTGGAGCAGGCATCTTGCCTGCTTGGGCGCGGGAGGCAGGATGCCTGCCCCACTTTCAAGCAGGCAGGGATGCGTGTGCTTCCAAAATTTACTCCAGAGCAACAGCCATTTAAGGCTCAGGCCAGTGTCCAAAGTGTCCTATATCGCCTCCTAGAAGCTCTCACCCACTGAAAGTCGCGAGGAGCCCAGCGGTTTTTAGCGCAGGCACAAAAGAGCTGCCGCGGCGCAAACGGCCTCCTTTTCTGTCTCGCTCCAGTCGTAGGCGGCCGCCTTGGCGATCCCGAGTACTCCGTGCAGGACGCCGTCGGGGCCAAGGGCCGGGACCGCGACTGAGCCTTCCATACCGGTGGCCTTTGCCGCCGGTCTGGCTTGGCCCGAGGTGTCGGTTTGGAGATTGCAAAGCGAGACCGGCTCCCTCCGTTCCGCTGCGAGGCCGGCGAGGCCCTTGCCCAGGGGCACCCGCTGGATCAGCGAGACAACCGGTGGCGGAATGTGCAGCGAGGCAAGGAGCTGGAGCTCCCCCTCCTGCATTTGGTGGTAGGTGCCGGCCTGGCAGCCAAAGTGGTTGAGAACCGCTTGGAGCGCATCGGCCAAGGGCGCGGTTTGCAGGGTTTGCTGGAGGCTGGCGGGGAGTGGGGCGGTCGGCATGGCGGATGGGTTTGGTGGTGAAACGGTAAAGTGGCGGCCTAGGCGGCAGGTGTGGAGGGAAGAGGGGGCGCGAAGAGCTGCGGAACTCCATCCAGATAGGCCTTGCTGAGAAGCACATAGCGCTCAGCCCAAGAGGCAAGTCCGGACTGTTCCTGCGGGGTCAGGGCGCGCACCACCTTGCCTGGAGAGCCCAGAAACAGGGAACCCTCCGGCACCTGCGTGCCTGCCGTAACCAGAGCGTTGGCACCGATAATTGAGCGCGCCCCGACTTCGGCGCCATCGAGGACGACGGCATTCATGCCGACAAGCACTGCGTTGCCAATTTTACAGGCGTGCAAAATAGCTCCGTGGCCAACGGTCACGTCCTCCCCGATATGCGTTCCGTGTGCGTCGGCTACGTGGATAACTGCGCCGTCCTGAATATTGGAGCGGGCGCCGATGTGAATCGCGTTGAGATCGGCCCGCACTGCCGCTTGGAACCACACGCTGGCCTGCGCCCCCACGTGCACATCCCCCACCAGGACGGCCCCCGGAGCTACGTAGGCGTCGGGTGCAAGCGTGGGGGATTTCGCTGCAAAATTGCGAATGCGTTCGGCGAGGTTCATGCGTGTCAAAAGGGGGCAGTCTGATACCCTTTTGCGCAAGACATTTCTGCCCCGGCACGGCCTTGGAAAGGCCTGTGCGCACTCCTTTGGTGAATTTTGCGTTGACGCTTCTGCAAGGTGCTGGCAACAAACTGCGCTCGTAGTCGGCGTCAAGGCACTGTTCTTGCCGCAGTTCTGTACATCCCCACCCCCCAAATAATGAATAAAGCTGACTTGGTTAGTGCTGTGCAAAAGTCTCTCGGAAAAGACGCATCCCGCGCGGATGCCGACCGGAGCGTTCAGGCGGTCATTGACGCCATCAAACTCGGGCTGAAAAAGGATCAGTCCGTCCAACTCGTAGGTTTTGGAACCTTCAAGGTGGCCACGCGGAAGGCGCGCACCGGGATCAACCCGAGCACCCGCGCACCCATGAAGATCAAAGCTTCTAAAACCGTCCGGTTTACTGCAGGCAAAGACCTGAAGGCGAAGGTCAAGTAACCCCTCCGGGTTGCTCCTTGGCTCTAGACCCAAGAACATCGTCTACGCCCCCGCATCTGCCCGGCAGGTGCGGGGGTTTTTCTTTTGGTACCTCGCTGTTTTCGGTGGGTATCCTTTTTGCGCACTCGGGAGGGAACGGGGAGTGATCCGCAGATGGCACGGATCTCCACAGATGCAGATTCCGGTTTTTCCTCATCTGTTCAAGCTGAGACATCTGCGGATCAGTCTCTGGAGCGCTATCTTCCGGGTACCGACTGGCGTTGTCCCCGCGGGATCGGGGTTGCTGGAAATGAAAGTGGGCATTATGTCTTAAGTTTCTCCCCCATTTCATGTCCGCTTTCCCCTCGAAGTTGCTTCTCCCCACGGCGGCCTTTGCTGCTGCTTTGGTCCTGGGGGCCCGGCTTTTTGTCGAAGCGGGACGCACCTTTGGCACGGCGGAGGGGGCGCTTTTGGCGGAACTCGCGCTGCTGGGTTTGGTGTTCTCCTGCGCTTGGCGTTCGGTACGTGCGCGTCAGGGCGACCGCGAAAAGCTGGCTGCCGCCGAAAAGATGCAGCGCAACATTCTGGAGCACAGCGCGGAGTGCGTGGTGCTTTTGGATGCCAAAGGCTGTGTGGATTTTGTGAGCGAGACGGGCAAGGCCGCCCTGGGTTTTGAGTCCGAGCGCCAGCTACTGGGCAAAAGTTGGAGCGGTTGGTGGCTGCCGGAATGGCAGGCGCGTCTCGAGGACGGGCTCAAGCGCGCCTTCGCAGGGGAGGTGGTGCGGCTGGATCTGGCGCTGGACGGGGGAGGCGCTGGCGGGGAGGGGCTTTCCAAGATGGAATGGTGGGAGGCCTCCCTGGCGCTGCTGGACGGAGGCGCTGCGCCCCGCGTGATGGTCGTGATGCACAACGTTTCTGAGCGCAGGCGCGCCCAGCAGCTTCTGGCCGACAGCGAGGAGCTGTTTGTGTCGTTTGTGGAAAATTCCCCCGCGATGGTGTACATTAAAGACAGCGAGGGGCGCTATTTGCGGGTGAACCGGATCTGCGAGGAGATTCAGGGCTGTGCGGCTGCCAACCTGATCGGATTGAGGGAGAGGGAGGTCAAGGGGCTCAACTTCGAGCTGGAGGTCGAGCGGATGGAGACGGAGGTGCTCGAGTCTGGCAGGAGCAGGCGGGTGCTGGAAGAGTACCGGCTGGCCGGAGGTGAAACGGCCCACTGGCGGGTCTTGCGGTTTCCGCTCCGGCTTTCCTCCGGGAAGATGCTCCTGGGCGCGATTGGTGTGGACGTGACCCGGGCCGTGCGCGCGGAGGGCGAGCTGCAGGAGGCGCGGGACAGCGCGGTGCAGTCGGCTCGGCTCAAGAGTGAGTTTCTGGCAAACATGAGCCACGAGATCCGCACCCCGATGAATGGAATCATCGGCATGTCGGGGCTGCTGTTGAGCACCGAGTTGAATTCCCGCCAGCGGGACTTTGCCCAGACCATCGCCGGAAGTGCGGACGCGCTCTTGACGATCCTCAACGACGTGTTGGATTTCTCCAAGATCGAGGCGGGCATGCTGGAGTTTGAGGAGATTGGCTTCGAACTGGAGACGGTGCTCCATGGCGCCGTGGATTTGTTGGCTGAGCGGGCCTCCGCCAAGGGCCTGCATCTGGCCGTGCTGTTGGATCCTGCGGTGCCCGCGCTGTTGAGCGGGGATCCGGGTCGGTTGCGCCAGATCCTGATGAACTTGCTGGGCAATGCCCTGAAATTCACCAAGGCGGGCGAGGTGCTTTTGAAGGTGCGGCTCAAGCCCGGCCAGCCCCCCACGCCCAGAAGCGTGGCGCTGCTTTTCGAGGTGCAGGACACCGGCATCGGCATTTCGGCGGAGGCTCAGGCCAAGCTGTTTCGCGCCTTCAGCCAGGCCGACGGCTCCACCACGCGCCGGTACGGGGGCACCGGTCTGGGACTGGCCATTTCCAAGGAACTGGTTTCGCGGATGCGTGGCGAGATAGGCGTCAAAAGCGAGGCGGCCAAGGGGTCGGTTTTCTGGTTTAGCGCCCAGTTCAACCTGGAGCCTGAGGACGCTCCCACTGCTGGGGCGAGCTTCGAGGGGAGCCGCGTGCTGGTGGCTGAGTCACACGCCGCCACACGAAAGGCGTTGCGCCTCCAGGTCGAGGGGAACGGGGGAAGGGTCGACGAGGTCGCCGATGGGGCAGGTTTCTTGCAGTGGTGCGCGGCGCGCGTTGAAGGACCACTGGCCAAGACTTTTGTCCTCATGGATGAGCGCATCTGGTTGCAGACCCACGGGGAAGGCAAGCTCCAGGAATTGGCGCAGGCAGGCGCCCAGATCGCGCTGCTGGTCGGCTTCAGCCGGCAAAGCCTCTTGCAGGAGGAGGCGCAATCGGGATGTGCCCGCTTTTTTGCCAGACCCCTCAGGGTGAGCCATGTCCTGCGGTGGCTTGCGGGGGCGGCTACCTCGGAAGGAAGCAGGCCCGTCCAGGAAGCCGTCCAGGATTTGCTTCCGGAGCCCGTAGCGGAGCAGCGCCCCCTGCGGCTCGTGATCGCCGAGGACAACAAGGTCAACCAGTCCGTGATCCGGCACCAGCTGGCCCGCTTTGGCCACGAGGTGGTTTTTCTCGCCGAGAACGGCCTCGAGGTGCTGGCCGCGCTGGGCCGAGTCGAGTTCGATGCGCTGTTGCTCGATTGCCAGATGCCGGAGATGGACGGCTACGAGACGGTGCGTGCCATTCGCGCGTTGGATGGGGAGTTGCGCCATTTGTGGGTGATTGCCATGACGGCCAACACCATGGAGGGGGACCGGGAGAAATGCCTGGCGGCGGGAATGGACGACTATGTGAGCAAGCCCTTCAAGGAGAGGGAGCTGGTCGCGGCTCTGGGGCGGGTGCGGCCGGCTGCGGCAGCCGCCAAGTCCCCGCTTGCTGTCCGGGGAGCATGCATTGATCCGGCTGCGCTGGCCGGGCTGCGGGAGTTGGGAGGGGAGGACGGGCAGGCGCTGCTCGAGACCCTTTGCGAACAGTTTCTGGCCGCCGGAGTCAAGCTGGTGGCGGAACTGCGGGCCGCTGTAGCCGGGGGCGACTGCGCGGCGGCCCAGCGTGCGGCCCACACGCTGAAGGGGAGTGCGGCGAACTTCGGCGCTGCGGACCTGGTGGCCGCTTGCGAGTTGGCGGAGCACGCTGCGGAGCAACTCCGCCTCCCGGAGGTGCAGTCTGCTGCGGCAAGAGTGCCACAAGAGTTTGAGTTGGTACGCATGGCTCTGTTAGAGGCATGTCTGCGAGCGTAACGGAGGCCCATGAAAATATTGATTGCTGAGGATGATTTTGTGTCGGTGAAGGTGCTGCAGCTCACGCTGGAGCACGAGGGCCACGAGGTCGTGGTCGCAGGCAACGGGGAGGAGGCTTGGAACCTTTTTGACGCCAATCCGGTGCGGGTCATCGTCAGCGACTGGATGATGCCGGGGATGGACGGACTCGAGCTCTGCCAAAAGGTCCGCGGCCGCCCCAGAACCGACTACACCTACTTTATCCTGCTCACCGCCATTAACACGGGCCGGGAAAACCTCCGGCGCGCCATGGACGCGGGGGTGGACGATTTTCTGTCCAAGCCCCTGGACCGGGAGGTCATCTCCATGCGGCTGCGCGTGGCCGACCGGATTCTGGAGTACGCCAGGCAGATCCGTATCCTCAAGGAGCTGCTCCCCATCTGCATGTACTGCAAACGCATCCGGGACGACGGTGATTACTGGCAGCAGGTCGAAAGCTACCTCCACGCGCACACCGGCAGCAACTTCAGCCACGGCATCTGCCCGGACTGTTTCTCGCGCGAATTTGGCTCGCCGCCGCCCTCCCGAACCCGGTTGGGGATTGCCCCTCCGCCAGAATAGCCTGCAAATGGGCGAAGCGAAGGTTGTGCGGCGTCTTAAAATTGAGATAAAAAGCCTAATGATCCATCCCACAGCTATCGTCGCCGAAGGTGCCCGGGTGGGCCTTGGAGTGTCCTTGGGACCTTACGCGATCGTGGAAGCCGGGGCCGAAGTGGGCGACCACTGCCAGATAGGCGCCCATGCCGTCGTGGGCTCCTGCGTCCGGATGGGCGCTGGCAACTGGATCGGGGCCGGCGCGATCCTGGGCGGCGACCCGCAGGATTTGCGCTTTGACCCGGCAGTGGAAAGCTTTGTGCGGATCGGTTCGGGCAACAAGATCCGGGAGCACTGCACGATCCACCGGAGTGTGCAGCCGGGCGGCCAGACGCAGGTCGGCAACGAAAACTACCTGATGGTGGGCTCTCATCTGGGGCATGACGTGCGTGTCGGGGACAAGACGGTCCTGGCCAACGGGGTCTTGGTCGGCGGGCACGCTTCCATCGAGGACGGGGTGTTTCTGGGCGGGGGCACGCTGGTCCACCAGTTCGTCAAGGTCGGGCGCCTCGCGATTTCCCAAGGCAACACCAGCTTGAGCAAGAATCTGCCGCCCTTTCTGATGGCCTCCGGCCTCAACGCAGTCGTGGGACTCAATGTCGTGGGCCTCAAGCGGGCGGGTTTCTCCTCCCAGCAACGTTCTGAAATCAAGGAGGCCTTCAGCTGGGTCTACCGCCGCGGCTACAACCTGGCCCAGGCCATGGAGTACGCGCGCGCCAGAAAATGGAGCGTCGATACGGAGCAGTTCTGGGATTTTATCACACACGCCGGCAAGCGCGGGATTTGCGGGTGGCGGGGCCGGCGCGCGGGCGCGCCTGAGCGGGAAGAGGACTGATACCATTTATTGGAGATTTCTGGATTATTAGCGATCTGAGCCCCGTGAAGCAAGCGTTCCGCCCTGCTCAGAAAACCGGCGCGGATTTTCGCCAAAGCTGACGCCCCGCAAGGGGCACTTTTCTTTCAG
>CAMCIN010000046.1 GCA_945874745.1 Akkermansia muciniphila | reverse complement strand
CGCACAAGCGGTGTCCAAGGCAGGCTACAAGTTCGGAGAGGAAATCTTCATCGCCCTGGACGTGGCCTCCTCTGACTTCTTCGACGCCGCCACCGGCCAGTATGTTTTCAAAAAGAGCGACCAATCCCGGCGTTCAGCCGCTGAATTGGTGGCCTACTATGCAGAGCTGCAGAGGCAGTTCCCGATCATCTCCATTGAAGACGGTTGCGCGGAAAACGACTGGGACGGCTGGAAGGCGCTCACGGTCGCGCTCGGCCACAACACGCAGCTCGTTGGCGACGATCTCTTCGTCACCAACACCAGCTTCCTTCAAAAGGGCATCGACCTTGGCATTGCCAACTCCATTTTGGTCAAGGTCAACCAGATCGGCACCCTGACTGAGACCTTGGACGCCATCGAGCTGGCGAAGGAAAACCGCTACACTGCGGTCATTTCGCACCGCTCGGGTGAAACTGAGGACACCACGATCGCGGACATCGCCGTTGCGACAAACGCCGGCCAGATCAAGACGGGTTCCCTGTGCCGCACGGACCGAGTGGCCAAGTACAACCAACTGCTCCGGATTGAGGAGCAACTGGGTGACAATGCGGTTTACGGAGGAAAAATGCGGGCGTGAGCGACCAGTTCTTCGAGCATAATACCGCAGCGGCGCGGCCGGTTTGGACTTCTCTAAACCGAGCCGTATCCGGGGCTATTGTCGTGCTCGTCGTGACCACCCTTGCCATCCGGTATTTGCCCGAGACCACTCGCCGCAACGAGATGCAGGCACAGATTCAAGATCTAGAAGCCAAGCTGGCTGAACGTAAATCTGTTTTGCAGCGGCATGAACGCGAGGAAAGGCTCCTCCGCACCAATCCGGAATATCTGAGCCTCATTGCCCGGGACAGGCTGGACCTGAAGGAGGAAGGCGAGACGCTTTTCCGATTCGAGACAGCCAAGCGCTGACGAGCGAAAGCACTCCTCCAGTCGGCGGAAACGCTTTTGACTGGCAGCTTCCGTCCGGTCTCTTCCGTTCGTCACAAGAGCGCCATCACAACTGGGAAAAGTCGTTTTCAGAAGAACTGGGACGGACGTGGAAATGGATGCGTGTTTTACTTGAACCAAGTCCATGTTCCCCTGCCCTTGAGCAAAACATCCCGGATTCGACCCGTTTCGCCCTCCTTGTCGCCCGGTAGTTCAACATTTACCCTGCCGCTTCCCGCAGTCTCGAGCCGAGCGGCGAAGTAAGAACGGCCCCTCTAAACCACCACCACTTTCCATGTCCCTCGATCTCTCCGCTCTCGACCTCGCTCCGCTCCGCTCCCGAGTCAACGAACTCCGGAGGTATCTTTGACTTAGCCGGACTGCAAGCGCGCTTGGCGGCCATCGAGGAGTGCATGAGCGCCCCAGACTTCTGGGACCACAAAGACCGCGCCCAACAGCAGGTCGAAGAAGTTTCCACATTGCGCGCCAAGATCAATCCGATGGTCGGACTCATCCGGCAAATCGCGGATTTGGAGGTCCTGCTGGAATTGGCGACCTTGGAACCGGATCAAAAGCAAGCCGCCGCCGAAGTCGAGGCCGAGCTCAATAGCTTCACTCGCGCGCTGGACCAATTTGAGGTGCGCATGCTCCTTTCCGGGCCGAACGACCGCTGTTCAGCGTTTCTTTCGGTCCAATCGGGTGCAGGCGGCACGGAGGCCTGCGACTGGGCCGACATGCTCCTGCGCATGTACCAGCGCTGGTGCGAGCGCCGCGGCTACCAGACCGCCATCATCGACCTCCAACACGGGGAGGAAGTCGGCATCAAATCCGCCACCATCCGGGTTACGGGCGAGTTTGCCTTTGGATACCTCGCCACGGAACGCGGCGTGCACCGCCTTGTACGGATTTCCCCCTTTGACTCCAACAAGCGGCGCCACACCTCCTTTGCGGGGGTCGACGTGGTGCCGGACCTCCCCGAAAGCGCCCCCGTGGAAATCAATGAAGCCGACATCGAGGTGGACACCTACCGGGCGGGCGGTAAAGGCGGGCAAAACGTCAACAAGGTGGAAACCGCAGTGCGCATCCGGCACAGGCCGTCGGGACTCGTCGCCGCCTGCCAGAGCGAGCGCTCGCAGATGCAGAACAAGCACTTGGCCATGCGCATGCTCTCCGCCAAGCTCAAGCAGGTGGAGCTCGACAAGCGCTCGGCTGAAATTGAACGGCAGTACGGTGAAAAGGCGGACGTTGCCTTTGGCTCGCAGATCCGCTCCTACGTCTTCCAGCCCTACCAGATGATCAAGGATTTGCGCACAGGGGTGCAGTCCAGCGACATCCCCGGGGTGATGGACGGTGACATCGACGCCTTTATCGAAGGAAAACTCCGCGGCCTCACCAACAAGCGTGGTGCTGCGGACGACGATCTCGAATAGGGCGCACGCCCGGATTTAGCGGGTAGAGCGCAGCACGGTTGAGGCGCCGCACCCTCGGCCATACGCACTGAAGCGCCCGCAGCGGCTTGGGCCGGGGAGCAGTCCCGCTCAACAGCCCGGAAACACCTGTTCGCGCTTAAGCCTGCGGGCGCGCACTGGCGGCCTGTTGGAGAGCCTGCTCCATGAGGTGCGCCGCCAGCGTCTGAGTGGCCTCGTCGAGCGCCGCGACCGCTCGTTTGAGCGGCGGAGCAGCGCCCCCATCCAAGAGGCGGCGCACTTCGGCGGCGCAGGTTTCAATGTGCTTTCGCTCAAACTCCTGCAACAGCCCACCAGCCAGAAGCAACGCCTTTTCCAAGGAAGGAAGCATCTCCTCAGCCTTGAGCCGGGCCTCTGTAAAGGCGCGGGCGTTCATGTCGTCCATCGCGTTTTCCAGAGCGTCTTCGAGCATCTTTTCCACCGCCTCGTCGCTCACCTCCACCGCGCTAGCCAGCTCCACCACCCGTTGCTCGCCGGTTGCCACATCGCGCGCCAGCACCTGTAAAATTCCGTTGGCATCAATCTCAAACTGCACTCCCACGCGGGCCTGGCCCTTGGGCAGGGGCTCAAAAGGCAGCTCGAAGCGGCCCAGTTCCCAGTTGTCGTTGGCGATCTCCCGCTCGCCTTGGAGTACCCGCAACAACATTGACCGCTGTCCGGCCAAAGCGTTTGTAAACATTTCCCCAGCCTTGCACGGGATCGTGCTATTGCGCGGCAGGATTACGTTCATAAGCCCGCCAAAGGTCTCGATCCCCAGCGAGAGTGGCGTGACATCCAAAAGAACCACCTCGCGCAGGGTCCCCCCCAAAATCGCAGCCTGCAGGGCGGCTCCCTCCGCCACCGCTTCATCCGGGTTGCGACTGCAGTTTGGCTCTAACCCAAACCACTCGGCCACCAGCCGCCGCACCAGTGGCATCCGGGTGCTTCCCCCGACCAGAAGCAGCTCCTGCAAAGGCCCGTTCTCAAGCTGCGCATCTGCCATTGCACGAAGACAATGTGCGCGAGTCCGCTCCAGCAAAGGGAGGGCTACCCGCTCCAGGTCGGCCCGGCTCAAATGGACCTCCTTGGAGGCGCCGCCCCCCAAAAAGGGCAGAGAAAGGAGCACCTCTTCTGCCTCGGAAAGCCTGTGCTTGGCGTCCACCACCGCCTCCAGCACCCGCGCACGGGTGGCCGGATCCCCAATCCGGATGCCCCGTTTCTCCTCTAAAAATGCCACCAGAGCGGAGTCCACGTCATCCCCTCCAAGACTCGTATTGCCGTTGGTCGAAAGGACCTGGAAGACCCCCCCAGTAAGCTCCAGAATGGAAATGTCAAAGGTTCCGCCTCCCAGGTCGTAGACTGCCACACGGGTCCGCTCTCCGCGGCGCTCCAGCCCGTAGGCAAGCGCAGCTGCCGTCGGTTCGTTTAGGATCCGCACCACCTCAAAGCCGGCAAGTTCGCCCGCCTTCTTTGTGGCCGAGCGCTGTGCGTCGTTAAAGTACGCGGGCACGGTAATGACCGCCTTCTCCACCGCCGTCCCAAGGGCCTGCTCCGCGTCCGCCTTGAGCTTTCGCAAAATCTCCGCCGCCACTTGTTCCGGACTCAACACCATATCCCCGGCAACCAGTCGCACCGGCGCCCCCGCCTCCCCCACCACCCGGTAGGGCATCACCGAGGCCTCCTCCCCGCCCCGTCGGCCCATGAACCGTTTTACAGAAAAAAGGGTCCGCTCCGGCTCGAGCACGCGTAGATTCGCCGCAGGCCGCCCCACCAGTGGCCCCCCTTCCTTGGGATAATGCACCACCGAGGGCGTCAGGCGCGCGCCTCCGGAGTCCGCAATCAGCGTGACAAATCCCGCGTCATACACCCCAATCAGTGAATTGGTGGTTCCAAGGTCGATTCCTACGATCATTGAGCAGAACAAGCCTCGCCCTGTCCCTGAATGCAACACCCGCGGCTGGAAAGTTCCGCTCGGGGTGAGATTTCCCGGTCCCCCGCGCCCCCTACTGCACTCTGTTTCCAGCGCCCCCCATCACTCCCCCGCCATGCGCAACCTTCCACTCCTCTCGCTGCTGCTCCTTTCCGCTTCCAGCTTTCCGGCGTGCCCCGCCGCGGAATTGGACCCGGCAAAGCGAGCCGCCACCCTTGTAGCCGCCCTGGCCGAGGCCTTTGAACCGCCAGCATGGAGAGGCCTTGTCTGCTCCCCTCCTCGGAGGGTCGAACAAAGCCCCGGACAGATCTACAATTCCGGACTTCCGCCAGTCTGGGTCGTGGAAGTAGCAGCAGCTGAGGGAGTCAACGGCTACCTGATGTGGGAGGATTCCCCTGAGTCCCCCCTGGTGGACTTCGCCTGGGACGCTCCAGAGGCGCGCTGCCTGCCCAAACCTGGCAGGGGCGTCCTTCTGCGGAACGTCCCCAACCAGCAACAGTTTCCAGTTCAGGGAAACTCGGCGCCCGAAATCGCCTCCGGCTGCGTGCCCACGGCGGCCGCAAACCTCATCGGCTTCTGGGCGAGTAAGGGCCTGCAAAACTGGGCGGGAACAACCGGTACGGCTGGCCCCAGTACGGACTTACGGCTGATTACCACCCGCCTCAGAGGCCGATTGCGGATGCAGGAAATCCCCGACCGGGATGGATTCACGGAGAACGGCATGCCCTTGAGCGGCGCCTTTCCCGCAGACCTGCGGGACGGCCTGCAAAAGGATGCGGCAGCCCAAGGAATCCCGCTGGAAACGGTCCTGGAGCGCTTCTCCGGCGAAGTACTCAGGCGTGAGACGGCAGAAGGAAGACCCGTGCTGCTCTCCTGTTTGGTGCGGTTGCCGCAAAAACCCCGTCTTTCCTGGGGGCACGAGGTGACGGGCACTGGGTGGGTGGAGATCGAGGGCCGCCTGTTTGCCGGGGTGCGTGACAACTTTCTTCCCTCCAAAAGCGGCGAAACAACGCGCTGGATTGGAGAGGGGCAAATGCAAACGCTGCTGCGGGCCGCGCTCCAGTCTGGCTCGATTCGGCCAGACTGAACAAAAAAACACAACCGCAAGGCTGGGCGCTGCGGGAAGGGCAGCGGCAAAAAAATGCAGCTCCCCTAAAAAAGAGCAGGCGCAAGCGTGTTGATATGGGACATTGAGGTTGGCACGCTGAATGCTTAAGTTCGATTCGGCACGCCGCAGTCCCTTCGCAAGGGGGGCACAGCGGCCTTAGGATGTAATTTGTGCCTCTGAACCCTTAGCTCAAACCAAGAATGACAACACCCACAGGCCGGGCCGGCGCCATAGCCGCCATCGTTGGCCGCACCCCCGCGGAGTCGACAGTCAACTTCGCAGACGAATCACCCAAGAGCGTTTTCGGCTCAAACACCTTCAGCCTGTCGGTGATGAAGGAAACGTTGAAGCCGGACACCTTCCAGTCCCTGCTGAAAACCATCCAGTCTGGGCACAAGCTTTCTGAAGAGGTGGCGGATGAGGTGGCGGATGCGATGCGCATCTGGGCAGTGAGCAAGGGGGCTACCCATTACGCCCACGTGTTCTACCCGCTGACGGGCGCGACGGCAGAGAAGCACGATTCCTTCTACGAAAATACCGCTACCGGGGAAGCGATCTCCAAGTTCAAGGGCAAGGTTCTCGTCCAGGGCGAGCCCGACGCCTCCTCGTTCCCCAACGGCGGCATCCGTGCCACGCACCGGGCCCGCGGCTACACCGCCTGGGACGCGACCAGCCCCGCCTACCTGCTCGAAGGCGTCAACGGCAACACGCTCTGCATTCCGACCTCCTTCGTGTCTTGGACGGGAGAAACGCTCGATACAAAGACGCCTCTGCTCAAGTCCATGCAGGTTCTGGACAAGCAGGCGCGCCGGATTCTCGCCCTTTTTGGACACAAGGAGATCGCTCATGTCTCCGCCACGGCAGGCCCCGAGCAGGAGTACTTCCTCGTAGACAAGCACTTCTTCTACAGCCGACCCGACTTGCAGGCCGCTGGGCGCACCCTTTTTGGCGCCCAGCCTCCCAAGGGCCAGGAATTTGAGGACCACTACTTTGGCGTCATTCCGGAGCGTGTGTTGGCGTTCATGTGCGAGGTGGACAGGGAGCTCTACAAGCTGGGCATCCCCTCCAAGACCCGCCACAACGAAGTCGCCCCGGGGCAGTTTGAGATCGCGCCTCTGTTTGAATTCGCCAACGTGGCTTCCGACCACCAGCAGCTGGTGATGACGGTGCTCAAGAAGGTGGCGGATCGCCATGGCTTGGTCTGCCTGCTGCACGAAAAACCTTTCGCCGGCGTGAATGGTTCCGGCAAGCATGTCAACTGGTCCCTTGGCAACGCGACCCAAGGCAACCTGCTGGATCCGGGGGACACCCCCCATGAGAACGCGCAGTTCCTCGTCTTTGCCGGGGCGGTCATCCGCGCCGTCGACAAGTACGCGGGCCTGCTGCGGGCCGTGATCGCCACCGCCAGCAACGACCACCGGTTGGGTGCAAATGAAGCGCCCCCTGCAATCATCTCAGTGTATCTGGGTGACCAACTTGGGGATGTCTTCGAGCAGATCAAGGGTGGAGGGGCCACGAGCTCCCGCTCGCGCGGGGTGCTCCACATCGGAGTCGACGTGCTACCCAACCTGCCCAAGGACGCAGGGGACCGGAACCGCACCTCTCCGTTTGCCTTCACGGGCAACCGGTTTGAATTCCGCGCAGTGGGTTCCAGTCAGGCCATCGGGACCGCGCTAGCAGCTCTCAACACGATCCTGACGGATTCCTTGGACTACGTCGCCGGGAAACTCGAAGGCGCACCGGACTTGAATGCCGCGATCCAGTCCGTTCTCAAGGAGATCATGGACCAGCACGGTCGGGTCATCTTCAACGGAAACGGCTACTCCCAGGAGTGGCACGCAGAGGCAGCCAAGCGCGGCCTGCTCAACCTCAAGACAACGGCGGAAGCACTGCCGCAGATGCTTGAGCCCCACGTTTCGGAAGTGTTTGAGAAGTACGGAGTGCTCTCCCATGAAGAATTGCACAGCCGCTACGAAATCGTGGCAGAGCAGTACATCAAGCAGGTAAACGTGGAAGCCCGTGTGGGCGAGGAGATCGCGCAGACCCAGATCTTCCCGGTTGCAGCCCACTACGCAGCAGAACTGGCCGCAGGGGCAGCGAAGCTCAAGGCCGCCGGAGTGGCGGCCCCCACCGCGACGCTGCACAAGGTCGCCGGGCTTGTGGCAGACCTCGAAGCGCACATCTCACAGCTCCAGGAAGTCCATGGCGCCGCCCAAGAAATCGGCGATTGGACCTACAAGGTCCTGCCAGCGCTGCTGTCGCTGCGCAAAACCGTAGATGCCCTTGAGACAGTCGTGCCGAACGACGTTTGGCCGCTGCCCACGTATCAAGAGATGCTGTTCATCCGCTAAACCCTCCGCCTCGTCAGAGTTAAAAATCAACAAGCCAACGCCGCCGTGATTTATTCACGGCGGCGTTTCTTATTCGGGGGGGGTGACCGCTCGCTAGGGCGCGCTACTTTCCCTTGGCAAAGCTGTCCTTGAGCGCGACCGTCCGATTCAGGATCGGAGCACCGGGCTTGCTCTCCTTCGTGTCCGCGCAGAAATAGCCGACACGTTCAAACTGGTAGAGCGCCCCCGGCAGGGCGTGCTGGACCGAAGGCTCCGCCTTGGCCGTAAGCACCTCCATGGAAGCCGGGTTCACAAACTGTCTGAAATCGCCGCCCTCCCCCGCCGCCTCCTCTGGCTGGGGTTCGGTAAAGAGTTTGTCATAAAGGCGCACCTCCACGTCAGCGGCCTGGGCGGCACTTACCCAATGGATGGTCCCCTTTACCTTGGGGCGCCCCACCGGCTTGGCGCCGTGCCGGGTCGCCTCATCGTAGGTGCAATGCAGCTCGACGACTTGACCCGCGGCGTCTTTCACGACCTCTTGGCAGATGATACAGAAGGCGTACTTCAGGCGCACCTCGCCGCCAGGTACCAGCCGGAAAAAGTCCGCCGCAGCCTCCTCGCGAAAGTCATCCGCCTCGATGTAAAGCTCCCGGCTCAACGGCACCGAGCGCTTACCTGCCTCCAGGTTTTCCGGATTGTTGGTCAGTTCAATAAATTCCACCTGCCCCTCGGGATAGTTGGTCAACACAACCTTGATCGGGCGAAGCACCACATACACACGGTTGGCGACCCGGTTGAGATCCTCGCGCACACAATGCTCGAGCAGCGCCAATTCCGTGAGAGAGGGAAACTTGGTGAGCCCAACGGTTTCACAAAACTGACGGACGGCAGCCGGCGTGTAGCCTCTGCGACGGATTCCGCTGATGGTTGGCATCCGGGGGTCGTCCCAGCCTGTGACCAAGCCGTCTTTGACCAACTCGAGGAGCTTCCGCTTGCTTAGGACCGTGTAAGTAAGGTTAAGACGGGCAAACTCGCGCTGGTAGGGGTGTCCTGGCAGGCCATCCACATGCTCAATGAGCCACTCGTAGAGAGGACGGTGGTGCTCAAACTCGAGCGTGCACAGGCTATGGGTGATCTGTTCCAGGGCATCGCTCAGGGGATGCGCAAAGTCGTACATCGGGTAGATGCACCAGGCGTCGCCGGTCCGGTGGTGGTGGGCATGCAGGATCCGGTAAAGCACGGGATCGCGCAGGTTCATGTTGGGCGAGGCCATGTCAATTTTGGCTCTCAACACGCACGCGCCTTCTTTGAATTTTCCGGCCCGCATTTCAGCAAAAAGGGCTTGGTTTTCTGCTGCGGAACGCTCGCGGCAGGGACTAGGGATGCCTGGGGCGGTCAGCGAACCACGGTTGGCACGCATCTCCTCCGGAGATTGTTCGTCCACATAGGCCAGCCCCTTGCTGATGAGTTGCTGCGCGTACCCGTAAAGGGTTTCGAAGTAGTCGCTAGCATAGTGCAGGTGCTTGCCCCAACTGAAGCCTAGCCATTGCACGTCGGTCTGGATGCTTTCCACATACTCCACCTCCTCCTTGGTGGGGTTGGTATCGTCAAACCGAAGGTGGCAGCGCGACTTTGGCGCGTGTTCCAAGGCCAACCCAAAGTTCAAACAGATGCTCTTGGCGTGGCCGATGTGCAGATAGCCGTTGGGCTCGGGGGGAAACCGTGTGATCACCCAGCCCTCATTGCGCTGGGCGGCGACGTCGGCGTCAATCAGTTCACGGATAAAATCGCGGTGTGGTGCCGCTGGCGCATCGGACATAGTGCTCTAGGTTTCCCAGTGCCCGCCCCAGAGTCAAGGCAACGCCCCCTTAAAGCGCCTTCGCGAAGGCATCTCAACCAACGACCACGAACATTCCTTCAGAAAGAGGACCCGCGCAATCGTATCCCAAATCCGTTGAAGTTTCGGACATCAAACCGCCCATTTGGTGCGCTTCCCGAAGAAGAGGCGTCTCCCCAACGAGCGTATCGCTCCAACCGAACCTCTGCTCCGGTGGCGCCGAAACACCGGGCCAGCGTGTTCAATGTCAAATGAACATCTGTTCCGGAAGGCAACCTCACGATTCCATTCTTAACGGGCTCACAACCCCTTTTTTCAGAATGACACGCGGAGACACCAAAGATTTAACAGGTGCTAAAAACCATGAATCACCTCTCCGTATCCGTCAAATCTGCCGCCAAACACCCTGTCCGCGAGGAGTCAGCGCGCGGGTGTTTCAACCCATGTCAGGGCCATGGACACTCAACGGTCTGCCCCTGACGGGCGCCAGGTGCCGGCCTAGTTGTAGGTGTTCTGGAAGCCTTCCGCCTCGGCGGGCAACTCCAACACAGGTACTGCCAGCGCGTCGGGAGTGCCGCCGCGCGTGATGGGAATCGGCCAGGAACTGACCCCCATGAGCAGTTCCTGCTCCTGGGCCTGCCGCTGCCAAGGCACCGAAAGCTCCGTATGCTTGGTGCTGACTTTCTCACACTGGACATTTCCGAGGTAGAACATTCCGTACACGTCGCCACTGTCGGCGGCCTTGGAATACCACTCCTTGGCTGCATCCACATTCCGGTCCAAACCCATGCCCCAGTAACAGCAGTGCCCTAAGTTCACCATCGCCGCCCCATTCCCAAGACCAGCGGCCTGCTCGAACAGCGAAATCGCAGCAACCGGGTCCTCCTCTACTCCCTCACCCCACAAAGAACAGACGGCTAGACTGTTGAGTCCGTCGGCGGCGCCGAGGTCGGCGGCTTTCCTAAACCACTCCACAGCGCTGACGGTGTCTCTCTCGACCCCGCGCCCCTCGTAGAAGCAGATTCCCAAACTGACCATTCCCAATACATTTTCGGCATCGGCTGCCCGGCGAAACCAGTAAGCCGCGGATTCCATCTCCTTGAGCACCCCGTTTCCCGTAAAAAAGCAGCGTCCTAAGTGGTACATGGAATCAACATGACCGGCGTCCGCCGCGCGCATGTACCAGGAGGCGGCCTGTTCATAATCCCTCCGGATGCCGCTGCCCTGATACAGGCAGAATCCAAAGTTGAACATGCCACGCACGCTTCCGCCCACCGCCGCCTTCTGGAAGCAGCGCACCGCCTGGATCAGGTCACGGTCGACACCGATTCCTTGATAATGGCACAACCCAAGGCTGCACATGCCGTCAGCACTTCCAAGTTCGGCAGCTCTCCTAAACCAGGAAACGGCTTGTTCGGGTTCCATATTCACGTGAGTTCCTTTGGTTGCACTAGTCGGTATCCGAGCCATCAAAGTTAAGCTCTATTACGATCAGGTGAGGCAATTCTGATACCCCTCCCTCCCGGCCAGCGTCCTGCTCTGTTGGATTTCGCGTATCCTAACGGCTTCCCCCGGCTCGTCACGCCAAACCCGAAGGCAGATGCCTCCTATGCAGCGGCGAATCTGTCTCCCTACCAGCGCTTCAGACCGACCGCCTTGGCAGCTTCCGCGGGAGAAGCACTTTTTTCCTCCAGACTCGCTAAAAATGCATCCTTCGCCGGCAACCTAGGCACTTCTTCAAGCCGGCCTGGATACTCCAAACGGGAAAAAAGCATGCGCTTTATTTTGGAGCGCGGCACCTGCTTGCTTCCGTATCCCCCCGGCTGGTTGCTACTCCAAAAGGAGACCATCTCCTCCCCCTTTTCTTTCTCAACGCCTAGGAAAACCACGGAGTGCCCGCGCTCCGTTGCCCCGATCGAGTCATTCCAGAAAATCTTCAGGAAGTCCCCGCGCCGCGCCTCCTTCAACTCCGTAAAGTTGCGCCCCGCGCCCGTCTCTTCAAACAGACGCCCCGTGCCTGGGCCATTGGCATTCCACCTACCCCACACTCCGACCCCATCCGCCTGCCCCTCTACCATGAGCGCCCGCCACGCTTCCGGCGAAAGCGACACCCTGCCGGCGCGCTGCTCCCTGGCCAGCGCGACCAGAAACACCAAATAGGTCCCTCCCGAACAAAAGCTTGGAATCGCCTTGGCCGGTCGCAGCGCCGGCTTCCCCTCCTCCCAGGCAACGGCAGCCATCAGAGCGTCCCGCGCATCCACCCCTGTTCCGTAGCCCCCACCCATGGGCATGCTGCCGATCGCTTCAATGATCGCCTCGTTCCACGCCGGCTCTGGCAGTTGCTTCTCCGTCTCCGCCTTGGCCGCCTTCTCACCCTTGTTCTCTGCCGGCTTACGAGCCAGAGCAGAACAACCAGCAAACAACGGCCAGACACCCGCCGCAGCCATCGTGCAAAACAAAACCGACCGGGGATACGCTCGCATCCTCCTAGGCTTGCAACACTCCAGCTCGATCTGCAAGCGAACCTGCTCGCCCCTTGCTCCACGCTCCGGCAGCCTTGGGACACTCGGCCCGCCACCCTATGCGTCCCTTTCCTTACGTCTTATTCCTTTTTGCCAACCTCCTAGGGTCCCCCCTCAGGGCAGAGCCCCGAAGCTTCCTTGACCGCTTGTTTGCGGCCCCAACCGCACCTGCTACCTCACCGGCGCAGCCTTATCGACAAACCGCGACTCCCTCCGGCACGATTCCGCTCCCCGAGACCTATTTTTCACCAAAGGGAGGCTGCACACAGGCCATCGTCAGAGAGCTCAAAGCCGCCCGACAAAGCATCCTGATACAGGCCTACTCGTTTACATCGGCACCGATTGCGGCAGCCCTTGTCGAGGCGGCACGCCGTGGCGTACTCATCGAAGTCGTTTTGGACAAAAGCAACAAAACCGGGAAGTATTCCGCAGCTGACTTTGTCGCGCACGCAGGCATCCCCACCTGGCTCGACGAGAAGCACGCAATCGCCCACAACAAGGTGATGATCCTCGACGAAGCCACTGTAATCACGGGCTCTTTTAACTTCACCAAAGCCGCCGAGGAGAGCAATGCGGAGAATATCCTCATCCTCCGCAGCCCTGAGCTGGCCTCCCGCTATACCCAGCAATTTATCGAACACAGACGCCACTCCACCCCCTACGCAGGCCGGTAGAACTTTCTCAGAAACCGTGGATTCCTCCTTGGCCTTTGGCGCACGCTGTACCGCGCTGGCGCTCCTGCTGAGCGCCCTTGCGGGCTCGTTCTGCGCGGCCTTTGCTCGAAGTTTGGAGTGGGCCACCGCTTTGCGCTTTGGCCACCCGGCGTTTCTGTTTGCCGCCCCCGCTATTGCCATTCTCACTGCCGCGGTTTACCGGTGCCGCCCAGACCAGTGCGTCCGAGGCAACGACCTCCTCTTCGAACGGATAACCCGGCAAAACGGCGAAGTTCCCCAACGGATGGCGCCGCTCATCTTTCTCACCAGCACCGCCGCCCACCTGTGCGGTGCCTCGGTCGGTCGCGAGGGCGCCGCCGTCCAGATCGCTGGTGGCCTCGCCGCCGTCTTGCAACGGTTCTTCCGCCTTTCCCCCGGCTACCAGCGTCCCCTGCTTCTGGCGGGAATCGCCGCGGGGTTTGGTGCGATTTTCGGGACCCCGCTAGCTGCGGCGGTGTTTGCGCTTGAGGCCCCCAGCCCAAAGCACTGGCGGCTCCGCTTCCTGCCGCTGTGCCTCCTTTCCGGCTTTGCCGGGGACGCCGCCTGCCGCGCCTGGGGGACACATCACGCCACCTACCCTTCGGTTCTGCCAAACTGGAACAGTCTCCTGCAGCCCTCCTTTGTCGCGGCGCTGCTGCTAATCAGCCTGGGCAGCGGATGGCTCGCGCTGCTCTACCTTTGGCTTGCAGAGACCCTCAAAACCCTTTTTCAAAAAGCTCGGCATTGGTGGATGCCGCCGCTCCTCGCTGGCACCGCACTCGCCCTGCTGGCGCAATTTTCCGTCACCACAGACTACCTCGGCTTGGGTGTCTGGAGCCCCAGCCCGAACGCGATAACACTGGGCTCCGCCTTCCACCCGGGCGGCGTACACGCGTTCAGTTGGCTCCATAAACTGATACTCACCGCCCTGTGTCTCAGTGGCGGGTTCAAGGGAGGCGAAGTCACCCCCCTCTTCTTTGTGGGAGCCACCTTTGGGAACGTCCTCGCAACCGCCCTCGGCCTGGAGCCTGCCGCCTTTGCAGCTTTCGGCTTCGTCGCCGTGTTTGCTGCGGCGAGCCACACACCGGTTGCCGGGATTTTTCTCGCTGCTGAATTATTTGGGATCCAAGGCGCCCCCTGTTTCGCACTTGTCTGTCTGGTGGCGACCCGCGCCTGCGGAAGCCGGAGCCTCTTTCCCAGCCAAAGCGGCGCCTGACCCCTGAACACGACAAACGCGACCGCCGCCACAAACCGCTTCCTCCAACACTCCCGTTGCCCTGCCCAAACCCCATGAGACACATCGCCCTCTGGATCTCCGTTGCCACGCCCGCCCTCCTGCAAGCAGCCCCTCTGGAATACAACCGGGACATCCGCCCGATCCTTTCAGAGAACTGTTTTTCCTGTCACGGCTTTGATGAAAAGGGGCGCAAAGCCAAACTACGGATGGATGTCGCGGAAGAAGCCTACGCGGACCGCGACGGGGTCATCGCGCTGAAACCCGGCGACTTAAACAACAGCGACGCCTGGAAGCGCATCACCAGTGAGGACGCCGACGAACTCATGCCGCCGCCCAAATCGCACCTAAAGCTGACACCCAGCGACAAACAGAAGCTCAAGCGCTGGATCGAAGAGGGGGCTAAATACGACGGCCACTGGTCCTTCCTGCCCCCAAAGCGGTCCCCCTTCGAAGCCGTGCACGCCATAGACACGCTCATCCGCAAACGGCTCACCGAAGAGGGCCTCACCGCCGCTCCCCCAGCCGATAGAGCCACCCTGATCCGCCGCCTCTCCCTTGACCTGACCGGACTGCCCCCGAACTCCATGGAGGTTTCCCGGTTTGTGAACGATCCCAGTCCGAATGCCTATGAAGCGTTGGTGGATCGCTTCTTTAAGTCCGCGCATTTCGGCGAACGCATGGCTTTAGAATGGCTCGATGCGGCCCGCTATGCCGACACCAATGGTTTCTCCATCGACGGCGGCCGGCACATGTGGCTTTGGCGGGACTGGGTGATTCAGGCGTTCAACGACAACAAGCCGTACGACCGCTTTTTGCTGGAACAGATCGCGGGGGACTTGTTGCCGGAGCGAACCACCGCCGATTTGATTGCGACGGGTTTTCAGCGCAACAACATGGTCACCCATGAAGGGGGGACCATCCCGGAGGAAAACTTGACCAACTACAACGCAGACCGGGTCAAGACGCTCGGGGAAGCAGTCTTGGGCCTGACCCTCGGCTGCGCGCAGTGTCACGACCACAAATTCGATCCCATCACGCAGAAAGAGTACTTCCAACTCTTTGCCTTCTTTAATTCTCTAGGTGATAAAGGCCTGGACGGCAACGCTGGCATCAATCCAGGGCCGTTTATCGAGGCGAAGACGCCTCTCAAAACAGAGGAGTTGCCGGCGCTGCGGGCTCGGATTTCAAGCCTGCGGGCAACCCTCGCCCGTCCGGACGCCAAGATCCTTTCCGACTGGGAAAATCGCCAGCAGACGCTTCTCTCCAAACAAGGGCTCGATTTCGAGGCACATCCCGCGGAGATCCTCAAAGTCTCGACGCCGAACCGGGGAGGCGGCATCGAAATCGACGGGAGCAGCGTGCGGCTGAAGCAGGCGATCGAAATGGGCGCATTCGATGTTTCAATGCTACTGCCGAAGGTGGCCAAACCCATCACCGGATTGCGGATTACAGTGCATCCCGTGGCGACCCTTCCCGGAGGGGGCTGGGGCCACGGGCCGGAGGACAAGCGGCCGGCCAAAAAGAAGGAGGCCCCCGCTGCAACTCCGCCAAAGATGAAGGGCAGCTTCATGCTTACCTCCCTCTCTGCGACGAGTGGGGCGATTGCGAGCGATCAAATCAACCTGCACAAGCTTGAGCCCATAGCTAGGACCTCCGCAAACAGTTGGGAAGAGAAGTACCCCCCATCGGGCTGTCTGGATCCACGCAATGACAGTGGGTGGTCCCCGGCTCTCGCCAGTGAAGGCCCGGTGCGCCTCACTGTCACTTTTAGCGAACCAATCGACCCCGTAAGGACCCCGTTTCTGACCACTCAGTTGGTCTTCGGCCACGGCAGCAAGCTGACCCCCGAACACATCGAGTTGGCTGCCATTACAGGTACCGATGATGACAGCGACCTGCCCGCGGAGATCATTCGCATTTTGAGGTCGCCCAGCGAGCAGCGCAGCCCGGCGCAGAAAGCCGGCTTGTGGAACTACTGCGCCACACACTCCGAAGCCTTGGCGCGCGCCCGCACCGACCTCGCAAACCTTGAGGAACGACTGGCCTCCTTGACGCAGGATTTTCCAACCATGGTGATGAATGTGGCCGAAAAGCCACGGGAGACCTTCATTCTGGAGCGCGGGGATTACGCGAAGCCGACGCTCAAGGTAGCCGAGGGAACCCCCCGCGCGCTGCCGCCGATGCCGGAGGGCGCGCCCGCAAATCGACTCGGGCTTGCCCAATGGCTCATCATGAAGGACAACCCCCTCACGGCGCGAGTCGCGGTCAACCGGTTTTGGAAGATGTTCTTTGGAATCGGGATTGTGGCCACACCCGCAGACTTCGGCGCGCAGGGTGAATGGCCCACTCATCCGGAACTGCTGGATTGGCTGGCATCGGAATTTACAGAAAGCGGCTGGGACGTAAAACACCTGCTCAAGCGCTTCGTTCTGAGCGACACCTACCGCCAGAGTTCCGTGGCCTCAAAGGAGCTCCTTGAACGCGATCCTCAAAACCGGCTCCTGGCCCGCGGCCCGCGTTTCCGCCTGCCTGCGGAACTCGTCAGGGACGCCGTCCTCAAAACCAGCGGCCTGCTCACGGAATACATCGGTGGCCCGAGTGTAAACCCATACAGCCCAGGAGATTTATGGAGAGAGGTAAGCCACTATGGAAGCTCTCCTGCAACCGCCCAGACATTTGTCCAAGACCACGGTGAGAAGCTCTACCGGCGCAGTCTGTACACGTACTGGAAACGCACGGCCGCCCCGCCAAACATGAGCGCTTTTGACGCACCAAACCGTGAGGTTTGCACCGTTTCCAGGGGCAACACGACCACACCGCTTCAGGCGCTCGTCACCCTCAATGATCCGCAGTTTGTGGAGGCGGCGCGGGCCCTTGCCCAACGGACGCTGCACCAACCAGGGAGCGACTCAACGAGGCTTCGTTGGGCATTCGCCGAGGCGATTTCGCGCGATCCAAAACCCGAAGAACTCCACATTCTCAAGGGCGCTCTTGCCCGTGAAAGGGCGGGGTACGCAACCAAAACGGACAGGGCGCAGAAGGCCTTAAGCGTCGGTGAGTCCGTCCGGGATCTCAGCCTGTCCCCCCTGGAACACGCGGCCTGGATGCAGGTCGCCTCCCTCATCTTGAACCTGAGCGAAGCTGTGACTCGGAACTAACCGGAGATCCTTATGAATCCTATTGCAGAACGTTTCCTTGATTTGAACAGACGCCGTTTTCTAGGAGGCATCTCCAGCGGCATCGGAAGCATCGCCCTCGGCAGCCTCGGGGCGACGGAGGCATCCATCCGTCCTGTCCCTGGGGGTTTCAAGCGGTTTGCGCCCAAAGCCAAAAGGGTGCTCTGCCTGTTCCAGAGCGGCGGACTTTCCCACGTGGATCTGTTTGATGACAAACCGATGCTGCATGAGCACGCCGGCAAAGAGTTGCCGCCCAGTATCAAAGGAACCCAACGCCTGACGGGTATGACCAGCGGCCAAAGCGCCTATCCCGTGGTGCCGCCCTTAAAAACCGGCAAACGTTGCGGCAAACACGGCACTTGGATCAGCGATCTTCTGCCCCACATCCAGACCCTGGCGGACGACATCTGCATCGTCAAAAGCCTGCACACTGAGGCGATCAACCACGATCCCGGCATCACCTACATGAACACCGGCAACCAACTCCCCGGCTATGCCAGCATGGGAGCCTGGGTCAGCTATGGCCTTGGCACCGTGAATGAAAATCTGCCCGCATTCATTGCCATGGTTTCCCAAGGCACCGGCAAAAACCCGGGGCAGCCGATCTTTTCTCGGCTTTGGGGCAGCGGCTTTTTGCCCTCCTCGCATCAGGGCGTGGGTCTGCGGCCAGGCAAGAACCCCGTGCTCTATTTGCAAAACCCGCCGGGAGTGGAACCCGCCCAGCGGCGGGCCGCCCTGGATGATCTGGCAAAGCTGAATACCTTGCGGGCGGAGGACCTGGGCGATCCGGAAACGATCACGCGAATCAAAGCCTATGAAATGGCGTACCGGATGCAGACCTCGGTCCCCGATCTCGCCGATATCAGCGGCGAATCGACTGAGACGCTCGAATCCTACGGGCCGGAAGTCCACAAGCCTGGCAGCTACGCGGCAAACTGCCTGCTGGCTAGGCGGTTGCTTGAGCGCAATGTGCGCTTCGTACAGCTTTTTCACCGGGGTTGGGACCAACACATCGCTATCACTAAACAGCTGCCAAACCAGTGCAGAGATATTGATCAACCCACCGCCGCCTTGCTCAAGGACCTCAAACAACGCGGACTCCTCGATGATACCCTGGTTGTTTTTACCACTGAGTTTGGGCGGACCGTCTTCAGTCAGGGCAAACTTGGCGACGCTGGCATGGGCCGAGATCATCACGGGCGCAGCTTCACTGTGTGGCTGGCGGGGGGAGGGATTCAGGGCGGGATCGAGTACGGCGCCACCGATGACTTCTGTTATAACATCGTGGAAAATCCGGTGCACATCCGGGACCTACACGCCACCATTCTGCATTGCATGGGCATCGACCACGCGCAGTTTACACACAGGTTTCGTGGCCTCAACGTCCGCCTCACCGGCGTGGAGGAAGCCCACGTCGTAAAGGCAATCCTTGCCACGTAGGAAGGGAGCCGCCTCCCCCAAGGGAACGGACGGTTATCCGCAGATATCACAGATGTCCGCAGATTTTTTAAAAACCAAGCCGGTAAAGGAAAGCGTGCGAACACTCAAAGTTTAGCCCGTAAAATGCTAATGCAGAATTACATATACAGATACCACGTATTTTACAGGTGAGGGAAACCAGTAATCAGTAGCTGTGAATCTCTATGTCATCTGGGGATTACTCCCCGTTGCGAAGGAAGCCTCCGAGAGGTTTTCATTGAGAACGCCCCCTTGCACTGGGCCCCTGTCGCATGGGCCGACTGGCTTTCAAACTGGCGCGTCGGCAGTGAGGTGCGAGACTCTCATGGAGATGATCCTTTCAGAAACCTCCACCCGCACCGCGTGTCGCTGGCGCAAAACAAGCCCCCGGCTCGCTTGCCTGCGAACGGCGCCGGCGGGTCTCTTCGGCAGCGGCAGCACTCTGTGAGCGGCCGCTACGGGATATCTGTTATATGAACACGCGTACCCGAGTGGTGGTAACCGGCATGGGGGCAGTGACGCCGCTGGGACTGACGGTGGCAGCGTTTTGGGACGGTCTGCTTCGGGGGAGTTGCGGGATCCGGCGGATCTCGGCTTTTGATCCCTCAGACTTCAGATCCCAGATTGCAGGCGAAGTCAAAGAGTTCGATCCCCTCGCCTGCTTCCAGCATCCCAAGGAAGCACGCCATGCCGACCGCTACAGCCAGTTTGCGGTGGCTGCGGCAAGGGAAGCCTTTCTGCAAGCCGGGCTGGGCCATAGCGGCTTTGACGCGCAGCGGATTGGTGTGGTCATCGGCTCCTCAAACGGCGGCATCACGACCCTCTCCGCGCAGTATCGCGTACTCGCCGAGGCCGGCGCTCGACGGCTCTCCCCTTTCGCCATTCCGATGCTCCGCAACAACATGGCGGCCGCCCTCGTGGCGCGGGAATGGGGTCTGGAAGGACCGAGCCTGACAGTGGGCGCCGCCTGTGCAACGGCCAGCCAATCCATCGGCGAAGCGTGCCGGCTCATCCGCGCGGGCGAGGCTGACGCGGTGCTGGCGGGAGGAAGCGAGGCGCCCATCTGCGAGCTGATCGTGGGTGGCTTTTGTGCGATGCGAGCCTTGAGCACACGGAACGATGCCCCAGGGGAGGCGTCCCGCCCTTTTGATCGGGACCGTGACGGGTTTGTGATCGCGGAAGGCGCGGGCGTCCTGCTCTTGGAGGAGGAATCCCACGCCCGGCGGCGCGGAGCGATGATTCTCGCCGAAATAGCCGGACACGGCGCCACCACCGACGCCCACCACATCACCCAACCCCGCCCCGATGGGACGGCAGCCCTGCGGGCAATGCGTGCGGCTCTTGGGCAGGCGGGCTGTCTGCCCGAAGACCTTTCCTGTATCCTCGCCCATGCCACGGGAACTCGTGCTGGAG
>CAMCIN010000045.1 GCA_945874745.1 Akkermansia muciniphila | reverse complement strand
GGTCTGCACCTCCCCGTGGCCCTAGCCACCCAGGCTCAGTACGCCAAAATGGTCGCACTCGGCTTGGGCGAACTCGACAAATCCGGGATTGCAGAACTGACCTTCCCAGGACGCGGTCAGGCGTCCGCATAGAACTGGGGCGGCCCCGGGGGCGCCGCGGCGGATTGGAGGCTGCGAAAAGGCAGGTGGAAGGGGGTGACACTTCGTACGTTTGCGTATTAAACTCGCCCCGCGATGCAAAACCTCTCTCTGGCCGTCCATTTCTTTCTACAGCTCGCGCTCATCCTCCTTTTCTGTCGCGCCGTGGGGGCCGTCGCCGCGCGCTTCGGTCAGCCCCAGGTTGTCGCCGAAATGATCGCCGGAGTCCTCCTGGGCCCCTCCCTTTTCGGCCTCCTTTTTCCGGCCACCCAGGCCGCGCTCTTCCCCTGGGACCCGACCCAAACCCAGCGGGACACCCAGTCCTACCTGTTTCCTGCCTCGCAACTAGGGCTTGCCCTGTACATGTACGTCGTCGGGCTTGAGTTCCGAATCGACGTCATTCGCAAACATCTGCGCAGCTCCATCGCGGTCTCTGCGGCGGGGATGCTAGCCCCCTTCGTGTTGGGCGCCGCTCTGGCGTGGGTCTTCTTCCACTACACAGAGCTCTTTCCAAAACGCACCACACTGCTGGAGGCCATGCTTTTTCTGGGGGCTTCCATGTGTGTGACCGCTTTCCCGATGCTGGCGAGGATCATCCAATTCAAAAAGCTCAACGGCACCCCGATGGGTACCGTTGCCATCGGCGCCGGCGCCCTGGATGACGCCACGGCCTGGTGCCTGCTCGCCGTGGTGCTGGCAAGTTTCGACCGGAATTGGAGCCTGGCTCTGCGCAACATCGGAGGGGGTGCACTTTACGTGTGCGTGGCTTTGTTGCTTGTGCGCCCCCTCCTGCTCCGACTCCAAAAACACCTCACCCAGGACGGTTCCCTTACCGATGCCGGACTCTCCATAGGTCTTGCCCTCATGTCTCTCGGCGCCTGGGTCACCGACAGCCTTGGCCTTCATGCCGTCTTCGGCGCCTTTGTCATGGGGGCCGCCATCCCCCGAGGCGTGCTCAGCCGGGATCTCATCGAACGCATCCAACCCTTGGCGGTCGGGCTCCTCCTGCCCCTTTTCTTCACCTACTCGGGCCTCAACACAAAAATCGGCCTCCTCAACACCCCATTCCTGTGGCTGATGTGTGGCGCAGTGCTGCTTGCTGCAGTCTTGGGCAAGGGAGTTGCCTGCTGGCTGGCGGCACGCGCCACCGGTATTCCAAACCGCGAAGCCATGGGCATCGGCGTGCTCATGAACGCCCGCGGCCTCATGGAGCTCATCATCATCAATGTGGGACTTCAGCGCGGGATTATTTCGGAAGGCCTTTTTGCCGTGCTAGTCATCATGGCGGTGTTCACCACACTGATGGCCTCTCCCCTGTTTGAATTGCTGTTGGGCGGGCGCGAAAAAAACGCCTGAGCCGCAGTTCTCGCCGGAGGCAGGTGTGCCGTATGGAACTGCTCTCAGGCTTGCACAAAAAAGGCCCCGCCCTCCAGAAAGGAGCAGCGGGGCCGTTTTTGGAGCGCTATGCTCAGGCGTTCCGGTTGACGCAGTTCAAGTCTTCAAACGAAGCGACGAGGCGCTTGGTGGCGCTTTCCCCGGCTGCACCAAGCCAGACCCTTGGATCGTAGTACTTCTTGTTGGGGGAGTCGGCACCCTTCGGGTTCCCAATCTGACCCTGCAGATAATCGTGGTTCTTTGCCTCGTACGCGCGCACCCCGTCCCAAAAGGCCCACTGGATATCCGTGTCCAGATTCATCTTGATCGCTCCGTAGCTGATGGCTTCACGGATCTCTTCGCGCGAGGAGCCCGAACCGCCGTGGAAAACAAAGTTCACAGGCTTGGGGCCGGTGCCCAGCGTTTTGGCGATGTAGTCCTGCGAATCCTTAAGGATCGAGGGCTTCAACTTTACGTTCCCCGGCTTGTAGACCCCGTGCACGTTTCCGAATGCTGCAGCGATGGTGAAATTCGGGCTGATTGCACTCAGCGTCGTGTAGGCCTGAGCCACTTCCTCGGGCTGCGTGTACAACTTGGACTCCTCCACACCGGAGTTGTCGACTCCGTCCTCCTCACCGCCGGTCACGCCCAACTCGATCTCCAAGGTCATCCCCATGCGGGCCATTCGCTCGAAATATCTGGCGCAGATCTCAAGGTTCTCGTGCAAGGGCTCTTCGGAGAGATCCAGCATGTGCGAGCTATACAAGGGCTTGCCCGTACGGGCAAAAAGCTCCTCGCTGGCCGCCAACATTCCGTCGACCCAGGGCAGCAGCTTTTTCGCGCAATGGTCGGTATTGAGCACCACGGGCACCCCGTAGGCCTTCGCCGCCACATCCACGTACTGGGCCCCGGCGATCCCACCTTGAATGGGCCCGAACTGCCCTTCCTTGCTCACGGTCTTTCCAATGAAAAACTGGGCCCCGCCGTTCGAAAACTGGATCATCGTGGGCGAATTCACCTCGCGCGCCGCAGCCAGGGCCGCATTCACGGAGTCCGTTCCAATACAGTTGATCGCCGGCAACGCAAATTCGTGGCCCTTCGCGTAATCCAACAGCTCCTTTACTTCATCCCCAAAAAGCACACCGGAACGGAATCTTTTAGCATCAGTCATGGGCGTTTTTTACCAGACCAGTCCGAGTCCACAACTGTCAAAATCCGTGGATCAGCCCTAAACAGGGATTTCCCGAGGCTTCGAATAGGGATGCAAAAGAATTTTCCCGCGATAATTTCCAAGTGTTCCCCATTTGCTCATGCGCTCTCCTCTCCCCCCCTCCCCAACCTTGCCGTCCCTCCAGTTGGCTGCCTCGCTCCTTCTGGCCGCACACGCCTTCGCGCCCACCCTCGCCTTTGCCGCAGGCGCCGCCGAGGCGGGCTGGCCCCAATGGCGCGGCCCAAAAAATAGCGGAAGCACCCAGGCTGGCGGCTTTCCCACCCAGTGGACAGACGCATCTGTCACATGGAAGGCACCCCTGCCTGCCAAGGGCTGCTCGACGCCCATCGTCCTCAACAAGCGCATCTATCTTACGGCCCCAAGCGAGGGCAAGGACTCCGTGCTCGCCTTTGACTGGACAGGCAAACCCCTTTGGAAAACTGACTTGGGCGCAGAAAATCCCGGCAAGCACCGGAACGCTTCCGGGAGCAACCCCTCCCCAGTGACCGATGGCAAATCCATCTTCGTCACCTTCAAAAGCGGTAACCTTGCCGCCCTCAATCTGGATGGCTCCGTCCGCTGGCAGGCAAACCTTGTCGGCCGCTTTGGACCCGTGAACCTCTTCTGGGATTTTGGTACCTCCCCGGTGCTCACGGAAAAAGCCGTCATTCTGGCCCGCATGCACAATGGAGAGTCGTGGCTGGCAGCCTTCGATAAGGAAACCGGTGAATTGCGCTGGAAGACCGACCGCACCTTTGAAACCCCTCGGGAAGGCGACCACGGTTACACCACCCCCACCGTAATTCGCTACCAAGGCCGGGAGGCTCTACTCACGTGGGGGGCGCAGCAACTCACCATCCACGAAGCGCAGGAGGGGAAACTGCTGTGGACCTGTGGCGACTTTAACCCGGCTTCCATTGCTCTTTGGCCCGCAGTGGCTTCCCAAGTGCTCGCCGATGGAATGGCCGTTGTCTGCTTTGGTCGGGCGGACAGAGGCAACCCCAGGCTGCACGGCATCAAGCTTGAGGGCTCCGGGGACGTCACCGCGACAAACCGCGTCTGGCTCAGGGAGGATGTCGGCGCCTTCGTCCCCACTCCGGTCGAGTACAAGGGCCTCGTCTACATCCTGAGCGACCGCGGTCAGGTTGACTGTCTTGAACCGCGCACTGGCAAAACGGTTTGGACCGCCGCGCTGCCACGCTCCAGCGCAAATTTCTACGCCTCTCCGGTGATTGCCGACGGAGTCTTGTACGCTGCCAGGGAGGACGGAAGCGTCTTTGTGGCGCGCGTGGAAAAGGGGTTCGAACTGCTATCCGAAAACAAGTTCGACGACCGCCTCATCGCCTCGATCGTGCCTGTAGAAAACCGGCTTCTCATCCGGGGCCAGTCCTTCCTCTATTGCATTGCTCTCCCCTAAGCCTGCTCCACGCCACACCGCTCGCCCGATGAACCGAGGTCTGCAAACCCCGCTTACCGCCCTCAACCCGCGTCGCCCGCAGGCTGGAGGGTCCCAACCTTTAGAGCCGCGCCTGCGAGATATTTGCGGGGGTGCTTTGCGGGTCCTCGCCCTCTGCGCCGCCGTCGCACTGCTCACCACCGGATGCGCCACCCGGCAAGCCAACATGAAACAAAAAGAGCCCCTCCAAACGGTCCAGCACGTCGACCTTCCCAAATACATGGGCGACTGGAGGGTCATCGCCAACATCCCCTACTTCGACGAACGCGGCTGCATCGACTCGCTTGAGAGTTACAGCCTCAATCCCGACGGAACCATTGCCAACTGGTTTACCTTCCGCAAAAAGTCGTTCGACTCGGCGCCGGGAAAATTCACGGCGAAGATCAAGGTGCTCAACAAGAAGACCAACGCCGAGTGGAAGGTGTACTTTTTCGGGGGACTATTCCGGGCCGCCTATCTGGTGGTCGACATGGATCCCGGTTACCAGTGGACGGTTGTGGGACATCCCTCGCGCAAGTACGGCTGGATCATGGCCCGGGGAAGAACCCTTCCAGAGAACACGTATCAGGCGATCCTGAAACGGCTCGAAAAACAGGGGTACAATCCGGCCCTTTTCCAGAAAGTCCCCCAGCTGCCCGAACAACTCGGCGCCCCGGGCTTCCAGTAGCCGCGCACTCCGGGGGAAGCGGGCAGTTATCCACAGATGGCTCTGATTTCCGCAGATGTTTTTATGGTTTTCGCTCCGCTGTGCGACACGCCAGAAATCTGCGGTTCGTAACCCGTAGTCGCTCAAGTTTCGCAAGACGAGAGGGGTCCCCTCGCTTCTGGAAGGGGCGGAGAACCACGGCGCGAGCGCAGAGGAACGGGACTTGCGCCCGGGGCGGGCCGCCGTTTTTGGCAAGACCGGTGGCGGGGCTCGCGGCGCTCGCTTGTCGACCGGCTATCTCTCGGTGGGCCCGTAATGCCCGGCAGGCAGGCCCAATTTTTCAGAGAACGGGATCCGAACATTTGACCTATTTTTAGGCGCCGGTTGTCTCACTAATTGGCCCAAAGGCTTTATTTTGGAGAGAGCCAACGGAGTCGGACACTGCGTCCTCCAGAGCGAAAGCCATTCAAGACTGATGCCGGTTGCCGAAGTGTTACGTCTCTCTTCCCTAAAGCTTTCACACACTCCAAGTAGCGAGGAGCAGTGAGATCCGGGGAGGCAGCTTTGGATGGTCCGTTTACAGGATTTTATCTTTGGACTTTGGTTTGATTCACCGCAGAGACCCCTGGGGAGTCTTTGCAGACGCCTTGAGTGCTTCCAAAATCGCGCGGTTATCGTCGCCGCATTCCCAGACAAGCTTCAAAAAACCGGGCAAAGTCGTTCCCATCCGGCGCACAAACGGACGGTCTCCGCCGCAGCCGTACATCAACTCCGGGGGCAGCTCGCCCCTTAGCTTGAGCCTTGCCTTGACGATCAATCTTGGCAGCCACGCGATGCCCTCGAGCGTGTCACTTTTCTTAGGCAACCCGTCCATCGCGGCCACATAGCCCGAGAACCGCCCTTCCATCACCGTCTTCAGGTAATCCCGGCGTAACTCTTGCACGCCGCAGACCGTCTCAAAATCCGGTTCCCCGTATTCAGCCAGGTCCTCTACAAAGTCGAACATCTCCTGAACCGAACATCCGATGGAATGAAGAAACTCCCGGTCATCTGGCGAGAATAGCACACTCGGGCTACGGCAACCGGCCTTCCAAGAGGAAATCCCCCTTGAGTGAACTCCTCGCAAGTGTTGTTTCCAATCAGCCTCAGACATCACACATCCTCCACGTTAACCGCGTTTTCATTTCAAAACTGCGCGCGCCCGTTTGAGTGCAAGGCGCCTGTTGGCTGAGGAGATTTTTCATAGAAGCAGGTTATTTTCAGTGGGGCGTATGGAGTGTGGCGACTTTTCCCTGACTTCTCAGGGAACGAAGAGTGCTCGGCCGAAAGCGCAGAGCTTCACAGATGATCCTGACGATTTCCCCTTATCTTTGAAATCTGTGACAGTATGAAGTCATGCAGCAACCAGCGCTGGGCAAGCTGAAGCGGTTGAGAGAGAAGCGCTGTTTAAGGAGTCGCCGTTTTCTTCACCACACGCCAAAGCACTTCGTTCTTTTCGAAAAACCACGGGGTCCAGGGCGGATCATAAAAAGCAAACTCTGGCTCCCCCTCCAACCGCCAGCCCGAAGACTCCAAAGCCAACCTGATTTCGGAGAGCGCTTTTTCCCTGCCCTTGGAGCGTCGCCCCCTCATCCGGACAGAGGCATAGGTGCCTGCCGGACGGGTTTCTATGTGAACTGCCGCATCCAGGGGGGCGGGCGCCTCCCCGGGCTTCATGGTCGCAGGCAGCACAAACGCCATCGCCTCGGAGGCGCCCTCGCCGCGGTAAAGCACCGGTGTTGTCATGGGAATAGGCTGCGCAGAGGCATTGCCCTTTGTGATGAAGCGAAAGAGCCGCATGAAACTCCCATCTCTCCCCTCCACCTCCTTGCGCGTGGAAGTCTGGGCCAACACCAGGGCCTGATACTCACGGACTTCCACCCCCGCTAACCGGTCCCGAACCGTGTAAACGGGCGACTTGTAGCCGGCGCGCGTCATGGAACAGCCCGCCAATACCAAAACCACCGCAGCAGGGACCCCGAGCAGTGTCCATTTCACCAGAGCGTTCATCCTTCTGGAATACACGAGAGAGTGTCCCCGACCAAGCCCTCACTCCCGCACAGCGAAGCGCCTCTTCCCTTGCCGTTTCAAGGCCACTCCATCCAACACCGGGCTTTCTTCCCTCGGCAGGCCAGCAAGGCCCTCAACAAAACCCGCACCGCTAGACAAAGCAAACTGGGACCCGCAGCTTTTGTTTTGGAAACACAAACGGCCCCGGCTCTCCACGGGCTCACCTCCTGACCTCCCGAAGATCGCTCGATTAGCGCCCCGCCGGCGCCTTTGCAGGCGCCTTCTCCGGACGGGCGCCTGCCTCGGGAGAAGCTGGCTTGGGCGCTGTGGCGGCAGCCGGAGTGGCCACGCCAGCCCCCTGGATCTTCCACTTCTGGGTGATCTGCTGCGCATCCAGATCCGTCTTGGAAAGCTCCAGCAAATCGGTGAGCAGCGCTGCGTACTTCGCCTCGGTCTCACCTGCCCGCTTGATTTGCTCCTCACGCTGGTGGAGCAGATCCTCCGCCTGCTTTTTTGCAGTTTTGGCCGCCGTCGAACGGTCAGCTAGCGTGCTTAACTGGCGCTCTACCATCGCTTTTTCACTGGATACCCAGCGCAGCTGCGTGCCCACCAACACAGCCCCAGCCATCGCCAGCACTCCCAGAGTGATCGCCACTCCCTTGTCTTCCACGTCGTTCATTTTAGTTCCCCCCTTTCTTGGTGGCCCCTCCGGACTGCACACGGCTGGCAGCCCCCGGTGCGGCCGCGCCACCCTCGGGTGCCGCAGGCCCCCCTCCACCTTGCAGCTGCACCCCATGCCGTTTCAACAAGTCGACAAGCCGGGAATTGCCCGTCTTTTCCGAAAGACTGGCGATGTCGCGCAACACGGCGGGTCCGACAGTCTCCCCGATGGCTGATCCCTTGTTCAGCTTTTCCTGTTGCGCCTGTAGTTGCTGCCGAAGCGCCGACGCCTGCGTCTGCTGGGAATCAATAAACCGTTCAAAATCAAACGCGCTTGCACGTAATGCCACCAGCTCGCTGGAAACCGCGTAGTACCGGCAACTCAGTGCCAGCAACGCCCCAGCCATCACCGCGCCCACGTATCCGTATCTCATCAGCTAACTATACTACAGACTTGGAGAAGATCAAACCCTGCCCGCACAACTCCCATACCAGTTTTCATGCGCAAGTTACCTGAACGACACGGGTCAATCCGACAGCTCTGAAAGAAGTAGCCCCCCAGGGCTACGAGCCGTTTACAAAACAGAAATTTGCAGGCTAATCTTAGACGCTCTGACACCCCGGTGGGTCGGGCAACACCTCACCTAAAACCTCCAGACGATCCTCCTCTTATGGGCGACAAATCCCCGAAATCCGTAAACAAGCAGAAAGAGCAAAAGCAAAAGCAGGCAGGTGCCGCGAATCAGAAGAAAAAAGATTCGGCGCCGAAGTCCGGTGCTCCGGCCAAGAAGAAGTAACTTCCCTCGGGAGTCTGTAGATGAGCCCAGCCACATTTCGGTGTGGACTGGGCCCTTTTTTTAATGGGCCGACAAGTTCACATGACCCACCCAGACTGAGGTGGATGCTCCTGCCAAAGCGCAGTCGTACCAAAGCTGGTCACCTCAAAGTGCGTAACTCTGCGCGAAAACCTCAGCCAACGAGACAGTCACGCATTACCCTCGAGGCGACACTACCGACAAAACCACCCCTTACGGACGCCTTGGAAACCCCTTAGGAACATTCCGGGGGATGCGTAAGCTCAACTGGACCCCGCTATTTGGCCGTTTTGTTGCATGCCAAGTGCACCAAAGTGCGCACGCCGAAGCCCGTGGCTCCCGCAGCCAGTCCATCCTGCTCCTTGGTCCGATGGGAAGTGTAGGCGATATCCAAGTGTACCCAGGGAGTTTTCCCCACAAACTCCTTGAGGAAGGCCGCAGCGGTGCAGGCGCCAGCAAGCCGACCGCCGCTGTTTTTAAAATGAGCCACCTGACTTTTAATCTGCTGGGTGTGCTCGGGGTACAGCGGCATAGGCCAGAGGCGCTCGCCTCCATGCCTTGCTGCCTGCGCCACCTGAGCCTGAAAGGCGTCGTTGTTGGTCCACATGCCCGCAGCCGCCTCGCCGAGCGCGACCCCACAGGCACCCGTGAGCGTCGCCAGATTAATCACTTGCGCAGCTTTGTACTCGTTGCAAGCCCACCAGAGAGCGTCCCCCAAAACCATCCGTCCCTCGGCGTCCGTGTTGACCACTTCCACCGTCGCCCCGGAACGCATCGTTACGATGTCGCCAGGCCGGTAGGCCGTACCACTGGGCATGTTCTCGGCCGCCGCCAAAATGCCTACCACATTGCGCTTCACCCCAAGGTTGGCGAGGGCCTGCATCGCGCCAAACACGGCGGTCCCACCGCACTTGTCGAAAATCATCTCCTCCATGCTCGAGGCCGGCTTTATGGAAATGCCGCCCGAATCAAAAGTGATGGCCTTGCCCACCAGCACAAGCGGCGCCTCCCCCTTGGCCCCGCCCAAGTGCTCCAACGCAATGAGCCGGGGCGCGTTCGGGCTCCCGCACCCCACGGCCAGCATCCCCCCAAACTTGCCCGCCTTCAGGGCACGCTCGTCCAAAACACGGCACTTCAAGCCCGTTCGTTTGGCCATCTGAACCGCCTGTTTTACAAGGGTCTCAGGATTCAACAGGTTACCCGGCAGATTGGCCACGTCGCGCGACGCGTTGATTGCCTCGGCCAGAACCTGCCCCCGCGCCGCGGCCTTTTTAGCCGCAGGCCCATCCTTTTTGGAAACCAGCACAACCAACTCTGCAAGTGCCGGGCTTTTCTTGGGAGAAAAGGTTTCAAACCGGTAGCCCCCCAGGAAAAGCCCCTCGACGGCCGCTTCGACGAATTCGGGCCGCTCCTCCATGCAGAGCAAAATCCGCCCCTGCCCGCGCTTTCGCAGGACCAACGCTGCGCTGCTGGCGGCTCGCCGCACCGCTGAGGCGTCCAGCGAAGCGCTCTCCCCAACTCCCGCGTAGAGCGTAGAAGCAGCCCGGTCCGGGAGCAGTGCCCCGACATCGCCCGAAAATTCGCCGTCGCTCGGGGGGGGAACCAGCTTCCCCCGTTGCTCCTTGGAGGTCAGGCAGAGTTGCGTCCAAGCCCCGGGAGGCTGTTCGGAGGCGATGCGCACTTTCATAGGAGGGTTTAGTTGCCGAGGTTCACCGTCTGGCAGGAATAGATGTCCGGATTGGAGAGCAGCTCTTTCACCAGCGCGGGTCCGGGAACCGAGTCTAGGTTGAGGACGGTCAAGGCGCGCCCACCCACTTCGTTGCGGGACAGTGACATGCTCGCGATATTGACGCCGTGCTTGCCAAAAAGGGTGCCCACTTCGCCCACGATGCCGGGCCTGTCCTTGTTTTCAAAGATGCACAGGACCCCCTCCGGACGGGCCTCCACGTGGCGGCCGTTGATCTTCACGATCCTCGGCGTGCTGCCGAAGAAGGTGCCGGCCACCGAAACCCAGCCGCCTTCGCCGGTGGCGGTCAGCTCGATGAGCTCTGCAAAGTCAGGCGAAACCGACTCGCTGGACTCGCTCACCTTGAGTCCGAGATGCTGGGCGAATCCGGGGACGTTGACGATATTGACCTCGGCTCCACCGGCCTGCCGGAGAAAGCCGAGCAACACCGCCCGCGAAACCGGCTTGGTGTTCAAATCGTTGATTCTGCCCTGGAAATTGACATTCAAGGCGCTGCAGCGTTTGGCCGCGATCTGCGCCAAAAACACTCCCATCCGCTGCCCCAGTTCCGCATAGGGGGCGACCTCAGCCATCGTCTTGGCGTCCACGCTGGGCATGTTGACGGCGTTCCGAATCTCCCCCTGTAACAGTGCAGCGCGGATCTGCTGGGCGACTTCGATGCCCACGCTCTCCTGCGCCTCCGCAGTCGATGCCCCCAAATGCGGGGTGAATACGACATTGGGCAACTCGCGCAGGTTAAAGTCGGCCGGGGGCGGCTCGACCTCAAACACATCCAAAGCGGCCGCAGCCACATGCCGGCTCTTGAGCGCGTCGTAAAGTGCAGCCTCGTCGATCAACCCGCCCCGGGCGCAGTTGATGATCCGCACCCCTTTTCGCGCCTTCTGAAGACGCTCCGCGTTCAGCATGTGCTTGGTTTCGGGCGTCAGCGGCATGTGCACGGTAATGTAATCGGCCTGCGGCACGATCTCATCCAGGCGTTCGACCAACTCGACATGGAGCGACTTGGCGCGGGCTGCCGACAGATAGGGATCGTACGCCAGCACGCGCATTCCGAAGGCCTGCGCGCGCGAGGCCACCTCGGTCCCGATGCGGCCCATGCCAAGGATCGCCAGTGTCTTGCCGTAGAGTTCGACCCCTTCAAAGCTCTTGCGGTCCCACTTGCCGGATTTCACGGAGGCGTCGGCCTGCGCGATGTTCCGGGAAATAGCCATCATCAAAGAAAAAGTGTGTTCCGCAGTGGAAACGGTGTTCCCGCCCGGGGTGTTCATGACGATCACGCCTTTTTTGGTCGCGGCCTCCACGTCCACATTGTCGACGCCGACCCCGGCACGGCCCACGGCCTTGAGCTGGGTGGCCGCCTCCAGCAGACGGGCGGTCACCTTGGTTTGGCTGCGTACAACCAGTCCTTGGTAGTTCCCGATGATCTCCAGCAGTTCGGCCTCGGTTTTGCCGGTCAAAACGTCGACCTCCAGCAGTTTGCCCTCCAACAACTCAGCGATGCCGCGTTCGGAGATGGGGTCGGCTACAAGAACTTTGGGTGTGCTCATTTCAATGAAAAGGATGGGTGGGGATTGTTGGACACAGGCACCAAAGCGCAAAGGCAAAAGCGCCTTCCCTCTAAGGATTCCCCCTAAAACGGCCTTTCCCACGCGCCTTCGCAGCGGCTCTCCCGTTTGGACGCACCCCCGTGCGTTTTGCTTTGCACTCTCAAAGCCCCTCCCCCTACATTTGGCGTCTTTGCCCCGAACCGGGCACCTTGTTTTAGTCGCCTTTCCACCTGATTTCCATCCAGTCCCACCCGTTTTCTCAGCTATGTCCAACACGATTCTCGTCGGCGCCCAATGGGGCGATGAAGGCAAAGGTAAGATCATCGATTTCCTCACGGAAACCGCCCAGATTGTCGTGCGCAGTCAGGGAGGCAACAACGCCGGCCACACCGTCATCGTTGGTGGAACCAAGTATGTGCTCCACCTCATTCCCTCGGGAATCCTGCGTCCCGGCACGTTGTGCGTGATCGGAAACGGGGTTGTTCTCGACCCGATTGCAGTGGCGGTGGAAATCGAAGGACTCCGGTCCAAGGGCATCCAGGTGACGCCACAGAATTTGATGATCAGTGACGCCGCGCACCTTGTACTGCCCTACCACCGCCTTCTGGACGAGGCACGCGAAGCCAGCCGCGGCGCCGGCAAGATCGGCACCACCAAGCGCGGCATCGGTCCCGCCTATGGCGACAAGATCGCGCGTGTCGGGCTGCGGGTGGCGGACCTGCTGCACACGGAGTCTTTTGAACAGAAGCTCGCAACGCGTGTTGCGGAAAACAACGCAGTGCTGGCTGCCCAGGGACTTCCGGGCCTTGTGTTGGCTGAGATTCTTCCTGCACTGCAGGCAGCTGCCGAAGCATTGCGCCCCTTTATCGCCAACACGGTCGTTTACCTGCACGAGGCGGTAGAGGCCAAAAAGGAGATTCTGTTTGAAGGCGCCCAGGGAACCTTTCTGGACATCGACCACGGCACCTACCCGTATGTCACTTCTTCGAACACAACCGCGGGCGGCGCATGCACGGGCTCGGGAGTGCCCCCGCACAAGATCGACAAGGTGCTAGGCGTCATCAAAGCCTACACCACCCGGGTGGGCGAAGGCCCCTTCCCCACGGAGAACGAAGGCATCAGCGACCTGCTGCACGGGATGGGACGCGAATTTGGATCCACCACGGGAAGGGCCCGGCGTTGCGGCTGGTTTGACGCCGTGGCGGTACGCTACGCGGGGATCATCAACGGAATTGACGAACTGGCGGTGACAAATTTGGACGGGCTGGACACGCTGGCAACGATCAAGGTGTGCACCCACTACGAGCTAAGGGGAAAGCGGGTTGATTATCCGCCCATGGACTACACCGACCTAGCCGCCTGCGTACCCGTCTACATAGAGCTCCCCGGCTGGCTCACCCCCACGGATGCGATCCGCGAGTGGAAAGCCCTGCCGGAGAACGCCCGCCACTATTTGGAGAAAATCGCCTCCCTTTCCGGTGCCAAACTCAAGATTGCCAGTGTTGGTCCAAACCGGGAGCAGACCATTTTGCTCTGAGGCCCTCCTGAAAAGGAGGCATGCAAAACTTTGACAACGTGCTAGCCTGCGGGGCGCAGCATGATCGCTCAGAGTACCTCCCTCACGCCCCTTCCGCCTCCTTCGGTGTTCAACCTTCCCGCGCCCAAGCACATTGCCATCATTATGGATGGCAACGGGCGGTGGGCCAAGCAGCGTGGGCTGCCCAGGGTCACCGGCCACGAGAACGGTGCTCAGGCGCTGCGTTCCGTCACAGAGACCTGTTGTGAAATCGGGGTCGGCTGCCTGACGGTTTACGCCTTCTCCACGGAGAACTGGAAGCGGCCGGCCGCGGAAGTCAGCGCCCTGTTCGGTCTGCTCGAGCACTTTCTCGCAGCGGAGCTGCCCACCCTGCTGGCCAACAATATCCGCCTCAGGGCCATCGGCCGCCTGCAAGAGCTGCCCCCCACGGCGCTGCAGGCGCTGGAGCGGACCATCGAACGCACCTCCACCAACACTGGGATGAATCTGGTGCTGGCGATCAACTACAGCGGCAGGGCGGAGCTGGTCGACGCGGTAAGATTGGTTTGCGAAGAGGTGGCCAACGGGCATCTGCGCCCCGAGGACTTCACACAAGAGGATCTTCAAAAACACCTCTATACCAAGGACTGGCCCGATCCGGATCTCCTGATCCGCACCTCAGGCGAGATGCGCCTTTCCAACTTCCTACTCTGGCAACTCAGCTACACGGAGCTCTACGTCACCCCGAAGTGCTGGCCTGATTTCGGTCGTGAGGACCTCTTTGAAGCAGTCCGGGACTTCCACCGTCGCCAGCGCCGCTTCGGGGGCGTCTAGGAACGCAGCCAGACGGGCCCGCGGAAGAACTTAACCCCGACGTCGTCCGCAGCAACTGGCGTGCGCTTTTCTCATCGAAGGCATTTTATCGTAGGTTCTTCGCTGTTTTCGGTGGGTACCTTTTCCCCTCGCTCCGGAGGGAGCGGGTAGTCATCCACAGATTGCTCAGATTTTCGCAGATGTTTTTCTGGTTTCCACTCCACTGCTCATGCTGAGAAATCTGCGGCTCGTAATCCAAAGCCGCCAAAGCCGCCAAAGCTGCCGAGGTTTCACATGGCGCGAGGGGCGCTCTCGCTCCCGGAGGGAGCGGAGATAGTTAGCCGGGCGGCAGCGAGGCTTTGCGAGCGCCCCTGGTCCCTTCCAACAAGACCGCCGGCCCCGGCGGGGCCGGAGAACCAGGGCGGGCCCGCAGCACCCACAGCGGGGCGGTCTTGCGCCCCTCCCGGGGCGGGACGCTGCTTTTGGCCAGACCGGTGGCGGCGCTCGCGGGGCTCGCTTGCCGCCCGGCTAGCTATCGGCGGGCCCGCAGGGCCCGGCAGGCAAAAACAGTTTTTCAGTGAAAGCAAGCCGAACATTTCACTACCTTGGGGGGCTAGTTGTCTAAATAGGAAGCCCGACGCGGGACAGCCAGCTCTGGCTGAAATTCCCTGCATACTTCGGTGGATCCGGATCGCGCGTGGTGGAGTTACTCCGAGGACTCTCGTAGAAGGAGCCCGAAAGCAACCGTGGGCATTTGGAAGCCGCGGCCTGTCCTCCTGAGACGGAGGAACTCTGAACGCCGGTGGCCAAGGAGAGGACGATCCCCTCCTCGAGTGCGCCATCGGCCCCACCCGGGTTGAGGGTAATGGAAGGAAGTTCGTCGGCGCGGAGAGGGAGTGCCGCAAGCAAGACTGAGGAGGCAAGTGTGAAAGGGGTCCGGAGAATCTTCCGCAAATTTCCGTAAAATTTCATCTTGGTCAGTTAATGTTTATTGTTTTGGTATGGTTTAGAGTCAAAAAAACGCTACTTCAATCCCGCTTCGGCTAAGGCTTGTAGATCGCGTCAAATGTTCCCCCATCCGCAAAGTAGGTTTTTTGCGCCTTTGCCCAACCGCCGAACGCGCTGTCGATGGTCACCAGTTCGAGCTTCGGAAAATGAGCGCCGTACTTGGCTTTGGCCGCCTCGGAGCGCGGCCGGTAGAAATTACGGCCACTGATGTCCTGCCCTTCCTCGCTGTCGAGGTAATTTAAGTACGCCTCGGCGACCTTCCGGGTACCCCGCGCATCGACGACTTTGTCTACGATGGTGACGCTCGGCTCCGCGAGGATACTCAGGGATGGGATGACCGTTTCGTACTTGTCCGCACCGAATTCCTTGAGCGCCAGATACGCCTCGTTTTCCCAGGTAAGGAGCACGTCGCCAATTTGGCGCTGGATAAAAGTGGTGGTGGATCCCCGGGCACCGCTGTCGAGGACAGGCACATTCTTGTAAATATCGGCTACAAAACGCTTCACGTGGTTCTCCGGATCCGCCGGGGCCCAGGCTCCCTTTTTGGGGATCGGGGGCGCTCGCAAAGCTTCGCTGCCACCCGGCTAACTTTCTCCGCCCCCGTTGGGAGCGAGAGCACCCTGCTCTCTATTCGAACCTTTAGCGGATTTGGGTCACAGGCCGCAGATTTCTCAGGTCGAGCAGCGGAGTGGAACCCATAAAAACATCTGCGGAGATCTGAGCCATCTGTGGATGACTGCCTTTACTGCGGAAATACGCGAGCACACACCGTGGCAATACGGCGCACGCTACCCTTGACTTGGCCGTCTGCTAGCCACGTTCCGGCGTTAGGGAGCCTACTACGCCCTGCGCGTCAACTCGGGGATGGTGCGGCCGTTCTGGACGATCCGTGTCGGACGGCCGTTCAGATCGTTGATGGTCTCCGATGCACTGTCGATTCCGAGGTGCTGGTAGATAGTCGCAAGGAAGTCATCCGCCGTGCACCCGCGCTCGACCACGTCTTCACCCCGCTTATCGGTTGCTCCGATGACGCCGCCGGTCTGGATTCCCCCGCCCGCCCAGATGTTGCTGAAGGCCCTCGGCCAGTGATCCCGGCCGGGCTGCGTGGTGCCGGAGGGCGCACTGCCGTCCCCCCCTCCCGTGCTGGGACTGAACTCGATCTTGGGCGTGCGTCCAAACTCGCCGGTGACCACCACCAGCACGCGCTTGTCCAAGCCGCGCGCGTAGACGTCTTCGATAAGCGCAGAAACCGCCTGATCATACGCCCCCGCCCTGAAGCGCAACGCGTCAAATACGTTGTGATTCACCGCGTGATCGTCCCAGTTGCCCACCCGGCCGCACAACGGCCCGCTCAGGCTGCTGGTGAGAATCTCCACTCCAGCCTCGACCAGGCGCCTAGCTAAAAGCAGCTGCTGCCCCCAGCGGTTGCGCCCATAGCGGTCGCGGGTCGCGGCGTCCTCCTTGCTCAGGTCAAAGGCGTCCCGCGTGCGGGGGTTGGTCAGCAGCATGACGGCCTGCGACTCGAACTGGTCGAGCGCCCCCAATTCCCCCAAGGTGTCAAAGCCCCGCTCCATCGTGTCGAGGCTCTTGCGCAGGGCCACGCGGTCACTCAAGCGTACCGCTTCACCCGCGTTGGAAAGCCCGATATTAGGCACCTCGAAATCCGGCCTGCTCGGATCGCCCGAGATCGAAAAGGGCGCGTAGGCGGCTCCCACATAGGCGGGGCCGTTGTACTCGGTCGGACCGCTCACCCCGATGTAGTTGGGCAGCGGATTGTCCCGGCCACCTTCGCGGGTGCGGATGGAGGCGGCGATGGACATCCAGTCCGGATAGCGGGGCTTGGGCTTGTCGCGCGTGTCGGGATCGCCCGAGAGCATCTGCATCGAGCCGGCGGGATGGCCCGCGGCCGTCTGGTGCATGGAACGGAGGATGGTAAACTTGTCGGCGATACGCGCCTGCAGGGGCAGCAGTTCGGTGATGCGGGTTCCCGGCACACTGGTGGCAATCGTTTTGAAGGGCCCCCGGTACTCGCTGCCGATCTCGGGCTTGGGATCGTAGGTATCGAGGTGTGAACAACCGCCCGGCTGCCAGACCATGATCACCGCCGTCCGATCGCCCTTCGCTCCAGGCGAGGCCAGGGCGGCGGCCTGCGCACGCATCCGAAAGAGCGCCGGCAACCCGAGACTCGCAAAACCCGAAAGACCCACGCGCATGAAACTGCGCCGGTCCAGCGGGCCGGAACAGGCGGGGATTATTTTGGAAGAGGAACCTGTGACCATAAAACGAGGGGGGCTACAACGGACCGCAACTGCTTTCAGATAAACTCTCTGGGAATGTTCTCATGGCAATCTCTTTTTCCGGCAAGGGGGCCCACCTAGGGTGACTGGAAGGCGGCCAGCTCCGTCCCGCTTGCGCCATCCCACAGACGCAGCACGCTGTCCTCGCCTCCGCCCACGATCCAGGCGCGGCTCGGCGCGCAAGCGGCCGCCTGTATGAAATCCGGCAGCTTCGCCATCGCTCGCACCTCGGTGCCGTCGTCCTTGACCATGCGCACCTGATTGTCGGCGGCCGAAGTGACAATCGTGTTTGTCGCCCCCTGAAACTGCAGCCCGGTGACCTCCTTGGTCCAGCCGATGATCTTCTTGGAACGCTCCCCCGACTCCGTGCTCCACACGTTCACCACTCCGTCACCGCCAGCCGTGGCGAGCAACCGGGCATCCGCCCGAAATGCAACTCCAAGCACATGGTGCGTATGCCCCTCCAAGGTGAGGAGAGGCTTTCCGCCGGCAACTTCCGCCACCCGCGCCAGACGGTCCGCTCCCCCGGAGGCCAGCCATTTTCCATCGGGCGAAAAGTCCAGCGCCAGCACGGTGTCGGCATGCCGTTCCGCCCAGGTCTGCTGCAACCGCCCCGAGGCAACCTCCCAGATGTGCACGTCCCCCGACCGGGAAGCCTCGCCGCCGCCGGTGGCAAGCAAGCGCCCATCCGGACTGAAACGCACGGCACACACCCGGTCCACCAAAGGAGACTCAGCCCCTCCCCCGCCGAATGTCTTAAACAAGGTCCACCCCCTTGAAATACCGGCACGGGCCAGAGTCCCGTTGTCGGTAAACGCCACGAACTGGTCCCCTCCGCTCCCCGCAAGTGCTCCCGAGACGACGGCGCCTCCGGCGGAAAAACTCTCCAAAAGCGTTCCGGCCGCGGCGGACCACACCCGTTGGCCCCCATCGGAACAAACGACGGAAACAAACTTGCCGCTGTGAGAGAACGCTACCGCCCAGATCTGGGGCGCACCGCCAGGCGCGGGTCGCTTCAAACTTGTGACTTGCTTGATTTCTTCTGCCTGCACTGCTGCAGCTGCCTTCTGGGCGGTGTCAGCGACTGCGCGTTTGCCGGTGTTTGCGTTCTTTGCTTCGGTGATTTGCAGGAGCTGTTGCTCGCCGTCGGTAATGTGGTTTTGCGCCGACTCCACAGCGGACGCAGCCGAGTTTGCTGCCGTGACGGCCGCCGCCAGCTTGGTGATTGCTTCCTTGTGCTTGGCCAGAGTCGCGGGAAGCGGCTTTGCCTCCGCCTTCAGGGCTGCGGCGATTTCATCGGCGCCCTTCTCGGCCTCGGCCTTTGCAGACTGGGCGGGCCCGAGGGCCTTCTGCTTTTCAGGGAGCGCCTTTTGCGCGGCGGCGATTCGCTCCTTGGCCTTTTTTTCGTGTACCTCCAGCGTCTTGTTCTGCGCCTCGATCTGAGCGATCACGCCGGCGTGAAAGCCCGCGTCCAGTCCGGCCCGGGCGGCCTTCGACTCGCATTCCGCCACCTTCGCCGCATTCACCGGCTCCACCCGAAACTCTTTGCCAGCGGCCCCCGAGGCAAAGTCAAAGAAGCGCACCACCGAGTCGGCGCACCCCACTGCAACGGTCTTTCCGTCCTTGGAAAGCGCCAGGGCCTGAGGGCCCGCCACCTTGATCTCGCGTACCAGGGACCCCGCCTCCACCGACCAGATCTGAACGGACGCTGCGGTTCCAACCAGCAGCGCGGAGCCATCGGCTGCCCAGGCGAGCGTCTTGACTCCGGCGGGGCCTTGGAAGCGCTTTTGCTCTTTGCCGGCAGCGGCTGAAAAAATCCCGACGCTTCCCTCTCGGGAAACCAGTGCAACCGAACCACCCTCCGGCGAAAAACAAAACGCGCCGAGCGAGTCGCTCAAGACCCCCTCAAAAACGACCGGCACCGCCCCCTTCTCCACGCCCAGCACTCGCGCATTTGCACCCGGCTCCGCCAGCAACAGCCGACTACCGTCAGGGCTGAGGGCCGAGCGCACAGCGGCGGCGATTCCGTCCAGCTTGGAGAGGGTGATCCCGCCCGGCTCACGGCGCCAGATCTTGGCTTCTCGAAACCCACCCGAGGCCAGAAAATTGCCGTCCTGGCTGAAATCCAGCGAGTGGATCATCTCCAGATGCGCGGCGCCCGATTTGAGCGTGGGATCCGTGAGGGTCCCGGCCAGCTCCTGTGCCGCCAGATCATACAAAAACAACCGGTCGCCCCGGCCGCAGGCAGCAAAGCGTCCATCCGCTGTCATAGCCACGCTGTGGATCGGCTGGGTGCCCTTGGGCAAGGGCCGCAGCACCACGGTTTGGCTGCGCTTGGCGGAATCCTTAGCGCCCTGGTCGATCCAAGAACGCAGCAAAGCGAGCTGCTCCGGCTTCAAATTTACAGCCCCGGACTTGTTGTCCTTGGGAGGCATCACGGAATCCCCGAGGTGCGCGGCGCTCTGCAAAACCAGACTTTCTCCGCCCTTGCCGGGGATCACGCCGGCACCGGACTCGCCGCCCTTCCGCAGGAGCGCGGGCGACTCAAGGTTGAGCTTGGCCTTGGTCGTGGTCTTGTTGTGGCAGGGAATACAGTTGGACTCGAGAAAAGGGTGGATGTCTTTGTAGAAATCCAGCGCCCCCTGCGCGTTTTCAGCGCGCGCTCCCGCCAGAACCGCTCCAAGGCCCATGGCCGCCCAGCCGAACGCCATGTAGTTTCCGGTAGGCCTCTTCATTTTGCCTCCGCCGCCTTGACCCGAACGCGAATCGGCTCTGAAACAACAATGTCCACGATCTCCTTGGGCGCTGCGATATCGGTCGCCGTCTTCATCCGCTTGACCACGTCGGCCTTGGCGGCCTCCATCGCCTTCATCTTTTCTCCCGCGACCTTCGTGAGCGCCTGCGTTTCGGCGGCCTTCTCGGGCGGAGCCTCCTTGGCAGCCACGGTCAGCCGCTGCAACTCAGCGGCCGCAAGCGCCGCCTTCTTGTCAATTTCCTGCTGCTCGGCCTCGACCACTTTCACCGCCCCAGGGTTGTAACTGTATTTGGAAACAACGCCGCCGTGGAGCGCGAGCGCGTAGTCGCCTGGCGTCAGCTTGAGG
>CAMCIN010000044.1 GCA_945874745.1 Akkermansia muciniphila | reverse complement strand
GATGGCAGCTAGAAACAAGCGCGCCACAGAGAGCGCCGGAGGCATCCTCGCAGACCCAGACACACCACTCGCCCACGCCGTTCTCCAGAAAAAACCGGTAGTCCTTCTCCCTCCGAACGCCCTGCAGTTCCATTTCAAGGTCAGCGATTCCAGCTGCCTCCTCCCCTCGGGCGGGGCGCACCCGGAGAGCAGACTCAGGTGCCGGACAGGCCATTCCTTCGGAAGGAATGTCGAAGCTCAAATCCTGATACATTGTGTGCGGGTAAAACCCGAGCCGCGAGTAAAGGGAAAACGAGTCGAGGTTGAGCAGGCTGGAAACAAGCCGCACCGGCTTTCCCGCAAGGCGCGCCCGCTCCAGGGCGACCTGAACCATGGCGCGAGCAACACCGCCTCCCGCGCACTCCGGCTCGGTGGCGACGATACCAAGGGCAAAGTGCGTTTCCCGCTCGTGGATGAAACAGACCCCCCGCAGGGCACCGTCCCCTCCGTAAGCCCCGACGGCTTGCCCGGGATCAAGCGCCTCGTAAACCGCAGGGAACAGCAGAAAGGGCTCCGCGCTCGTCCCGAACCGGGCCCCCTGCCGGAGCCGCGCCTCGTACCAGGCCACCAGCGCACGGTGAATGAGACTGGCAATCTGCAGGTGCCCGCCAGCGGGCAGAGGGAGGATGTTCATCGCGGTGCGGGGAGGCGCCATGGTTATTGAACGGCTGGAACCAGTTCAAGCACGATGAGATGCCGCTGGCACCCTGGCAGGCTTCAGCGCTGCCGGAACCAGCCGGTGATGCTCATGCGTGTTTTGTGGGCGGGCAGTACCTCGTGCCAGAAGTCGCCGGAGAGAAAGCACACAAGCGTGCCCATGCGGGGCTCAATCAAGACAAACGGACCGCACTTTGCACCCGTGTCCGTCCAGAGCTTAAGCTCCCCCCCGTCGCCGAGTTTCCAGTCTGGATTCAGGTAGAGGATGGCGGTAACAACCCGGGACTGCGTACCGGCATGCCGGTCCAGATGGGGCCTGTAGAAACCGCCCTCCGGATAGATGGCAAAGTGTCCCTCGAACGCAAACAGACCGAGAAAAAAGCGCTGGTTCAACGCGAGCCTGAGCAGTTCGAGCTTTGCCAGATAGGCGTTCTGCTCGACATAGACTGCGTCTGTCCTGAGCCAAAGCACCTTGTCTCCACGTACTTCTTCGCGCACCTGCAACTGTGCTCCCCTGCCCACTCCGGCCCGGTGGAACTCGCCGTTTTGCTCGGCGTCCCGGCACTCCTGCCTGAGCCGTAGGGAATCCCCCTCCCCCAGACAGCCCGGGAATTCCGCCCATCCAAACTGGTCGAGTGCGTTGAGAAGGCCGTTCATCCATCCACAAGTTGCCCGCCGGCTGCAATAGCCAGCCAAATCGAAAAGAACACCTCCCCAACGCTGAGGGGCGGGACGCGCCCGGTTGGAACCGGAAAGCCCGCAGAGTGACGGCTTTATTCAAGCCGCGACGCAGCGGTTTAGGGGCTGGACACCGGGATCAGAAGGAAGGTGCCAGTGTCGTATTTGGAATGGTAATTGGCGGAAAATTGGTCCGCCTGGAGCGATCCAGTGTAGCTGTAAACGCCCCCGCCCACGCAGGACTTCAGGTTGTGCTCGCCCGAAAGCTGGTAGGCCTTCCCCTTGCGGCGTGCCGAAAGCGCCACCGGATAGGCGGTGGTGAAACCGTGCCAACCGGCCTCAAAAAAGATTTCCGCCTGCCCGTCTGTCAGCGGTTGGACCAAGGCGCGCAGGCGCCCGCCGGCGTTGTGCCTGTCGCTGTGCCAGCGCCCCTGCCAGCGGGTAGGGAGGGAGGGCTGCGGGGCCGCTTGCCTGCGGAGCCGCGGGGCACCCGCTGAGTCGTGTACCCCGACGGCATTCGAGGCGCCCGGGGCAGCAGCCCCTTTCCATGCCCGGTCAAACTTGGGAGAAACACAACTCGGAAGAGCGCTGGCGACAAGAAGCAAGGCGAGGGGCGAAAAAAATGGGCGCATAAGAGAGATTCGGGGGGGTGTCCTTTCCTTATAACACTGGGTACGGCTGGAAGTGAAGACAGAGGGAGGCGGCCTCCGGGAATTTGCCCGCGGGCGCAAAATGGAGGTTTCCGGGCGGCCTGCACCGGAACCACGCCCGGGGGGCTCCGTTGACTTGGAGGAATGAAGTCCGCTAGGATGCCTTTTCGCACCTATGAGCCAACCCGCGGTCAAACGCATCCTCTTTGTTTGCACTGGAAACACCTGCCGCAGCCCGATGGCTGAGGCGCTGTTCCGGCACGCGGTGCGCGGTCGCCAGGACGTGGAGGTGGGTTCCGCCGGGGTGTACGCCTCAGTCGGGGAGGGCGTGAGCGCCCATTCGGCGGAGGCCTGCAAACAGATCCGGGTGCCGCTTCAAAACCACAAGGCGAGGCAGCTCACCAGGGAACTGGCCGACTGGGCCACTCATATTTTTTGCATGACCCCCGGCCACCGGGATGCCCTTGAGGACGAGCTCCCCCACGCCGCCCGCAAAGCGCATTTGGTCTGCGAGTTCGACGACTCCCTGCCAGCCCAAGTCCCAGACCCGATCGGTCAGGGCCTCAGCGCCTATATCCAAACCCGTGACACCCTGCAAAGGGCGATTCCCTCCCTGCTGCACTTCATTGATTCCAAACCCATGAGCGACACCTCCAACCTGACGTCCCCCCCTACCAGCACCAAAAGCGAACGCGCCCTGCGCGTGGCAATCGGCGCAGACCACGGCGCACTGGAACTCAAAAAGGCGGTGCGCGAAGCGCTTGCCCGGCGAGGACACGCGGTGACCGACTTCGGCACCAACAGCACCGACAGCGTGGACTACCCCGATTACGCACAGGCGGTTTGCCGGGCGGTGACGGCACATGAGGCGGACTTTGGGATTTTGATGTGCACCACCGGCATCGGCATGAGCATCGCGGCCAACCGCTTCCCGCAGGTGCGCGCGGCGCTGGTCACCGATGTCGAGGACGCGCGCACAACCCGCCAGCACAACGACGCCAACGTGTTGTGCCTGGGTTCCCGCCACATCGACCCGTCCACCGCGGCCCGCATGGTAGACGCCTTTCTGGGGACAAGCTTCGAAGGCGGTCGGCACGAACGCCGGGTGGAAAAGCTCGAACACATGGGCACGGGAGCCGCCTCCTGCCAGTCCCTCTCCGAGGGGGACCCGGCGGTGTACGCCTCGATTCAGGCGGAGGCCCTCCGCCAGTTTGAGAACATCGAGTTGATTGCCTCCGAAAACTTTACCTCGAAGGCCGTGATGGAGGCGCAGGGCTCCTGCCTCACCAACAAGTACGCCGAGGGCTACCCCGGCAAGCGCTGGTACGGCGGTTGCGAAAACGTGGACGTCATCGAGCAACTCGCCATCGACCGCGCCAAGGAGCTCTTCGGTGCGGAACACGCCAACGTCCAGCCCCACTCAGGCTCTCAGGCCAACATGGCCGTGTACTTCTCCGTCCTCCAGACGGGGGACCGCCTCCTGACGATGGATCTCAACCACGGCGGCCATCTGACCCACGGAAACAAGGCGAATTTCTCGGGCCGCCTTTTTGACATCGTCCACTACGGCGTGTCCGAAACAGACGAGCGCATTGATTACGACGCCCTCGCCAAGACCGCCTTGGAGGTCAAACCCAAGATGATCACTGCCGGCGCCAGCGCTTATCCGCGTATCATCGACTTTGAACGTATGCGCACCATCGCCGACTCTGTCGGAGCCTACCTCTTCGTGGACATGGCCCACATCGCGGGCCTCGTTGCCGGGGGCGTCCACCCCTCCCCAGTCGCGCTCGCCGATTTTGTCACCACGACCACCCACAAAAGTCTGCGCGGTCCTCGCAGCGGGCTGATCCTGTGCAAGGCCAAGTACGCCAAGGCCGTCGACGGCCAAGTCTTCCCGGGGTGTCAGGGCGGCCCTCTGGAGCACGTCATCGCGGCAAAGGCGGTTTGCTTCCTCGAAGCGTTGCAACCCTCCTTCAAAGCCTACTCCGCACAGGTGGTCTCCAACGCAAAGGCCCTCTCCGCGCGTCTGAGCCACCACGGCTACCGGATCGTTTCCGGGGGGACCGACAACCATGTGATGCTGGTGGACCTGCGCCCCAAGGGCCTCAACGGAAAAGTCGCCCAAGAAGCCCTCGATCACGCAGGAATCACGGTCAACAAAAACGGCATTCCTTTCGACACCGAAAAGATCACCCTCGGCGGGGGCATCCGGATCGGCACCCCCGCGGTCACCACCCGGGGAATGAAGGAAGAGGAAATGATGGAGATCGCCGACCTCATTCATTCGGCCCTCGCACAGGTGCACGATCCCACCCATCTGGCCAAGGTCAAGGACACCGTGCGCCAGTTCACTCGCCGCTTCCCCCTGCCGGGCTAGCCGCGCCCCATCCTGACGGCATCCCTCCCTGCAGGCGTACCGCCCGCCGGGGAGGGGGCTCAGGAGTCCGTCTTCGGTTCCGCGTTCCCAAGGGGCACTGCCCGCCGGGTTGCGCCCCGTTCTTGCTCTGCCAGCTGCGGCGGCGCTCCGGCGCCTGTTCCAGCGCCTTCAAAGAGTGCGAGGCTCCTCCGCACCGGGGAGCCCCCCAGCCCACCTCATGGCTTTCCCGTTGCCCTTTAGGAGAAGCCCCGATAAGCATTGGAGGCTGTGAACGCATCACTTTCGCCGACCGCCAACCCCCTCAAAGAGGGACTCTCGAGCCGCTCCATGCCCCGGCCCTGCAACGTTGTGATTTTTGGGGCTTCGGGGGATTTGACCTTCCGCAAACTCATCCCCGCACTCTACAACATCGAGGCTGACGGAGACCTGCCGGCGACCACCCACATTACGGGTTTTGCGCGGCGGCCCAAAACCGACGAGGCCTTTCGCGCAGAACTGGGCGAGGCGCTGGCAAAGTTTTCGCGCTCGGGCCGGATCGAAGGGGTCTGGAATGATTTCGCCAGCCGGGTCCATTACCATCAGAGCGAGTTTGGAAACGCCGAGGGCTACCGGGAACTGGCTGAGAAGCTCGACAAGCTCGATGCTGAAAACGGAACGGCCGGCAACCGCCTGTTTTATTTGAGCGTGGGCCCGTCTGAGTTTGAAGGCATTCTTGGAAAGCTCCAGGAGCACGGTCTCAACAAGACAAGAGACGGCAGCTGGGCGCGCGTGATCGTGGAGAAGCCCTTCGGGCGGGACCGCGAGTCTGCCCACGACCTCAACGAAAAGGTCAGCAGGGTGTTTGAGGAAAAGGACACCTACCGGATCGACCATTATCTGGGCAAGGAAACGGCCCAGAACATCATGGTGCTGCGGTTTGCCAACTCGCTGTTTGAACCCCTCTGGAACCACAAATACATCGACCACATCCAGGTGACGGCCGCCGAGCCCATGGGGGTCGAGGCCCGCGGACCGTACTACGATTCGGCTGGGGCGCTGCGGGACATGGTGCAAAACCACCTCACCCAGTTGTTGTGTCTCGTCGCGATGGAGCCGCCCACGGATCTGAGCGCCGACAGCGTGCGGGACGAAAAGCTCAAGGTGGTGCGTGCCATGCGCAAGTGGACCCCCGAAGAAGTGGCCAAGAATGTCGTGCGCGCCCAGTACGGGACCGGGGTGGTCGGCGGCAAGGAAGTGCCGGCCTACCGTACGGAGGACCGGGTCAACCCGGAGTCCCAGACCGAAACCTACGTGGCCTTCAAGGTGCTCGTGGACAACTGGCGCTGGTCGGGCGTGCCGTTTTATGTGCGGGTAGGCAAGCGCCTGCCGCAGCACGGCACCGAGATCGCGATTGTGTTTAAGGAAACCCCAGGCGTGCTCTTCAACGCGGAGCAAGCCGGACTCGGGCCGAACGTGCTGGTGCTGCGCATCCAGCCTGACGAGGGGGTTTCCCTGCGGATCCAGTCGAAGCGGCCCGGCGTGCAGCTGGCGATCGAATCTGTGAAGATGGACTTCCACTACAAGACCAGCTTCGGCAAGCCCAGCCCGGAGGCCTACGAACGCCTGCTGCTCGACGCCATGTCCGGCGACGCGACGCTTTTCGCCCGCCGGGACGAGGTGGATGCCGCATGGACCTTCATCGACTCGATCGAGCACGCCTGGCACGAAAATCCCAACCCGCCGCCCATGGCAACCTATCCCTCCGGATCCTGGGGACCAAAGGAAGCGGACGATCTGCTGGCCGCCGACGGCCGCGCCTGGCGCCTCCTCTAACCGGAATTTCCGATGGCCTTTGACCCAACAACACTCGGGCTGGAAGTTGAGCTCACCAAAATTCCCTCGCAGCTTAAGGCGCTCTGGGACGGCGGCTCCCGGACGCGCGCGAGCCTCCTGAACTTCGTCGTCTACTGCCAGGACACGGCGGCCTTCGAGGCAAATACGGCGCTCATTTCGCGCTTTGTCCGCAACCACGCCTGCCGCGCCATTCTGCTGGGAGACTGCCCCACCCACAACGGCCCCAAGGTGACCGCATGGGTACAGGCCCATTGCCGTATCACCAAGGCCGGCGCCGGGGAGGTCTGCAGCGAGCAGATCACGATTCTTGCCGAGGGCATGTCCCCGGAAGGTGTCTCCAATGCGGTGCTTACCAACCTGGACTACGACCTCCCCTTAAGTTTGTGGTGGCAGGGCCCCTTCCCTCCAAACGGCCAATCCCCAGTCTGGGCGCGTGTCGACCGGCTGCTCTTTGACAGCCTTTCCTGGGAAAACCCCCTCGAAGCCCTCGGCCGCCTCCAGCAGATCCGCGCCAAGGCAAACACCCGGATGGCCGTGGCTGACCTCAACTGGACCCGGACCTTGAGCTTCCGCCAGGCGCTTGCCGAATGTTTCGACGGCCCGGCCCTCCGCCCCAATCTGCGCCGGATCTCGCTTCTGGAGATCCACCACTCGAGCGACGCGGCCACCACCGGCTGGCTTCTGCTCAGCTGGTTTGCCGCCCAGCTCAGCTGGACCGTCGTGCAGCGCGGACCTCAGTCCCTCCTCTTCAACAGTCCTTCCGGGGCGGTTGCGGAATGCCGCCTGATCGCGGTTACCGACGCCCCAGCTGCCAGTATCACGAAGGTGAAGGTTTGCGCGGACGGACTGGAGTTGCAGGTGAGCCGGGAGGCGGGAACCCCCCTGCTGACTGCAAACCTTTCTGAGAACGGGCAGGCGACCACGACCCACTATCCGGCCGGGAACTCCAGCATGGAGAGCCTCCTTACCGAGGAACTCACCCCCGGACCGAAGCACCGCGTGTATCTCAAAGCCCTCCAGACACTGGAGACCCTGCTGTAACAAAGCGTTACAGCGGGCCCCCTTTCCTCCGGAACCACCGCTATTCCTTTGCCTTGGCGGCAGCGTCCAGCTTCTTGAGGAACTTCGGCGCGTCCTTGTTGAAGTCCTTCAGACAGGCTTTGCAGCAAAACTGCACCTCGCGCCCCTCAAACTTGTGGACGAAGGGCTTGCCCATGGTTCCAAGTTTTTCACCGGAAACCACGCAGGTCGACAGGGGGTAGGGCTTTGAAGGGGCTGGAGCTTCCGCCCCCTCAGCGGCATGTCCGCAAGGGGAACTCAAGGCCAGCGCTGCACCGACAACAGACAAGGACAGAAGGAGTTGGATGGATTTCATAGGTTTTAGAGGGTTCAATGATGGCAAGTCTGCAGCCGAAGGTCGCGCCACGCGGGTGTTGTTTCGGGAGCACCCAGCTCGAAGCGACCAACGTTGCTGTGGAGGTTACACGAAACGTGCAACGCCTGCCAGCACTGGAGGCGCGGCCGGGGGCGGACAGGCCCCGCCCGCGTCGTTGCCCCTTTGGACGACCGAAAGACCCGTGGAACTTGGAAGATTTGACCTAGCTGTTACGCTATTGCCAACTCGCTGAAATCTTCTGCCTCTATTTTGCCACCGTGACTGAATCCGAACTTCCCACCTCTGAGCGGGCGGACCGCCAATCTGGCATTGGCCAACGCATCCTTTCGCGTGGAGGCACCAGCTGCCAGTACACAGTGCGGCTCGCCAAGAACGCTGAGGACCTGCGCTCGGCCCAGACCCTGCGGTTTCTCGTGTTCAATCTGGAACTGGAGGAGGGGCTGGAGGCCTCCTACCTCACCCTTCGGGACGAGGACGCCTACGACAGCGGCTGCGACCACCTCTTGGTCGAAAATGCCGGGGAGGTCGTTGGCACCTACCGGATGCAGACCGGCACGAGCGCTGCCGAGAACATCGGCTTCTACAGCGCACAGGAGTTTGACCTGGGCCCCTTCGAGTCGATCCGCGCACAGGTTTTGGAACTGGGCCGCGCCTGCGTTCACATCGAGCACCGCAATTTGCAGGTACTCTCGCTGCTGTGGCGAGGGATTGCGGACTACGCGAGGGAGCGGGGCTGCCGGTATCTCCTGGGATGCAGCTCGCTAACCTCGCAGGATCCGGAGGAGGGGCTGGCCTTGTACCAAATGCTTTCCCAGCGGCACCTTGCACCCGAATTCTTCCGCACTGTCCCCCTACCCGGCTGGGCCTGTCCAGAGCCCCTGCAACAATCGGAGCCTGCGCCCGTTCCGCGGGCCCCCAAACTGTTGACAGCCTATCTTTCTCTTGGAGCAAAGATTTGCGCTCCGCCTGCGATGGACAGAGAATTCAAGACGATCGACTTCCTCACGCTGCTCGACCTTGAAAATCTCCCCTCCAGAGCCGCCGCACTCATCGGCTGACCAGAACGCTCCCTCCCCCCCGGCCAACCCGCCGCCGAGGCCTGCGGAGGTAAGCCAGCTTCGTGTATTTGGAAAGGCAGCCCGCCTGGTGCTGCAACTGGCCCATGGAGTGGCGCAGGCCCGCAGGGCTGGCATCCCTGGCACCTTAGCCAACCGGGCCGAACTGAGGGAACGCGCCCTGCGCCTGCACAAGATCAGCAACGCGCTCCTCAACCACTTTGGCGTCGAGCGCAGCGTTTCCGGCCGTGTTCCCTCCTCTGGCTTACTCGTCACCAACCACGTCAGCTTCGCCGACATCATGCTCCTCAGCGCGGTGCAGCCGATGGTTTTTGTCTCCAAATCAGAGGTAGCCGCCTGGCCGGTTGTCGGGGACATCGCCGGAGCGGCCGGTACGATTTTTGTCGAACGCAAGCGCCGCACCGACGTGGCCCGGGTCAACGCGGACCTGAGACGCGTTCTGGACGCGGGCCTGCTGGTCACCTTGTTCCCTGAGGGCACCAGTTCCGACGGCTCTAGCGTCCTGCCCTTCCAACCCTCCTTACTCCAACCCGCCGTGGAGGCCGAGCTCCCCGTTCACCCCGGCCACCTCTCTTATTGGGGCTCCGACCGGGTCCGCGCGGACGATGTGGCCTACTTTGGAGAACGCGACCTCCTGCCCTGTCTTTTCGCGCTCCTCAGCCGGAAAACCACCTTCGGAGAGGTCCATTTCGGGGAACCCGTCGGACCCGTGGGCGACCGCAAAAACCTCGCTGCCCAGCTCCACGCTTCGGTCAGCGCCCTTGCACCCCGCGGGTTGGCCTGAGCGGACTACTGCCTGCCAACCCCCGCGCGGGCCCGCTCAGCCACCGCGCGAAAATAGGCCTCGACCGAGTCCCGATACTCAGCCGGGGCCGACTCTCTTTTTCCCTCCACCATGTCGGTGGCAAGCCTTTTGGGAAGGTTGCCCCAATCTCCCGCCCCACCCCGCTTCCCTTCGGGCAGCCCCTTGGACCCGGAGTCTGCCAGCCCGGAAAGACCAGCACCGGAGTTGGCTCCCCCGCTGGAGGCTGCCCCTTCCTGTGCGCGTTCGCCGCGGTCCGCCGCTGCCTGTGCCTCTACCGCAGCTGAAAGCGATTCGGCAGCCCGCTCCGCGCTCCCTTCACCGCCCTCCTTCAGCGCGGCCCGCGCCTCCGCCACCTCCGCCTTTGCGGACTGCGCCAGCGGCGCACCGCCTGCGGCCTGGCCCCCTCCTGGCGCATCCTTTTGCTTACCACCCTGCTGGGAGGCATCGCCGTTGCCCTCGGAATTCTGGGCGCCCGCCCCCTCCTTCGCAGCACCGTCGGCCCCCGGCTGGCTCTCTTGCGTACCCGGGGGATTCTGGGCCGCCATGGCTTCCGCCTTGGCCAACGCTGCTTCGGGAGATTTTTTGGCAAGCTCGGCCAATTGGGCAAGTTCCGCCACCCGCTCCTCACGTGCGTCCAGTTTTGCCGCAGCGCCCAGCGCCTTGTCGCCAGCGCGCAGAGCCTGCCTCGCTGCGGCACGCTCTGCAGGATCCGCGGATTCGAGCTTTTGAAAGTTTTCTGCCAGTGCCTGGAGCTGTTCGGCTCCTTGTTTTTGAAAGGCCGCAGCCTTTTCAAGCAGGGGTTGCCGCTCGGGGGCACGCGCCGCCGCCTGCTGCAACGCTGCCTGCGCCCGGTTGCCAGCGTCTTTGAGCTGGGCCGCCGCTCCGTCCGCATCGCGCGCGGCTTCCCTGCCCGCCGCGCTGCGCACATCCTGCACGTTCGCTTCCGCGCGCAGAGCCTGCCGCAACTGCTCCAACTTCCGCTCAAACTGCGACTCCGTGCGCAGGACCCCGGCCAGCTCCTTCTGCTCCGCTTGATTACCTGTCTGGCCCGCCGATTTTTCGGCGAGGGCCGCAGTAGACTCGGATGCCTTCAAGGCCTTGCCCGCAAGCTGCTCCATCTGCTGGGTGAGTGAAGGCGCCTTTTTCGCCAGCTCGGCAAGCGCCTTGTCCACCGGCTCGGCCGCGACGGCGGCCCCCGCCTTGAGCGCCTGCACAGCCTTGGCCAGCCCGGCTGTCGTGCTTCCTCCCAGTGCCTCCCCTCCCTCTCTTGCCGCATTTGCCGCGGGCTCCGGAAGACGCGCCTCACGCACCTGCTTGGGAAGCGCCTGCACCTCCTCTCGCAACTGGTTGCGCGCCTCCATTTGCGCGGGCGATGGCGGGCCATTCTGTCGGTCAAGATGCGCCGCGAGCCCTTCGGCCTTCCGCTGCGCTGCCTCCAGCGCCGCCCCTGCCTCCACCGTCTTCAACAGCTTGGCCACATCCGCTGCCTGCGCGCCGAGTGCCGCGGCGGGCGGACCACCCTGGGGCGGAGCCTCCAGAGCCGCTGCCGCCTGCACCAGAGCGCGGGCGAGCTTCGGTGAGGCCTCACCCGTCAGTGCCTCGGCCTCTGCCTTGGCTCGCAACGCATCGGCCGCAGCCGCCGTCCGGATCCCGGCAGCGGCCTCCCGCAACTGGGACGGCACGTTCTGCTTGTTCGCAAGAGAGGCGATTTCGCGGGCGCTCCGCTCCACGATTTCCCCACCGGTACGGTCGGCGCGCTTGAGGGCGTTCTGCGCACGCTCGGCCGCCGCTTGCAGCACAGGCTTGGCCCCGTCAAGGGAAGCTGCGGTCCGCTCCAGGCTTCTGGCAAGCGCCTCGCCAGCAGCCGCCGCCTGCGCCGGAGTTGGAGCACCCTCGCCGGCAGCTGCCAACGCGGCTGCCTTCTCGGCGGCCACCTGACTTTTGCGCAGCTCGTCCAAGGCCGGCCGCAACCCCCCGGCTGCCGGCTGCGCCCGCTCCACGAGCTTTTGCAACTGCCCCTGCAATTGACTCGAAGCAGTCTGGTTGACCTGCTGGCGGCGCAACGCCTCTCCTTCAGTACCCGCCGGCCTGCCGTCAGCGGAAGACGCGTCCTCCTCACGCCCGGCTGCGGCCATTTCCTTGGAAAGCGCCCGGGCGGCGGGCGCCAGCGATGCCGCCTCCAGCACGTCCAACCGCGTGCGCGCAGACTCCTCCACGAGCCGCGCGAGCGAGGCGCCGGCGGCCGCCGCCTCCTGCGCAAAGCGCGCGGCCTCGACGGCTGCCGCCTTTGTGCCCGCCATCGGAAGCAACTGCTGGAGCGCCTGTTTGGCTGCCTGCAACTCCGATAGATGCGCCGCACCAAGCACCCTGGCCTCCACCTGCAAGGCAGCCGCAGCCGCAACAGAACCTGCCTCTTCTTGCGCATCCCTCAGAGCGTCGCGGGCTAACTCCGCACTTTGAACGGCTTTTTCAAGCGCCTGTTCCGCGCGCACCAGCGCCTCGCTTGCTTTGACGTCGTCAGGCGCCCCCCGCTCGCTCTGGGATTTGAGTTTCTCCAACGCGGCCACCGCCTCGGCGCTTTCGTTTGCGAGCTCCTTCACATGTTTGAACAACGCCCGTTGCGTGGCCAGTGCTCGGTCCGGAAGTGCCACCGTCCCCGGGGGCGCAATCGCGATGCGCAACGTCCGCGACTCTCCTCGCTGCCCGCGCGCATCCGTGGCGGAAAATCGAACGCTCAACACATCTCCGGGACGGGCCTTGTACGCCAGGGAATCAAAAGAGGTCCGGATCGGGAACTTCCTCCCTGCCGCAGCTGCGAGAGGTTTCCTCTGCCACCCGGCTTCATTCTGGCGGACCTCCAGCTCCACAGTCGCGAGCCCAAAGTCGTCTTCTGCAGCGCCTTCCAACAAGACCTTCTCCCCAAGGGGCGATACCAGGTCCTGAGCGGGGATCTCCAAAACCAGGTTTGGCGGCGCATCGAGCTCCACTTGGATGCCATTCTGCGGCCCACCAGCTGATTTCAACCCCGTCTCTACGGACAACATCCGCACGGTATAGGCGCCGCCTTCGGTGAGCTCAAAGCGTGCCCGCAACAGCCCCGGCTGTCCGCCGACTGCGTCCAGAGGAAGCTCCATGTTGGTCTTCCCCAAGGTCAGCGCAAGCGAGCCAGAGGCAACCACCTGATCGGGCGCCAACGCGATTTCCACAAGCGTCCCCTCCAGCGCGCTCACAGTTCCCTCCGAGGAGGTGACTGTGCGGTCCGGCAGTCCTGTGTATTCCGGATAGTGGTAGGTCCTTGTATACGAGGCCACCCGCGGGCGGGACCTCGGCTCGAGTTGAAACCTGCGCGTGACGCTGTATCCCGCCCGCACCTGATAAACCAACGGTTCGTGCTCCACCGGAATCGTCGCCTGAAAGCGGCCGGGCCCGGCGGCCCTCATCGGGATCCTCAGCCGCGAGCCGTTTGCGTGCCGCGCCAGCACGACCGGTTCCACCTCGCCCGGCGCAACCACGGAGACCTCGACCTCCAGGGGTTCGTCCGCGGGCACAATCCCCTCCACCGGCGCTGGCTGTACCACGGTGATTTCGGCGTCCGCAAGCCGTTCAAAATTTGCCAACGGCAGCAGAGCGCGCGCACACTGCCACCCAAAGCGGCTGCCGTTGAGTGCGAAGCCGCCCCCGATCGCAAGCGCTGCGAGCAGCAAAGCGGCGAGGCATTTCCGTACCAGTCTCAAGGGCAGCAGTGAGGGAACGGCGAGTCCGCTGATCCGCTGCGCAGTCTGCTCCTGCAAGGATTCCCGAAACGGGTTTGAATCAGCATGCGCAGCCGAAGGCGCAAGCTCGACCGCCGAAAGAAAACTCCCCCGCAGTTGGGGCGCGGCCGTTTCCAACAACGCCGCCAAGTTTGCAGCCGAGCCCCTACGAAAGCGCCGCAGCGCAAACCACCAAAAAGCCACGAGAGCGCCGCCATAAACAAGCCCAGCCAAAACCACCCGCGGTCCATCCTCCAAGACAAGCGGCGCATCGACCAAAACCGCGAGGATGGTCCCCAACAAAAACGCAGCTCCTCCGGAGAGCACTCCCCGCAGCAGCAACAGCAAGCGGCGCCTGCGTTCAAACGCGACGAGGAGACGCTGGATTTCAGGATGAAGGCTCATGCGGTTGGGGGGATGTTGACTCGCAGATCCAGGGTAGTGGAGGGCTCTCCTTTTACTAAACCAGACCAAGGCGTTTTCGAAGAATCCATTCGATGGTCAAAAGCAACAGCACCGCCGAAAACCACCAGTAACTCTGCCAGAGCACCGTCTCCGTCTCCACCACCCGGCCCGTTTCCAAAGACGCGATGCTCTCCCTCAACTGGGCGCTGAATTCTTCCCGGAGATACTTTCCGCCCGACTCGTCTGCAATGCGCTTGAGCAACTCCTCGTTGAGCGTGAGCTCCGCCAGCTCGCCGGTCGCCTGCGAGCCCACGTCAAAGGACACACGGAGCGGCAGCTCCTTGGCCCCCGCCACAGACTCCACTCCGACCGAATAACCGCCTGGTTCCAGCTGCGCGGTACGTCCCCGAAGTAAGTCAGGCCGCGCCTCGTCCGCGCTCAAGGCCACGGTGGCCACACGCTGCCCATCGCGCCAAAGCACCGCCCTCCACCCCCCCTGCCTATCCCCAGCCAGCAACTTTCCCCGCAACCGAACCCGGACTTCCGCAACGCCATCGGCTGGGTATTTGAACTGATCGGTATCGAGCGAAAGGAGTTCGTCCCCTGCGGCGAACGTCGGCTCTGCGATTGCCGGGATCAGCTGGTTCCAAAAACGTTCCTGATACTTCTCCGCCACATCCGCGCGCCAGCGCCACGTCTCGTCAAAGGCGAGGTACGCGACCCGGCCCGCCCCAAACTGCCGCCAAACCAGCGCCGGAGACCGGCCGGCAGCACCCGCCAATTCCAGCAACGTCTCGCTCCCGGGTAGCGCACGGGCGCGGGACACCCACTGCGGCGGCCGCAACTGGCGCCACATAGCGGATGGATCGCTATGGCCGGGGTCGAGCGCTAAGAACCCCAACGAACGTCCCCGCTCCGTGAGCTCCAACCTGCCCACGCCGGCGGATTGCCCCTCGCCCGCAGCCCCGAACTCCACGGGAAGCAACGCTCCAAGAGGCCACCCCGCCTCCGCAGCATGCGCAGCCAGATTCCGGCGCTGCCCGTCAACAAGGAGCAGACCGCCGCCGCGCTTGGCCACAAAGTCCGCAAGCCACTGCCATTCGGTATCAGTGAGCGAGCGCAAGGGAAGCTCGCCCAAAACTACCGCATCGTACTCGTCCAACGCCTCCCGCTCGGAGGGAAACATACCGGCCTTCTCGCCTCTGGGCCAACGCTCGGAAGGGTCGGCGCCGCCAAGCAGCAGCGCGTTGACCTGCCAGCGGGCGTCGCGCTCGAACAGGTTGCGCACATAGAGGGAATCCCAGCGGGGGCGGCCGTCGAGCAGCAGGATCTTGCGCTTGGCAGTGGTGGCACGCACCAGAAAACCAGCCGTGTTGTTGCGCACCTCCCGCTCTCCGGGCAGCGGCACCACCGTGGCCTCAAAAGACAACGGCACCACGCTCCGGCGCTCCCCTGCCGGAGCGCCAGCCTGCGCCTCCTTTACAAGGTCGGTTACGGAAAAATCAAACGGCACCCGCACCACATGCCGGCGCGAGGTCACCAGCGTCTTTTCCCACAGCACCCGCCCCTGACGCTCCACCTTCACCCGATACTCCTGGCCGGGAGGCATCTCATCCTTGAGCACCACCGTGCCGGACACACGGTCTTCAAAAAATACCGTCTCCGGCGCCTCGACTGAAAGCACCGCCAGATCTGCGGCAGCAAGCTCTGCGCCGTATCCCAGCGCGTACACCGGAATCCGGCGGTCCCCCAATTCTCTGGCAAGCGCGATGGGCGAGCTTTGTGTGTTGTGCTGTCCGTCGGTAAGCAACACGACCGCAATGCTCGGCCCCTGGTTCTCCCCGGAGGGAACGCCCGTTGCCTCGGCCTGCCTCAGCGGCGAGGCTGCCTGCCGCAACCCGGCCGAAAGCAAATCGGTCGAAGCAGCCGTGGGCTCCGGCAGGCTTGCCGGTAACTTCGCCAACCCTTCTCCGCTCTGCCAAAGCAGCCGGACTCCGGAGTTTTCCAGCGCAAGCAACTGGATGTCGAACCGCCCTGCAAGCGAAGCGAGCAAGCCCGCTTCGCCACCCTCAAAAAGCAAACTCCGGACGCGTTCCGAACGCGTAGTCTGGTCGAAGCGGGCCAGCGCCGCCGCAGTCTCGCGCCCGCTTTCAGCCGCCCCGGTTTCCGTCCGCCCTGCCGCAAACCAGCCCAGTGCGCGGGCAATCCCCTCCTTGCGTCCTGCCTCCATATCCAAGTCCGAAAGCCCCATGCTTTGCGAGCCGTCCACGCAAAAAAGGAGACGCGTCAACTCGCCCTGCATTTGCCGGTGGCGAATCACCGGCCCCGAAAGCATGAGCACCACCAGAAAAACCGCGCCCGCCCGCAACCAAGGCAGAAGCCCGCACAACGGGTTTGCCTGAAGGCGGGTCTCACGCCGGTAGAACAAAAATGCAGCGGCAGCGAGTGCCACAGCCAACACAAAAGCGACCAGCGGCGACCACTCTCCGCCAAAGTGCAGAGTGTTCAAACGGCCCCCCCTTTCTTCTGACTGAAACGCTGCTGGACCAACAGCTCCAGAAACAAAAGCACGAGCGTCAGCCACAGCAAGGGCCGCCACACTTCCCTTCCTACTGTTCGCTCAGTCTCCGCGGCCTTCAACTCAGGGTGAGTCCTTGCGAGGCTCGCGCCAGCGCCCGAGGCAAGCGACGCGAGCTCCTCGGCTGAGAGCTTTTCCGGATTCGACTCCTCCCTTGGCAGGTTTGCGGCGAAGAGCTGCACTCCGCCGTCGGGGGTGCTTAGCTGGTAGAGACCCGGCTGGCGTGTGTCCGTAAACTCGGCCGTTGCGAAAGGCTTTCCTGCACGAACCAGCACCAACTGGGTGGAGCCGTCGGGGCAGCGCACAGACACCTGCTTGCCCGCCAACTCGGGGGCGAGCAGCGCCGTCAGGGGCTGCCCAGTGCCGACGTTGTGCGGAGGCAGCATCGCGGAGCCCGCGTGGATCGCCAGCCGCTGCATGAGCGGTACAAACGCCGGACGCGTCGGCAGATTCCCCCAGTTGGGGCCGCAAGAAATGGCAGCCTGAATCACCACCCCGCTCCCAAACTTCGCTTCCAAAAAGAGCGGCTCGCCATTCTCCAAAGCCAGCACCGACGTCGCAGGCCCCCGTGCCGCCCGCTCGGGCCGGGCCTGCGCAGCCGCCTCGGTGGAGGGACGTAGCGAATACCAGGTGTGCACACGAAGATCCCCCAGCGCGCCGCCCCCTTGGCGAAAGGGCTCAAGCACCGGGTGGCGGGCCGGCTCGGAGGCCAGTCCCAAGCCTGCTCCACCAAGCGCTCCGGAAAGCTCCGGGGAACGGGTCTGCAGCGCGCTCATCTCCGCCGGAAGCAGCCCCTTACCTTCCCGGTGCAGGTGCTGGTTGGCCCACCGCGAATCCGTCCGGTTTCCCGGAAAGAAAAGCAGGCCGCCGCCCTTTTCCACAAACTCTTCGAGTCCCCGGATCTGCGGCTCGCTCAACTGCTGGACGTTGGCAAGCACCACCACCTGCCGACCCACCAGCGCCTTGGCGTCGAGTGCTGAAACACCAAGGCTGTTTGTGCGCAGCAGGCCGGCCCCCTGCCCCTGGGCGGCGGAAAGCGCGTGCAGCGCCAATTCCAAAAAATCCGTTTCCCCCTTGAGCGGCTCGGCCGAGGGACTGCCATTGACTAAAAGCACCGACATTGCCGAGCGCACCTCGACGGCGGCGAAAAGCGTGTCATCGGCGCGCACCGCATCCGGATCAATGCCGACCTCGACGGAGTGCCCCCCGGTCTCGGTGAAGGTGTGCTCAAAAACCACCTGCGCGCTTTCCCTCACCCCCAGCGTGAGTTGGGAGGCGTTTTGCAACACGCCGTCCACCTTCCACCGCACGTTCAAATCGGCGCGGACCTTTCCCCCAAAGTTGCGAAGCGTCGCCCGAAAACGAAGTCGCTGCATTGCCCCGACGGGCAGCTTCGAAAATTCGAGCCGCTCCACCGCGACGTTCTCAGCGCCAGGACCACCCGTGTCGTACCAGTTGAGCAGCGGCGCTGGGGTGAGCCCCCGCAGTCTTTCAAGCGCCTGCATGCGGGCGGGAGCGCGCTCCTCCTGCCAGTTCGATTTTTGAAAGTCGCTCAAAAGCAGCACCTGCCGGCGCGCGTGGTGCATCTGCGCAAACTGGCGCGCAGCAGCCTCGAACGCCTCCTCGGGCCGCGCTGTGCCAAACTGGGCCCCGCTCTTTTCCAGGATTGCGGCGGCCCGTGCGACATTCACCGTCCGGTCCACCAGCGCGTTCTCCGGAAAGCCCAAGGGCAGCACGGCCACTTCAGAACCACGAGGAAGCCCGGACAGCTCCTTTTGCAGCACGGCCACCGCCCGCTCAAAGCCGGACTGCCCGAGACCTCCGGAAGCCATCGAGGCGCTGTCGTCGAGCAGCACGACAAGGGACTTCGGACCGCTGGCCGCAAGGCCGCGCAACCAGGAAACCACCGGCCGCGCCATGCACAGCGCGAGCACGACGGGGATTGCGATGCGCAGCAACAACAACAGCAACCGCTCCAATTGGAAACGCCGGCGCTGCTGGACGGTCTTGGCCGCCAAAAACTGCATCGCCCCCCAAAATACCACCCGTGGGTTGTTGCGGCGCAGAAGGTGGATCGCCAGGGGAATCCCCCCGGCAAGAGCGCCACCAACGAGCATCAGGTTTAAGAAGAGCATCGCGTGCGTTGATTAGCGGCGACTCAACCTCTCCCTGAGCAATTCCGGAAGAGCGACTTCCGGCGGAATATCGGTCGTCATTTCGTGCAACGCCACACGGTGCCTGCGGCATCCCTCCCGAAGCGTGGAACGGTACCGCTCCAGATTCTCCATATAGGTACGCCTCAGCGCCGCCGGATCTACAAGGATATGCTCGCCTTCGATTTCCAAGGACTCGAACCGCGTCCAGCCCTCAAACGGAAAGTCTACCTCATCCCGGTCCATGATCTGAAACACCAAAATCTCGTGGTGCTGCTGGCGGAGCTGAGCGAGCGAGCGCACCAACTCGGAAGGCTCGTCGAGGCAGTCCGAGATCAGCAGCAGCAGACTGCGCCGCCCGAGTCGCGGGCCGAGTTCCCGCAGCACCCCGCTCAGCGAGGTCTCCCCTCCCACCGCACCCGCCTCGAACGCGGCGTCCAGCACCCGCAAATGTCCCGGCCGCGACCGGGGCGGAACATGCCCCCGGATCTTGGTGTCAAAGGTCACCGCCCCCACCGCATCCTGCTGCCGGATGAGCAGCGCCGCCAAACTCCGCGCAAGCGCGCGGGCGTAGTCGGCCTTGGACCGGGTCGCAGCCTTCCCCGTGTAGGCCATCGAACCGGTCAAATCCACCGCCAGGGTCGCCTGCAGATTGGTCTCCTGCTCGTACTCCTTGATGTAGAAGCGGTCCGATCGCGCAAAGGCACGCCAGTCCAGGTGCCGCAACTCATCGCCCGGAACATAGGCCCTGTGTTGCTTGAAGGTGACGCTGGCCCCCTTGTGGGGCGAGCGGTGCAGCCCTGAGGAAAGGCCTTCCACCAACTGCCTGGCAAGAAGCTGGAGTTTTGCAAACCGGCTCATGACTTGGTCAGCTGGTCTGGGTTTCTGGGCGCGCGGCGAGCATCCGGGGGGAAGTAGCCGGCTACAGCAAACCCTTTGCCCCGCGCCGGGGCACCGCTGCGAGAAGCCGTTTGATGATCGCGTCCGCGCTCATCCCCTCGGCTTCCGCCCCAAAAGTGGGGACGATCCTGTGCCTCAAGACGGGCAGTGCAAGCGCCTCGATGTCCTCCATGCTAACATGTACCCTGCCCTGCAAAAGCGCCCGCACCTTCCCTGCCTGCACCAGACACTGGCACGCACGCGGCCCCGCACCCCAGGAAATCAGCTCGCGCACAAAAGGCTCCGCCCCTTCGGCATCCGGGCGCGTACCCCGCACCAGATCCAGCACGAAGTCCATCACGTGCGCCGGCACGGGCACCCTTCTCGCAGTCTTCTGACACTGTAAGATCTGCTCCCCGTCGATCACAGGTTCCGGCTGCTCCCGGTAGTTTCCCGTGGTGCGCTCGATCACCTCCCGCTCCGTTTCGCGGTCCGGATAGTCCACGCGGATGTGAAACAAAAAGCGGTCCCGCTGCGCCTCCGGCAACGGATAGGTCCCCTCCTGCTCGATGGGGTTCTGAGTGGCGAGGACAAAGAAGGGCTCTTTCAAATGGAAGGTGTGCCCGCCCGCCGTGACCGAATGCTCCTGCATCGCCTCCAGGAGCGCCGCCTGGGTCTTGGCCGGGGTCCGGTTGATTTCATCGGCGAGCAGCATCTGGGTGAAGATCGGTCCCTTTTGGAAAACAAACTTCCGGTGGCCGGTCTGCGGGTCCTCCTGGATGATGTCGGTGCCGGTGATGTCCGCGGGCATCAGGTCGGGTGTAAATTGAATGCGGCGGAAGCCGAGTTGCATGGTCTGGGCCAGGGCGCGCACCAAGGCTGTTTTTGCAAGCCCGGGCACGCCTTCGAGCAGACAGTGCCCTCCGGCAAGCACTGCGATGAGCAGCTGCTCGATGACTTCCCCCTGTCCCACGATGGCCTTGGAAATTTCAGAGCGGATCCGGCCGTACATCTCCAACAGCAGGGCGGCCTGCTGGAGATCCCCAGCGGAGGAGGACTCCGGGGACCCGGCTTTAGGCGCAATATTGGGGGGGGGCAAGTCAGCGCTGCTCATAGGTGAAAAGCCTAGAACGCCCTAGGGGGTGGAGGCGAACACTCTTGTCGAACTTCGTCGCCCTGAGGCCGCGATCTGGAGTGCGGATTCCAGAGCGCTCCCTTTGTCTCGCGGTAGCCTTGTCTAAAGAAGGGACATTGCCTCGAACCGAGACACAAACCGATGTCCCCTGCTGGGGCTACTGCTTTCCTTTCGCAACCCTCTTCGCCGCGGGCTTCGTCGCTGCAGGCTTC
>CAMCIN010000043.1 GCA_945874745.1 Akkermansia muciniphila | reverse complement strand
ACTGGGAACGGCGGGCGTCGGTCGGGTGGTTCCAAAGCAGTTCGGCCCCGGTTGCGCTGAGGCGGTAGGCCGCAAAGCCGAGGCTTTCCTTACTCGAGAGGGCAGCCATGTGGTCCCCCTGAATCGCCGGAGTCGAATCCCCTCCGCCCGGAGTGCTCCAGCGGATCTGGCCGGTGGCAGGGTCGACGCAGGCGATTTCGGAGCGGCCGCTGGCGAGGAGAAGTGGCTTGTTTCCATGCCTCCACACCGCGGGCGAGGCGTTAGTGCCACCGACCTGTGGTTGCTCCCAGAGCGGCGTCCCGGTGGCCGCCTCGTAGGCCAGAAGTTTGCCGGCTTGAATGAAGACCTTGCCGTCAACAACCAGCGGCGAGGAGCCCGGGGCCTTCGAAGGGAGGGGCTGGGACCAGACAGGCCTGCCCGACTCGGCATCCACCGCATAGAGGTGGGTGCTGCCGATCGCGAAGACAAGCCCGCCGCTGACGCAGGGCGTGCTCGAACAGTTTCGGCCCTTGGGCTCGCCGGGTGACCTGGCGATCCAAAGCGTCTTTCCCGTCTCTCCATCCAAACAGACGACCGTGTCCTCCGCCACCCGGCGCGAAGCGGGAACAGCCTCCAGTACAGCCTGTTGAACATGTTCCGCAAAACCCTGTGAGCGCACCCAGGCCTCGAAATCCGCCTGCGAGGGGAAGGGCTTTTCCACGCGTGTCCGCAGGGTGTCATAGTCCGGCAGAGGAATGGCCAGCTTTCCCTTCTTGAAGCGGGTCCGCACAAATCCTCCGTAGAGCTCCTTCTTTTTGCGGTCCAGATTTGCCTCGATAAACTCCTCCGTGAACGCATCCAATTTGGCGCCGCGGAGTGTGGGGGGGAGGGACTCCCGTGTGGCCTCGATCTTGTCGACAAGCTCCTTGCCCAGGCCGTTCGGGCTTTGGTGGTTGAGCCGCAGGCGCAGGATCAGGTCCGTAAGGGTGCGCGTTTCGCTGGGCTCGTCGCGGTGCCAGACCACGGACAAGTAGACGCGCCCGTTTGCGGCCACCACACTGCCGTGGCCGCCCTCGTCGTCGCTTGGGATCGCCTCGCTTTCCCAAAGCTTCACCGGTCCTGCCGCGCCCCAGGACGCAGCCAGGCTGGGGCCCGTCGAAAGGACACCGTTGCGCTCGGGCCCCCTCCACTGGGGCCAGTCAGAGGAGGCTGCAAGGAGGCAGTTTGCGAGGCTTAGCGAGAGGAGAACAGTCCTGGGGAGGAGCAAAGGGGGCATGGGTGGTAGGGGGTGGTGCCTCCAAAAATTAAACGTGTGGCGGCACCGAATGAAAAGCAGCGAAACGGGGCAGCGCAATCCAACGGAGTGGATCGTCGCGTCACCGCAGCTGGCTATTTGGCAGTGGGTTGAAGCAGTAGTGCGGGCTCCTCGCTACATTCAGTGGGCGAGCGCTTCTGGGAAGCGAGACAGGACACTTCGGGCACTGGCAGGAGCCTTGAATGGCTGTTGCTCTGGAGGAAATTTTGGAAGCACACGCATCCCTGCCTACTTGAAGGTGGGGCAGGCATCCTGCCTGCCTCCCGCGCCCAAGCAGGCAAGATGCCTGCTCCACTTTCGTCGGGCCTACGAAAGAGGGCCAGTCGGCTTATTTTTTGGACAACTCGCCCCCCAAAGCCGTCAAATGTTCGGCTCCCTCTCCCTGAAAAACTGGCCCTACCTGCCGAGCCCTCCCTGCCGAGCCCTGTCTGCCGGGCCCTGCGGGCCCGCCGATAGCTAGCCGGTCGGCAAGCGAGCTCCGCGAGCGCCGCCACCGGTCTGGCCAAAAACGACCGTCCGCCCCGGCAGGGGCGCAAGATCGCCCCGCTGTGGGCACGCCCTGGTTCTCCGGCCCCGCCGGGGCCGGCGCTCTCGCTGGAAGGGACCGGGGGCGCTCGCAAAGCCTCGCTGCCGCCCGGCTAACTATCTCCGCTCCCTCCGGGAGCGCGAGCGCCCCTCGCGCTATGTGAAACTTCGGCAGCTCTGGCAACTTCGCCAACTTCGCCAACTTCGGCAGCTTCGCCAACTTCGCCAACTTCGGCAACTTCGGCAACCTCGGCAACCTCGGCAGCTTCGGATTACGAGCCGCAGCTTTTTCAGCACGAGCGGCGGAGTGAAAACCCTAAAAACATCTGCCAAAATCTGAGCCATCTGTGGATGCCTCCCCGCTCTCTCCGGAGCGAGTAACAAGGCCCCCACCGAAAACAGCGAGGAACCTTAGTGCGCACCCCCACCCGGGAGGGGGCGAAGGAAATCCTCGCAAAAGCCAGACGCCTTGTGTCTTGCTGGGGCACCCTCCATGAAAACCACCCTGCTGCTCGCCTCGGCGTTCCTCGCCACAGCTGTCTCCACACTGCCCGCTGCGGAAGCCCTCAACCCGAAAAACCCAGACCGCAACATCCAGTCCGGAGTGCCGGAAGGTAAGATCGTCAGTGGCGTATTTGCTGAAAGCCAGATCTTTCCGGGTACCAAGCGCGACTACAGCGTCTACGTTCCCGCACAGTACAGTCCTGAAAAACCCGCCGCACTCATGGTGTTCATGGACGGCGGTGGCTACGCCAAAAAAGACGGCGCCTTCCGCGTGCCGGTGGTTTTTGACAACCTGATTCATCAAAAAACGATGCCCGTGACGGTGGCGGTTTTTGTGTCCCCAGGGACCATCCCCGCAAACAGGCCCGGAGCCAAGGACCGCAGCAACCGCTCCTTTGAATACGACTCGCTGGGCGACCGGTACGCCCGGTTTCTCACCGAAGAATTCCTCCCGGTGGCGCTCAAGGGACTCAACGTATCGGCGGCGCCCCAGCAGCGGGCGGTGTGCGGAATCTCCTCGGGCGGGATCTGCGCCTTTACCGTGGCGTGGGAAAAGCCGGAACAGTTCGGCAAGGTGCTGAGCCACATCGGGAGTTTTGCCAACATCCGCGGCGGGTGGGCGTATCCGGGCTTGGTGCGCAAATCCAAGCCCGCCCCCAGGCCACTCAAAGTGTACCTGCAGGAGGGCAAGGACGATCTGGACAACCTGTTTGGCAACTGGCCCATCGGCAACGAGGACCTCGCCACGGCCCTGAAGTTTGCCGGGTACGAGCACCAGTTCGTCCTGACCGACGGCGGGCACAGCGGCGTCTGGGGCGGGGACCAGCCCCCCAACGCCCTGCGCTGGCTTTGGTCCGACCAGCTAAAGTAACCGCCGAGTTCGAGACGCACCCCCAACCCTCCCCTTCTCCCCATGAAACGTTTCACTTCCTCCCTTCTGCTGGCCGCCGTTGTTTTCGCGGGCCTTCCTCTCCAGGCGCAACAGACTCCTCCCGTTTGGCAGCCGCACCCCGATGCACTCGAACGCCAGGATGTGCCGCACGGCACGGTCGAAGACCAGCCTGTCTGGGAGTCCAAGATCTTTGCGGACACCACCCGCGAGTGGTCCATCTATGTGCCGGCCCAGTACAAGGCGGGGACGCCCGCGGCGCTCATGGTTTTTCAGGACGGCAAAGGCTACCGCGACCCCAAGGGGCGCTGGCGCGTGCCGGTGGTTTTCGACAACCTCATTGCGCGCGGTGACATGCCGGTGACCATCGCGGTGTTCCTCAATCCCGGGCTCTTCAAGCCCGAGCCCGGGGCGCAGCCTGCGCCCGGCGCCAAGCCCCGCTCCAACCGCAGCTTTGAGTACGACAGCCTCGGCGACCGGTACGCGCGGTTTTTGCTCGAGGAGCTCCTGCCCGAGGTGGAGAAGCGCTACACGCTCTCGAAGGACCCTGAGCAGCGGGCGATTTGCGGCGCCAGCTCGGGGGGCATCTGCGCCTTCACTGCCGCGTGGGAGCATCCGGAATCCTTCCGCAAGGTGCTTTCGACCATCGGAAGCTTCACCAACATCCGGGGTGGGAACGTTTACCCGTCCCTCATCCGCAAGACGGAGCAAAAGCCGCTGCGCGTCTATCTCGCCGACACCAGCGGCGACGTGGACAACCAGTTTGGAAGCTGGCCCCTGGCCAACAAGCTGATGGCCGCAGCCCTCAAGCACATGGGGTACGACACCCGGTTTGACTGGGCGGAAGGGTACGCCCACAGCAGCGACCATGGCGGGGCGCTTTTCCCTGACGCACTCAAATGGCTCTGGCGCGGTGATAAGCACCAGTTTGCAGCCGACGTGAAGGGAGAGTTAAAGGGCGACATGACTATTCTCCGCCAGCTTGTTCCCGGAGAAAACTGGCAGGTGGTCGCCGACAACCTCGGCTTTGCAGATGCCCCCTGTCCCGATGCTCAGGGGAACTTCTATTTTTCAGACATGAAGGCCCCCGCCGTGTACAAGGTCTCCGCAGCCGACGGCAAGAAAACCGAGCTGGTGAAGGAGTCGGTGAGCGGTCTGAAGTTCGGTCCAGACGGCCTTTTGTACGGCTGTCAGGGAGCGAAGAGCCGGGTGATTTCCATTGATCCGAAAACGGGCGAGATCAAGGAGGTCGCTTCGGGCGTAAAGCCCAACGATCTGGCGGTCAGTTCGGACGGCTTCATCTACATCACCGAAACCGGGCAGCAGAAAATCACCCGGATCCATTCCAAGACGGGCGAGGTGGCCGTGGTCGACACCGGTATTGGCGGGCCGAATGGAATCGCGCTTTCCTCGGATGGGGGCACTCTCGCGGTTTCCGACTACAAGGGAGAGCACGTCTGGACTTTCCGGGTGAATGCCGACGCCACGCTGGACGCAAAAATGCCGACGATGACGCTGCGTCTTCCGATCGACCCGAAGGGAGAGTTCAAGCAGGCGGAGCCCCCGCCTTACGCGGCAGCGTCCAAGGGTGACGGGATGGCCGTGGACAAGTCGGGCCGGTACTATGTGACCTCGGCGCTAGGCGTGCAGATCTTCGATCCGACGGGCCGGCATTGCGGGGTGTTGGCGAAGCCCAACGAGGCCAAGCCCCTGACCAGCTGCACGCTCGCCGGTGCAAACCACGAGTACCTCTACGTCACCAACGGCGACACCGTCTTCCGGCGCAAGCTCAAGGTCGACTAGCGGCCTGAAGGACCGCAAAGGGCACTCAAAAACGAGTTCGGAGAGGGATCCACAGATGTCTCAGATGCCGCAGATTGAGCGGAGAAAAGGAGGTACAAAGGAGCCTCTTTAAACATCTGCTTGATCTGAGTCATCTGTGGATTACTGCTCTTTCCAGCGGGAGCTAGCGCACTGACAAGCCCTAGAAATCCATGCGGATGCCGGCGGTGATACTGCGGCCGGGTAGGGGGGCAACCTCTTTGAGGAAAGAGGTGTGCATTCTGGCCTCGTTGTTGGCGAGGTTGGTGCCGCGCAGGTAGACGTCCCATTGGGTGGGGCCGCTTTTGATGCGGTAACTCACCATCGCGTTGAGGAGGCAGTAGCTGGCGGTGGACTGTTCGTTTTCTGTGGTGCGGTTCTGGCGTGCGACGTATTGGGTCTCGAGGCGGGAATGCAGATTCTGCCAGTCGTAGACCAGGGCGGCCTGGTGGCGCATCGGGGGAATGCGAGGGAGGGAGCGTCCGGTGGCCTCGTCCCGGGAGCGGACGAAGTCCGAGCGGAGATCGAGGTGGAGCCCCTGGAAAACCTCGGGTTGGGGACAGTTCGGCTTCGGGTCGCCCTTCTCAGAATGGGAGTGGCGCTCGAGCAGGTGGAAGACGACCTCCGCTTCGGCGCCCCAGAACTGTGCGCGGGTGGTGCGGAACCGGTAACCGTCCATCATCTCTTCCCCATCATCGAGGGGCACTTTTACGCCGGTGGGGAACAGCCCGATGTAATTGGAGAAGCGGTTAAAGAAGACACTGGTGCTGGCGGTGACGCGGCCCGCCTTTTTGCGGAGGGACAGGTCCAGACTCAGGGCGCGTTCGAGACCAAGGTTGGGGTCGCCTTTCTCGAAGGTGCCGGTGGCGTGGTGGGCCCCGTTGGAGAAGAGCTCGGCCCCGGTGGGAGGCCGCTGGGTGAGGGCGGCGTTGAACGCCAGCGCGTAGTTTTTGACGAACTCATAAACCACTCCGGCAGAGGTGCTCCACGCCGCGTAGTTTTTCGACTGGGACTCCGGATGAGCGCTGTCGGCGACCGGGTCCGTTTCGTGTCCCGCCATGTCGACCCTTCCTCCGAACTGGTAGGTGAGCGGCCCGGTCTTCAGTTCCTCCAGCACGAAAAAAGAGTGGGTCCGGGAGCGGACCGGCGGCAGCAGCAGGTGCTCGAGGTCTGCACCGGAGGACTCCAGATTGACGATCTGGCCCTGGTAACCAAAGGCACCTTCGAGGGGCCCCAACTTCTCGTGGGTCAGTTCCAAACGGCCGGTGTAGCCGGTGGATTTAAAATCATTTTCGGCCTCGGAAAGCTTCAGCTCACGGTGCCGGTACTCGGTGGCTGAGAGTTTGAACTCGATGGCTTTGACCCCTGCAAACGGATTGCGGAAGGCGCCCCTGGAGTCCCAACGGCGCTGCCGCATGTCGATGAGGACGTCTCTTTCGAGGACCGCCCCGTAGCTGGTGTTGAAGCCCGAGTAGGAAAGCCCGAAAAATCCGTCGTCCCAGACCGTGGAGGCCCCCAAGGCGCCGCCGTCGCTGGAGGAGGCGCTGTTGGGGAGGCGGTTGCGCACAGAGAGAGCATCCGGTTTCGATTTGGCATCGGCGGTGTGCGTGTCGCCCGGAATCCGCAGGTCGGTTGAGCTACGCCGGAAGCCGTCCAGATGAAACACCATCGGCCCCAGCCCAAACTTGACGAGGCCCGAGCCGGAGCCGCTGTTGTCGGCCGAGTTGTAGCGGCCCTCCACGGCGCCGCGGATGGGCTGGCCGAGGCCGTTAAGCTCCAGAGGTTTGCTGGCGATGCGGCTGTCGGTGACGTTGACCACCCCTCCGATGCTTTGGGGCCCGTACAGCAGCGTGGCGGGCCCGCGGATGACCTCGACCTTTTCGATGGTCAGCGGGTCGAGCGCGACGGCATGGTCGGCGCTCAGGTTGGAGACGTCGATGTTGGGGCTGCCGTTGGAGAGCAGTTGCACCCTGTCTTCGCTCAGGCCCCGGATGATCGGCCGGCTCGCCACCGGTCCGAAGTAGGAGGACGAGACCCCGGCCTGCTGGCCGAGGGTTTCTCCAAGCGTGGGCTGGAGCCGCAGCCGGAGTTCCTGCCCTTCGACGATGTTCACCGGTTGGGTTTGCTCAAAAAGGGAGCGCTGCAGCGGGCCGGCCGTGATGACCACCGTTTCCATTTGGACGGCGGCGCTGGAAGCGGCCAGTTCCTCGGCAAAGGCCGCGGGCGCGGGTAGCGAGGCGCAGAGGGCGAGCAGAGCCCCTCCGGAGAGAGTGAAGTGAGGTGCGGATTTCATCGGACACCCGATCTACTGAAAGAGCGCAATTAACGCAACTGTTTTGCAATAGTGAATCGCACTCCCCACGCAAGCGCACCGTTGGGGGCGCCGACTCTGCCGCCCACGAACGATCGGTTTATGGTGCTTTCTTGATGGCAGCGTCCGCCGCCGTGGCCGCGCGGTAGTTGGCTTCCGCGCGGAAATAGTCGGCAAGCGCTTCGACCTCGAGGACCTTCGCATCGAAGGTCGCTTGTTCGCGGATTTGCAGGGCAAGCAGGTCGGATGCGCCCTGTTTGAGTTTCTCGTTTTCCGCATCCTGAAGCTGTTGCGCGAGGTCGACGTTGCGATGGCTTTGCGCCAGCGCGTAATACGCCGCAAACAGGGCGCTGAGGCTGTCCCGCACATCCGCGGTGATGCGGTCCCGGGCAAAGGTTTGTTCCTGTTCGAGACGGGAGATTTGAACGTTAAAGCCCTCAAGCCGCCCTTTCGCCTCCCTCCGCTGCAGGGGGACTTTCAGCTCCACCTTGGCTGAAAGCTCCGTTTTATCGGTTTTTGACGCCGGTTTTCCATCCGGCACTTGGGAGCCCTCAAGGGCGATATCGAGATTTGGAAGCAGGTTGTTCTTGGCCAGTCGCTGGTCTATCCGCAGCTTTTCCATGGAAAGCGCGATGCGACGCATTTCAGGGCGGGCGGTCAGCGCTTTCGGGAGGTCGGTGTCGATCCGGTTTTCGGAGGGCCGAGGCCGGGGTGGGAAGGTGCTAGGAAGCTGTTCGCGCGAGGCCAGGATCGGTTCGGAATTGACGTTTTTGCGATAGAACAGCGAGAGCTCAATCGCTGCGGCTTGGAATCTGCGGTTGGCCTGCACGACCCCAATTTCACGGCTGACCACCAGGCGGAGGTTGTCGATCTGGACAATCGGAGCCGAGGCACCGGTTCTGACCTGCTCTTGAATCGCGGAATCACGGTCTTTTGCGAGCCTGAGCAGTTCCTCTGCCAAGGCGAGTCGCTGGCCAGCTGCAACCCAGTTGTAGTAAGAGACGGTGGCAGCTCGGATGAAGTCCAGGTACTGGCGGAGAATGATGGGATCGGCCAATTCCTTGTCGATGCGGGCCTGCCAGAGTGTGGCGCGCCGCCGGTCGATCGCCCCATCCCGTAACAGAGGGATTTTGAGTCCCACCACCCCGCTGCCCTCCGTTCCTGTCCGGTCCTTGTTGTAATCGGGGAGAAAGCCGCTGCTGAGCCGGTAGCCACCGTAGACGTTGCCTCCCCAGAAGGGCAGGGGTTGGTCGAGCGTCGCGTTAGAGGTGCGTCCGTTGTAGTACCCGATCGGGTTGGAGTTGGAGCCTGCGTTCAACTGGAGGTCGAAGGCCCCAAGGGCCTGCTGTGCGCGGGCATTGGCGAGATCTTGTTCAAGGAGAATCGCCAGGTAGGGGGGTAGAGCTTTTGGACACTGGAAAGCACCTCCGAAAGCTGGAGCGGTGAGGCGCTGGCCTCGCTGGAGGAGAGCAGAAGACAAAAAGCGGCGCTCGCAAGGGAGCCGACCCAGCAAAAACGGGAGCGAGTTTGGGCGGGGAGGCTCATTTCTTGGTGGGATCGAGTTTGGCGTCGTCGCCGGAGAGCAGGGGGGGGAAGCCGTTGATTTGGCGCCAGAATTCAAACCAGAGGGGGACTTCTTCGAGGAGCACCCAGGCGTTGGCGCGGACACCCTGGCGCAGCCAGCGGTCCTTGTCGGGCCAGCTCATGCGGACGGGCCCTCCGCGGCGTTGGACCAACTCCTCCGCGGGGGCGATGACGACGCGGAAGCGTCCCTTGCCGTCGTCGGCGGCGTCGACGAAGACCACCTCGCCGGGGAAGGTTCCCACGGCGACCTGCGGCCAGCCCATGATTTGGACGGCGGGCCAGCCCTCGAAGGCGAGACGCACCTGACTGCCCGGGAGCACCTTGCCGTCGACGGTTTTGCGCGAATGGAGGAGCGGGGCGTCGTTGCCGTCCAGCCAGATTTCCACAAAGCGGCTGTCCGTCTCAGGAATGAGCACACAGATCAGGGAACCGGGCCTGAGATAGGTGCCGTCGGTGGCGGCCACCTGGAGGACGACGCCGTCGCGGGGGGCTTCGACGAGCTGGCGGAGGTTCTGGTTGATTTGGACGTCTACGATCGAGAGGTCCCGTTCAGCGGTAGCGACCTCGGAGAGTGCCGTGCCCTTCTGCGCATGGACCGAAGCGATGGTGCCGTCGAAATCGTTGTGGGTCCGTTTGAGGGTGGCTTCGGAGGAGCGCAGTTCCGCGGCGGTGGAGTCGCGCTGGAGGGTGGCCAACTCCAGGTCGCGTTTGGAGGCGATGCCGTTTCCGGCCAGGCTTTCCGTCCGGGCGAAGTTGAGCTGGGCGGTTTCGGCGGCAATCTTCGCGCCGGTGACGCGCTGCTGGGCGGAGTCGAGGGCCTGCGTTTTGGCGAGTTCCTGCTGGAGGATCTGGGCGATGAGGGACTCCACGCGGCCTTGGGCAAAGTCGCGGCGGCTTTCGACCGCTTCGCGCTGGGCGCGAAGATTGTTGAGCAGGTTGGGGTCGTTGTCCTGGATTTCCACCAGCAGGTCGCCCTTGTGCACGCGCTGTCCTTCGACGACGTGCAGGTGTTTGACGCGTCCGGAGACCTGCGCCTCGACGTTGAGCCGCCGGTCGAGGGGGTTGAAGACGATGACCCGTCCGGAGCCGGAGACGAACTGTCTCCACGGCATAAAAAGAAGAGCGGCCAACAGCAGGAGGAAGCCTCCGATCAAGAGGCGGCTCAGGAATTTGGCGGCACGCGTGGACCCGGAGAGGCTCATCGCGGGCAGCATGCCGAGGCGCGGTTGGGGAACGGATGCAGTGGTCATGGCTTGTTCAGCTCGGGTTATCAGCGGAAGCACGGCTCGCGCCGAGGGAAATAATGTGGCTGCAGCAGTTCGTGATCGCGGGGTCCCTGGAGGCGACGACCACTGTCCAGGGGAGAGCGGGGGAAAGGATCGCCTGTGTAAAAGCCTTCTGCGAGTCTTCGTCCAGGCCGTCGACGAGCTCGTCCAAGAGGAGCAGCCTGGGTTTTTGGACGAGCGCCCGTGCGAGCAGGAGTCGGATTTTTTCGTTGCCCGAAAGGGGCGAGCCGCCGCTGAACAGTTCCAGGTTGAGTCCGTCTGGGTGGTGCAGGATGGAGTCCAGCAGGCCGACTGCCGATAGGGCAGAACGGATCTCGTCGGTGCCCACCGTGTGATTGCCGAGGCGGAGGTTTTCGGCAACGGAACCGGGGACGATTTCAAAGCCGCGCAACAGCATGACGTTCTCCCTGAGGGCCTCCAGATACCAGCTGCGAACATCGAGACCGTCGAGGGAGAGGTGCCCGGTGGTGGGGGTGCGCAGGCCGAAGAAAAGGTCCAGAAGCGAACTGCAGCCGGAACCGTAGGGGCCAACCAGGGCGACGCGGCTTCCCGACGGGAGGGAGAAGCTGCGCTCCTCGAAGAAGGCGGGGAGGCCGGGAAGGGCGAAGCCCAGGCCCTTGGCTTCGATGGCCACCCCGCGATCGGAGGGGGCGGGGCGCTCGCCGTCTTCGCGTTCGATGTCCAGGTCCAGCAGGTCCCCCAGTTTGTCCATGGCGGCCATGAGGTCGTACCAAGACTCGAATTTCTTTCCCAGCTTGGCCATGGCGGCGGCAATCCCGCCCATGATCAGCTCGGAGGCGGCGAGCTGGCCCACGGTGAGCTGTTGGTCCAGAACGAGCCAGCCTCCCAGCAGGAGGACGGCCACGCTGGCACACGCGGAGAGGATGAGCAGACCGGAGATCTGCCTGAGGAGCACCTTGAAGTGGAGGCTCCGCTTCTCCAAATAACTGCTGGCGAGCTGGTTGGCATGTTCCTCTGCGAGGGCCTGGCCCCCCGGGCCGCGGAAGAGCAAAGGAAAGGCGGCAATTTGTTCAAACCAGTCAACGAGTGCGTATTTGACCTTCGACTCGGAAATGCTGGTCTTCACGGCTCCCCGGCCGAGGGGCCAGATCACCAGGGCCAGCAGGCCCAGCAGCGTGGCGACAAGGGCAAGCAGCGCGGGGTGGTAGAACGCCAGCAGAAGCATCCCCGCCAGACTCCCGACGACCACGTTGACCCCGTCCAGGAGAAGAAGCGCGGTACTTTTTTGGGTGGTCACCACCTCCAGAAAGCGGTTGACCAGCTCCGGCGCGTGTACCTGATCGGTGGCCTCCGCCTTGATTCGGGGCAGGCGGTGGGCAAGATCCGCCGCGACGCGAACAAAAATGCGTCGCTGAATGACCTCGGAAAGGTAATACTGAAACCCGGACATGACGGCCTGGAGGGAGATGCACCCAAGCAGGGCGGTTGTCAGAATAACGAGCGCCTGCACGTAGGGTTGGGCTCTTCCCCCAAAGGCTAGCCTGCTGACCACCGCGTCCACGGCCAAGGGAGCTGCCAGATAGAGCAGTCCCGAGAACAACGAGAAAATCAGGAGCGTCGAGATATTCTGGCGTTCGGTCTGAAGCAGCTCCAGAAAGCGGCGCGCCGGGCTGGGGGCCTCGTACACCGCAGAAACGCGTGAGGCCGGCTCCCCTCTGAGGGTACTGGCGGGGGACTGCGGATGCACGACGCCGGCCTCGACGTTTTGGGAGGCATCGGAGAGGCCGAGGCGCTGGGCAAGCGCATTTCTCGAAAGGGTGGTCCGCTCGGTGGGATGGTCGGCGTGGGCGATACGCACTTTGAACCAGTCGGCTGCGGTGAGCACCAGCCAGGTGGATTCCGGCGCGCACCACAGTGCCACCGCGGCGTCCTCCCGGGCCAGCCAGACTGCGTCGGAAAGAGGAAGGCGTGCGGGCGAGACTGCAAGTGAGATCTCCGCGGCAGCTGCAACCAGTTGCCCCAAGGGGTCGGGGTTACTGCGCGTGTTTTGCAGCGCGGTTTGTGCACGCTCGGGGTCAAAAGGGGTACCCGTGATGGCTGCAAGTTGAGAGAGGGTTCCCAGAGAAAGGGTATTGGGCGGCTGGGCTGCTGTCATGGGAAGTGAGGGAAAACCGGACGCTTTCTAAACAGGGCGGCTGGGAAGCTTTGGCGTGGGAATGGCGGAAATTGCGGCATCGGGGCGGGGCGCTGGAGGAAAGGTGGGCCGGGCCGCTGGCAATGTGACGGCCCCCGGTCCCTTCGCATATGACGAAATATCGAAGCAAACGTTCGAAGCAAACGAAGTCTCGCCAACCCACAGGGGGGGAGGGAAGGGCGGCCCGCAGGAAATCCGCGGCTGGCGACAACGCAAGGCAACAATTGGGTGTCAGGCCCGCTTGAAACTTGACAGTATTTCCGTGTGAAACAAGGGTACACGATCGGATCCTTGATATTGGTTATTAGGTAACCAATGGCTGAATGTTTGCCGGCATTTGATAGCATAACCATGAAAGCTCATACAGCAGAATCGCAGTCCACCGTGACCCCTGAGATGGCATTGCAGTTTTTGAAGGAAGGCAATAAACGCTTTACCAAAAACATTAAAATCAACCGGAACCTTCTGGAGCAGGTGAACGACACAAGGGAGGGGCAATGGCCGTTTGCAATTGTTTTAAGTTGCATCGACAGCCGGACCTCGGCCGAGTTGGTTTTCGACCAGGGCCTGGGGGATATTTTCAGCGCACGCATCGCCGGAAACATCTTGAACGCTGACATTCTGGGCAGCATGGAATTCGCCACCAAGCTGGTGGGTTCGAAGGTCATCGTGGTCCTCGGCCACACCAAATGCGGGGCGGTCAAGGGAGCCTGCGACTCCTTGCAGATGGGTAATCTCACAACATTGCTCAACAAGATACAGCCGGCGGTTTACGAGGAAAAAACCACCGAACAGAATAGAACCGGCAAAAACACGGAGTTTGTGGAAAACGTCGCGACGCTCAATGTTATGCTCACTATGGAGCGGATCCGGAGGGAAAGTGTAATCATCAGGGAACTCGAAGAAGCCGGTCAGATTAAAATAATCGGCGGAAAGTACGATGTAGATACCGGGGCAGTGGAATTCTTTGAATAAGGACGGGGATTACGTTGCAGTCCAAACAGTCGTTGTCGGGGTGCTCTGCGGTTGATCACGGAATCGGAGGCGGGCGGTGAGAGACGCTTTCCATTCTTGGGTCCGGCAGGCTCCGCCACGGGCCGTCCTGAAAGACCCGTCCGCCCTCTCCTCGGCCAGCGCCGCGTGCCCCGTCTCTCCGGTCGTCCCGGCTCGGGTTCGCATACCCGAGGGCCTGTTTACTGCGGCGGGGAGGTTTTGGCGAAAGGCCACTTGGAGGTGAGCCAGAGGGTGATGGTGTGGTTGTCCTCGCGGATGCTGCCGCCGCGGCGGTAGACGGTCTGCTCCATGTACCCGAGCTCGACCCGGGTGCTGGCGGAGAGTTTCCGGCCGATACCGAGGAAGACCCGGTTCTGGTCGAAGTGGTTACCCTTCACCTTGGAGCCAAAGTTGAAGAAGACCTCGTCCCAGAGGGCGATGTAGGTCTTGCCAGAGGCCGAGATCGGGATGGAAGTGCGGAGCATGTAACGGATGCGGTTTTCGTAGCGCCAATTAGCCAGCTCGTAGTCGTCGGTGGGGGTGGGTTTGGCCATTTCCCCAAGCCAGCGTTGCTCGAGGCGGAGCCGTTGGGACCACTCGAGGTCCAGAAGCTTGAACTGGTGGAGGACCTGTTCCCAGGCGCGGTGTTCCGGGAAGGAGGCCAAAGCGGGGTACTCTCCGTAGGGATAGGTGCGGACGTACGCCCATCCGGCGCTCACACTGAGGGTGGGGCTGAGCTGGTAGTTGATGCCGGGGCGCACAAGGAGCTGCTGCCAGGCATCGCCGAAATCGGCCCGCCGGTTCTGGACCTCGAGGTGCAGCCCCCAGGGGCTGTTGCCGAGGGGATGGTCCCCCACGTAGTTGAGCCAGAGGTTGCCGTTGGAATCGGTCAGCCTGTCAGCGGCCCGACCGGTGGAGGCCAGAAAAAAAGCGGCCAGAAAAGGCAGGAGCAAACAGTAAAGACGGTGGGGCATGGCGACGGCAGGTGATGGCTCGGGTTGATGTGAAAAGGCGGAGCCTTGGACCGTGGCGTCCAAGCGTTCCGGGACAACCCGGCGTGGGCTTTCGCCGCGCAGGGGATCAGCGCGGACCGTTGACCACAAAATGCAGCGCCCTGAACGCGTGTCCGAAGCTGGCGGGATCCTTTTCCTCGGAGACCGTCAGTCGCAGCGTGTGGCTTCCCGGGGGCAGCCCGTCTGCGAAAAGCACGGTGCGTGGGTAATGGAGGCCCTTGCTGAAGCTGTGGTACAAATTGACCTTCACGGGGGCGCCCCCATCAATGCTTGCCTCGACGGTGCCGGCATCTGGGCCGGCGAGCACGAAGGCTCCGATAGCGCTGCCTTCAAACGTGGACGTGAGCACCGCCCCGGGTTGGGTGGCCTCCACCATGGGGAGTTTTGTGAAACGCTCCCGCTTGCCGCCTGACAGCTTCTGCCAGTCGGGCACGCCCGCGGTCCAGCCTGCGCCCAGCTTCAGTTCGGAGTGCGGAAGAAACCGCCCCTTGGAGTAGTTGCTTTCCTCGAGGGGCTTGCTGGGGAGCGGGTGGGGGCTGGGCATGCCGGCGGCCGGGGCCCCCCATTTCAGCTCGAAGAGTTCCGAGATCATGTCGGCAGCGATCCGGTTACCGAATGGCGCGGGATGCACGCCGCCAAATTTCTTCCAGTCAAACTCCCCGGCTGCGATCCGGGAAGTGACCGTCTTTGCCAGGTTGATGGTGGAAACCTGGTAGTGCTCCGCCACCTCGGTGTGCGCTGCAACGGGCAGCGGCACCGCGCCGGAGTTGTAACTCTTCATGGAGTTTTCGTTGAGAAAGAACGTCATGACGACATCCGCGCGGGGGTTGTGCGCGCGGAGGTGGCGAAGAATGCCCTCCATGCCACGGATGCACTCCTGCCGCGTGTGGTGCGCGTCCTGGTCGTCGTTGACGGCAAACTCCACAAACAGCAGGTCGACGGGGCCTTGGGAGAGCACGTCGTCTTCCAGACGGAAGGCGCCCGTGCTGGAGCAGGTCGAGGAGATTCCCGCGGCCGTAAATTTGAATTCGGTCTGGGGAAAGCGCTGTTTCAGCAGTTCGCACACCATCGGACGGTAGCCTTCCATCTCGGTGATGGAGCCTCCCAGAAAGGCGACGTGTCCGGTTTTTTGCTCCTGAAACGTGTGCCGCGAATTCTCCAGGTTGCCGCGGGCCACCACGTTGGTATCGGAGGCGTGGGCGCACAGCGGGAGGACCGCGCAGAGGAGGGCGAGGAGGGGAGCTTTCATAAAGAAGGAGGCGTAGGGTGGGAAGGGGGGCGGAAACCGGGGGGCCACGGTCCCGTGGTTGGAACGCGGGGGCGCCCGGCCGCCCCGCACACCGCCCTTACTTGCCCTTGGGGGCGTCGAACTGGAGCCAGTCGAAGTTCATCATCCCGCTCTGTTTCGGGTTTACAAAGACGGCGTACACATCGGCGCGCGCCGGATCGGCCGGGGCCGGGGTGAGGGGGCTCTTGAACTCCACCCACTTGTCCCAGCCGCCCGTGGGCTGGACGTCGAATTCCCCAAGCAGGGGGCCGTCCGCTGCGTTGAGGTGGAGTTCCACCTTGCCGCCGGCGCCCCCCGAAGCGGCGCGGCAGGTGAACCCGCCGACCTGCCGGAGGGGAATGTTCTTAAAGACGGCGCTGTGGTTGTGGGCGATCGATCCCAGGAACTTGTTGCCCGAGGAGCCACTGCCCGAGAGGATCTTGCAGCCGGAGGGCGTTTCGTTGCCCTCAGCCTCGATCCGACGGGTCCGGAGTTGGACGGAGGTTTTCCCCACCAGCGGCGGCGCCTCGGCCCTGCCCGCATCCGTGTAGCTGGCCTCGAGGATGCCGATCTTCAAGCCGCCGTCCTTCGGGGCGGAAACCTCGCCCGCCAGACCGCGCTTGCCCGTCTCGGTGGCTTTTCCGCGCTCGAGGCCGAATACCCAGGACACCATGAGGGCGATTTCGTCGGAGGTGTGCTGCTGGTGGGCGAGCATCGGGATGGGGCCCCAGACGCCGCTGCTGCCATTGCGCACCCGCAACACGCTCGCTTCCAAAGCGCCCTGCGCGCCGCGGTAGCGTTCGGCCACTTCAAGGTAGGAGGGGCCCACGAGGCGCTGTTCGACCTGGTGGCAGTTGAAGCAGTCGCTTTGTTTCATCAAAGAGAGGCCCGGATCGACGAAGGCCTTGTCCCCGGCGTTCTTGAGCCAGCGGCTTTCCAAGACGACGCGGGGCGCCATGAGGTCGCCCTTGGAAGCGGACTCACCGTCTTCGAAGTCCTTGACCGCCAGCTTGTAGGCCAAGGGCTGGCCCGGCGTGAAGAAGTCGCCCTCGAGCGGGGATTCAAACTGGAGGCTGGGGACGGTGTTGCCCACCACCACGGAGGCGGTCTTGACCGTGGAGCCGCCCTGCGCGTCGGTGACGGTCAGCTCGACCACCGCGTTGCCGGGTTTGGCAAAAGTGGTGGCAAAGGTCGGCTCGGTGGACAGCACGGCCTTGTCGCCCTGCAGGCGCCAAGCGTACTTGAGAGCCCCACCCTCGCGCTTGCGCGTGCCTTCCGAGGAAAACTTCACGGAGAGAGGTTCGCGGCCGGAGGCAACGTCGGACTGGATCTGGACGACCGGCGGCAGGTTGCCGCGCAGGTAGGAAATCCGGAGGAGCTTGGCGTCCGGGTTGGCGCCCCAGGTGAGGCCGTAGTCGAGCATGTAGAGGCAGCCGTCGGGGCCGAAGCGTGCGTCGACCGGGCGGCGGACGATGAAGCCCTCGGTGACCTCCTCGTCCTTGACCTTGTCGGAGACCACGGCGAGGGCGGCGGAGAACGGGTTGATGCCGGCTAGGTCCCCCTTGGTGTCCATGAGCGCCCACTTCATAAAGGGCCGCTGCCAGTCCCAGAACAGCAGCGAGCCGTCGTATTCGGCCGGGAAGCCGTTGGTCTTTTCAAAGGAAGCGTTGTAGTGGAACACCGGTCCGGCGCAGGCCGTGCGGCCGCCGGTGCCCAGCATCGGGAACTCGGGCGATTCCTCGTAGGGCCAGTAAATGTAGGCTGGCTGGGCGGGGGGCAGTTCCTTGAGGCCGGTGTTGTTGCGGCTCAGGTTCAACGGCTTGGCCGGGTTGTGAGTTTCGCCGATCTCGGCCGTTTCGAAGTTGTAGCGGGCGTAGGCGAAGTTGTTGCCCACAAACAGGGGCCAGCCGAAGAAGCCGGCCTTTCTGGCCTGGTTGATCTCGTCATAGCCGCGGGGGCCGCGGGGCCCGGCGGTGCGCGCGTCCGGGCCGACCTCGCCCCAATAGAGCCAGCCGGTCTTGGGGTCGATGTTGATGCGCCAGGGGTTGCGGCAGCCCATCACGAAGATCTCTGGCCGGCCCGCGGAGCCGTCCTTTGGAAAGAGATTGCCGTCGGGGATGGTGTAGCCGCCCTCGGGCGTCGGGCGGATGCGGAGGATCTTGCCGATGAGGTTGTGGGTGTTGGCCGAGGTGCGCTGGGCGTCCCAGGGTTCGCGTGCGGCGATTTCGTCACTGGGCGAGAAGCCGCTGGAGCCGAAGGGGTTGGTGTTGTCGCCGGAGGACATGTACAGATTGCCCTGCGGATCAAACATGAGGGAGCCGGCGTGGTGGCAGCACTGGAGACGCTGCTCGGCGGAGGTCAGGAGCACCTTTTCCGAGGCCATGTCCAGGACGTCCCCCTTCATGGTGAAACGGCTCAGCCGCTGGCCGTCGAAGTCCGTGGGCGAATACAGGCAGTAGATCCACTGGTTCTCGGCGAACTTTGGATCCAGGGCAAAACCGAGGAAGCCGTTTTCTTGGCCGTTGAAGACCTCCAGCTTGCCGCAGACGGCCGTGGTGCGGAGGTTGGGTTTCCAGACCTTGAGGGTGCCGCCGATCTCATTGAAGAAAATGCGGCCGTCCGGTGCGAGGTTGAGCTGCATCGGCTGGGGCATGCCGGCGGCGAGGACTTCGACCTGAAAACGGTAGTCGGTCACCTCGCCGCGCAGAACCTGGGGGGCAAGAAGTGCGGCTGCGGGAAGGAGGAGTGCTGCGGCGAGGGTGGACTTTTTCATCTTGAGAAAAGAGGCGGGGTGCGGTGCGTGGACGGGGGGTTAGCGCTCGAAGGTAAACAGGCCTTTTTTGTTGCCGACGACAATGCCCAGCTTCCGGTCGCGGCCCAGTGGGGCGACGGTCACCTGGGTGCCCACGCCGGAATCGTCGTCGATCTGGTGGGGAATATATTCAGCCAGCTTGCCGTTGCGCTTGAGTTCGAACCAGAAGAGGAGGGCTGGGGCGTTGGGCTCCGGATCGCCGGAGGGGCCGTGTGCCCAGAAGCGTTTTCCGCACACCAGGTCGAGGAGGCCGTCGCCATTGAGGTCGGCAAGGGCCAGCGCATGGGGTTGGGAGAAGACGGTGTGGTGCGAGGTTTCCTCCGGTTTTTCTCCCACGATCATGTGCTTGTTCCAGCCGGTGGCGCCGTTTTCACGGGTCTGTTCAAACCAGGCCACGCCGTAGCCGTGCGCCTGAATGCTGGTGACGACATCCGCCAGGCCGTCGCCGTTGACGTCGGTGACGAGCATTTGCGCCCCGCCCTTTCCGAAAAGCACCTCGTGAAACGCCCACTCGGGGTTGCCTTCGAGGGAGGCGGGCTGTTCCCACCAACCGCGGGCCTCCAGAAGGTCGGGCCGCCCGTCGCCGTTGAGGTCGCCCACCCCGATGCCGTGTGTAAATTTCTGCCAGGGACCCTTGGGCGAAATCGGGTGCCACGTCCACGGTTCGCCGGGCTTTCCCTCCACCGGCAGTCCGAACCCAAGGAAACCGCCGCTGCTGCACACCAGGCCCTTCCGGCCGTCGGCCGTGACGGTTACATAACCCGGGGACTCGTTGTCCACGGAGGCAAGCACCAGGTGTTTTGCCCAAGGCCCCTCGGCGCCCTTGGGGTTTTCGTACCAGAAGGTCTCCTTGCCCGGGAATCCGATCACCAAGATGTCGTCCCAGCCGTCCTTGTTGAAGTCTTCGGTGAAGGCGAGAAAGTTGTCGGAATAGCCGTTTTTCGGGCTTTTGGCGCCCATGAAGCCGGGCCGAATTTCGACCGTGCCGTCGGGCTTGGCCAGCTGCCAGGTGGCGGTGGCGGGATAGAACTGATGCTCCTTTTTGTAGTCGGGACCCTCAAACCAGAAGGGGCCGTAGGCCAGATCGGGCACGCCGTCCTTGTTGAAATCTCCGACGGCGGCTCCCTCGGCCCAGAAGTCAGTGAGGACCTGTTTGCGGGAAAACGACTGGGCCTGTGCGGGCGGAGTGGATACCGCGGCAAGCGTCAGGACGGAAAGAAAGAGGGAGGCGAACTGGGGGTGGTTCATAGCGTGGCTGGTATTTTGATTAGGGGACACCCTTAGGGAAAGCACTGAGGCACCCGACTCGAAAGAAACCCGGCGGAGGGTCAAACATTTGCCTCAAAAAGCACGTGCCTTCCGGTGGGCGGACCGAGGAGAGGCACGGGCATGCAGGCGTTCCCATGGCGACGCCATCGGTTGGCGGCCCGATTTGGATCCAGCACGGTCAAGGCTGGTGGCTCCAACGCGGCCCTTTCGCGCTCTTCCCCAGGGGGCTGCGGGCCACGCCTCCCGCGAGGGCCCGCCGCTAGACAACCCGCCAGGCCGCCACCGGTCTGTCCCAAAATAGCCCTCCGACTTGGCAGATGCGCAAGACCAGCCTGCGGTGTGGCCGCCGTGACTCTGCGGCCCCGCTGGGGCTGGGAGCGGCGCTCCCCTTGTGGGGAACCGGAGGCTTTCGGAAAGCATCGCTACCGCCCGTCTCCTCTGACGAACCGCGCTTCATCCGGAGGCAAGTGTGGCCGCCTGGCGGTGCGAAACCCTGGCTCAACCTGAGTGCTGGGTTCGAAGGGCGAACGAAGCCCAATGCAATCCATCGCCAAAACACACCGCCCCCCTGGAGGCACTGCGCCGGTTACAGTTCCTTGATACGAATTGCGCGCCAGCGAATCTCCTCGCCGGGAGCCTTCTTTCCTATTCCGTGGACCTGGAGGCCAATAATTCCGCGGAGCGTCAGCCCGTCCTTGAGCTCAGCGGCTTTGACGCCGTTGATCCAGGTCGTGATCTGCTCGCCGTGGCACTCGATGCGCGCCTGATTCCAATCGCCCGCTTTGAATGCACTGCGCGCTGCCTCGTTGTCCTTGAGATCAAAAAGCCAGGCCCGGCGCGCCTCGTCATAAATGCCTCCCGTGTATGCCCGCGCAGAAGGGTCTATCTCGTACTGGTATCCGAAAACCCGGTC
>CAMCIN010000042.1 GCA_945874745.1 Akkermansia muciniphila | reverse complement strand
GGGTGGTGGACGTGTACACCGTTCACAACAAGCTGTCCGGTTCTGAGGTTCTGGACTCGTACATGACTTATGGTGCGGATCTGGCCTTCCGCATGATCGGCGATCAGAAAAAGGCGAAGGGCGGAATGGGGCAGCTTTCAGTCGGGTTCCGTACCGACCAGGGCACGGGATACCGTGCGACCAACCTGCAGTTTGGCTCGGGCTGGAAGTTCTAGGTCGCTTTCCGAGCAGGCCGAGCCGGGGCCGGATTTGATTTGCCCGGCGGTTCCCTCTGGCTAGTTAGTGGAGGCTTAGTGGAGGGGCGACACTAGTGCCATCCGGCCTGGGACGCTCCCTCCTCACTTTCATCACATCCCATGGAACAAAACCGGTACGGAAACTTTGATCTCGAACTGGACTCCGGGGGGGCCTTCCGTTTGTTGGGCCAGGGCACGTTTGGTCGGACCTATCTCGCGAGGCACAGGTTTCTGGACACACCGGCTGCGTTGAAGGTGATCAACGCGCGTTATGCGGCGGAACCGCAGGCGCGGGAGCGGTTTTTGAGTGAGGCGCGTTCGGTTGCGAAACTGGACCACACCCACATCGCGCGGGTCCTGGACTTTGGCGAGGCCGGGGGAGTGTTGTTCTACGCACTGGAGTATTGCGGCGGCGGCACGTTGGAACAGCATTGCGCGGCTGCCGGCGGACTCGCCGAAGGGGACTGGTTTGCGGTGGCACGCCAAGTGGCGGGCGCGCTGGCCTGCTGTCATGAGGCGGGGTTTATCCACCGGGACATCAAGCCCTCAAACCTCATGCTGGCGCAGGCGGGCGGGCAGCTGCTCCTCAAGCTGATTGACTTTGGGTTGGTGCGTTCCAGTCGGAAGACCTCCCCGGGCGCGGAGGCGGGGGACGGCGCGGGTTCGCCCCTGTACGCGAGTCCTGAACAGCTCCGCGAGGAGGCTTTGGACGCGCGCAGTGATTTGTTCTCGTTGGGGATGTCCCTGTGGCACGCCGCGATTGGTCGGGCGCCGGACACGGGAACCACGCGTCAGATCATTGAACGCAGGCTGGACGGGCGTGGCTACGCAGGGGACCTGCCAAAGACGCTGCCGCAGACGGTCCGGGCCATTTTGGAGGTTCTCTTACAGAAGGATCCGGCGTCCCGTCCGCAGTCAGCCAAAGACTTGTTGCGCCTGTTGGAGGGTGCTGCCGTAGGGACGACTCCGGCAGCCGCCACAGTCGGTGGCGGGGAACGGGCGGCCTCCCGGATTGATGTCACTGTGTTGCAACAGGATTTGGAGAGCGAATTTGAGATTGTTCGCACCGAAGGAGAGCAGGCAACCGGGATCCACTACACCGCCAAGAGTCTGCTTCCCGGCGGAGGGCCGGTATGGCTGCACGCCATTCATCCAAGGCTCTGGGCCGGACAGGAATTTCGGGAGCAGGTGGTGCGGAACATCGGGGGGATCGCCGGGTTGGAGACGCAACTGTTGCTCAAGTTGGTCGGGGTGCGTGAGTACCGCGACTACACCGTGGTGGTCGCCGAACCTCCGGCGGGTGTCCCTTTGCTCGCTGAACTCAAGAGCGCAGGGAAGCTGGCCTTCGCCTCGTGTGTTGAGTTTCTGGGGCGGGTTGCGGCCGATCTGGACCGTCTGTCCGGTGCGGGTTTGCCTGCAGCGGATTTGCGCCCCGGCCAGATTTACTGCGAGAAGGGAGGGTTGACGGGATCGGGCATCCTTACGCCGACCTTGGTGCCGCAGTTTGTCTCGAGCGGGAGTTTGGAGTCTGACGGGGGGAGCGGATCAGAAATGGACGCTTCCGCGACCATGGCGCCGGAGGCTCTGAGCAGTGCCGGCGGGAGTGACAGCCCGTTGGGGCCGTTTGCCCGTTTGGTGTACCGGATGACGGCCGGGCGCGATTGTGTGGCGGCGGCGAGTTTGTCGGTGCAGGCGTACGTGGCAGTGCCTGAACTTTCGGAGGAGGGGAACCGTTTTTTGTCGCGCGTGATTGCCGGGGTGACGGTGCCGCCCAGTTGCGCTGCCCTGCTTGCAACTTTGACAGGAACCGAGGGGGTATCCGGTGCGGGAAGTTCGAGCGGTTTTAAAAAGCCGGCGGCCCCCGCCAAAGCCGCGGCACCGGTTGTTGCAGTGGAGGTGGAGGTACAGACTCCTGTCGCGGAGAAGGGGTCTCAGGAAGTGCCTGCTCCGGTTGAGTCTCGGCCGTCCAATGCCGGAGCGAAGCCGGTTGCGCCGGTGGCCGGACCGGTCGTGGCGGCGACGGCAACGCCCCCGCCGGTGGATCCGCCCGCGCCCAAGGCCAAGGCAGCGGCCGCCCGGTCGAAGGAGGTTGCTGTGGAGGGAAGCCCCGCTGCTGCGGGGCGCAGCCCGAAACTGTGGGGGGGAGTGGGGTTGCTGGGAATCGGGCTGGCGGCAGTCTGGTTTTTTGCGACACCCGGCCGGCTTCCGGAAGGAGCGGTGGTGCGGATTGACGGCGATCTGCCCGGGCACTCGCAGTTCAAGGTGAACGGCACCGCGGTGACCCCGAGTCGGTCCGGTCGGGAGTGGGAGGTCCCGTTGGGGGGCGGGGTGAGGCTTCCGGTCTCCGTGGTTTTTGAGGCTGCGGGATACGAAAAGTTTCCGTTTGAAATCGTGAAGGCGTCGCAGTTGAAGGAAAGCGTCGCAGTGAAGGCGAAACGTGCGCGTGGGGTGTTGGTGTTCAAGCCGAACGGCAGGAGTGATTACGACCATTTTGCGGTGGAACTGGAGGAGGCACTTCCGGGCGAGGAGGCTGCGGACTTGCGCAAGGGCGAGCGGATCGGGGACTCGCTGCGGGATGCGGCGGAGAGTCGGGTGGAGCTGCCCACGGGACAGTACCTGTTGACCCTTGGGGGGGCGCCGTCCGTGATCTCCGGTTTTTCACCGGAGCAGAGGCTGTCTGTGAAGGCAGGGGAGTCGGTGGTTTTCAACCTGCCGCCCAGTTATTCTGGCCGGTACAAGGGCGAGGGCGAGCAGGGGGGCGTGGAATTGAAGCTGGAGCGGGAACTACGCAGTGGCGAGTTGACGTTCGAGCTGAGCGGGACCGAAAAAACGGGCAAAGTACGGCGTTGCAAGTTGGACAACCGTGGGGTGTTGAACGCCGAGTTTTTGGATGCTGCCGGGGGCGTGCCGTGGGATGTGACGGCGAAACTTTCGGCTGACGGGGAGGGGTTGCAGGTGGAGTTGGTGTCGCGGGGTGCCAACAGCGTGCCGCAGACCTTCCGGTTGCAAAGGGTGCGCGAACGGTAAGTCGCTCCGAATAATTGATTGCATTATTCCACATAGGCCGCTAGCTCACAGTGATTCATCCGTTACCCTATGAAATCTAAACAAATGGTTCACAGTTCGACGAACTGGGCGCTGGCGTTCGTTTTGCCGGCGGTTTGCTTGTTCACGACAGGATGCGCCAACACGGCGGATGGGCGGAAAACACAGGCTCAGGGCGCAGGGATCGGGGCTGTGGCGGGGGGGGCGATTGGTTACGTACTTGGTGGCGGGAGGGGCGCTTCGGTGGGCGCGCTGATTGGGGGCGGGATCGGGATGGCGTACGGCACCAGTGTAGCGAACCGGAAAGCGAAGTATGCCCGGGCCGAGCAGTGGTTGGAGCAGGAGATTTTGATAGCAAAGCAGGCCAACTCGAAGGCCTATTCCTACAACCGTTCCTTGAAGGCGCGGATTGCGTCGATCGAGCAGAAGGTGAGGGTGGCGCGGGCTGCCAGTGACAAGCGGGCATTGTCCTCCTTGAAGAGCGAGATATCGCACATCAATCAGGAGTCCAAGCAGTTCGATTTGCAGCTGGGGCAGGCTGGGGCTGATCTCAAACAGGTCTCCGGGGATCCGCAGGCGCGGGCTGCAGACAACTACCGTTCGTTGCAGAAGGAGGCGGACGCATTTAACGAGGCGACGGCGGAGCGCGGGCGTTTGATGGGCCGCTTGGCGAGCCTTCAGAATTCAATAGACCGCTGAGTCCATCCAAAAGATATGAGCCGCACACTGAAAACAGTTTTGGGCCTGTGTATCCTTCTGGGATTCAGTTCCTGCCAGACCACCGGAGATCCAACCCAGGGAGGCATTTTTTGGAGCGAGAGGAAGGCAAACGAGCGGCTTGATGAAAGACGGGCGAATCTCGGAGCGATAGAAGCCGATACGGCGCGCGTTAAAAAACGGAACCAGGTTTTGGAAGATTCGGCCGCCCGGAAGCGTCGGTATCTGGCGGAGTGAAGCGGAGGAGCCTCTTGGGCTTATGAAGGGACTTACCGGATGTGCGGCTGGATTGCTGGTTGGGACCGCACTTTGTGCCCTGGCTTCCGCGCAACCGGCGAGGGCTGCGCTTTCTCCTGAGCAGCAGTTGTTGCTGAACATCCAGAGAGAGATCGTCGACCACTCGCTCTACAAACTCCAGACGGCCGATGTCGTGCGCGGCGCGTTGACTGCCTTGAACCGGGACCTGGGTGGTGCGTACGACGGTTTTTTTAGCGAAGAGGTGCCCGGGCAATTTGGACAGGCGCTGGCAATGTTCATGGACGTTCTTCGCAACGTGTCGACGAGTGCGCCGGGCAGGGCTGCTGGTTTGTCTGTGGCGGGGTTGGTGGAGCGCTCGATGGGGGCCTACTGCCGTTCGCTGGATGCGTACTCGGACTATCTGGATTCTGCGACCGCCCATAGGTTGGAGTCCTTGTCGGATCCGCATTACATAGGTGTGGGGATTAGTTTTCGGAGGGTGTCGGGGGCGTATGTGTGTCGGCCGTTTGAGGGTGCGGCGGCCGATCGGGCGGGGGTGGTGGAGGGGGACATTCTTCTGGCAATCGACGGGCAGTCGACAGACCAGATGCCCTTGCTGGAGGTGGCTGCGCGGGTCAGTGGGCAACCGGAATCCAGGGTGGTGCTGACTGTGCGGCATGCCTCGGGCGTGGTGGAGGAAAAGCCCATGCTGCGGGAGAGGGTGCGGTCCAATCCGGTCGAGGTGACCGAGACGACCCAAGGGGTGGTGATTGTGGTACGCCGAATCGATGAGGGGTCTTACGAGGAGCTCAAAAACATCGTAAAATCACTGAGGCCAACCCGGCCGTTGACCCTTGATTTTAGGGGGTGCGGCGGGGGCGAACTGGGGGTGAGTGTGGGTATTGCGGAGCTGTTTTTGCCCGCTGATGCACCCGTTGCGCGCTTGGAGACACTCAAGGGGCGGGAGCTTCTGTTCTCACGCAATCGGGCTCCCTATGTGCCCTCGAAACTCCTTCTCCTGCAGGATGGTCAGACGGCGAGTGGGGCGGAACTGATTATTGCCGCACTCCACCACCACCCTGCCTTCCGCGCGGAATCAAGGGGCCAGACAACCTTCGGCAAGGGCCTGTTGCAGAGACAAATCCAAGTCGTACGCGGGGGCATTCTGGAGGTCACAGAGGCGCGGATGTATGGTCCTGCCGGGGAGTTTTGGGACGGCAAAGGGCTTCGGCCTTCCTCGTCCAAAACGCCGGACGAGCCCTGATAGCCCTTACATTCGTCCGCTCTCAGCGGCCCGTTTGCTTCGAGTGCAGTCCGGCGAGCAGCACGGCGTAGCACATTCCGACCCAGCCCAGAAGTGTCAGAGTGGCTGAACGGAACGGGGCTAGGTCGAGGTAGGGCGTGCCTTTTCGGATGCGGACGTCGCGTCGCTGGCTGACGGAGTCGGGATAGACCGGCTCGCCTCCCCCGCCGGCAGCGGTTTGCCACTTGTGCTGCCCGAGGCGCTCGGCGAGGACCGTCAGGTTCTGCCAGGGGCTGTTTACGTCCGAGACTTTATCGTAATCCTGTGAGCGTTGGCTGTCGCGTTCCTCCCAAGTGACGGTTTCTTTTTCGCCGAGCGAAGAGAGAAAGATCGGGGTTTTGGTGCGGTTGGTGAGTGCCGGGGTATCCATGCCGAAAATCGCTGAGACATCGGCGATCCGCTGGGCCGCGAAACTGGGCATGATCTTGCTGAAGTGGCGGACTCCCCTCGACATCTCAGGCACGCGGATGACCATTCCCCCGAAAAGGATCTGCGGAATCAGTACCAGCGGCACCCAGAGCACGGCCTGTGTGGTGTTTTCCACCAGTGAAGAAATGGCCAGCCCAATGCCGACGCTGACCAGTGCCGCTCCCGCGATTGAGGCCAAGCGGAGTGCAAGCGTGGTGAACAGAACCCCTCCAACCTTTAGTCCCGCAGTCTGCATTTCCCGCCCCTCCGAGTCGCGCAACGGAGAACCGTCGGAGGCGGTGATTACGCGCGGCCCTGAGTCGAGCAGGTTTTGAGTGATGCCGAAGAACTCGGCTGTCGAGGTGAGCAGGGAAACCTTCCACGCACTTGGTTTGGGAGGTTCCGCCGGGGCGATGGCTGCCGCCGGGGGAGGTGGGGGAGTGGGGGCTGCTGTTGTTGGTTCATCCGCGCCGACCGCGTCAAAAGTCGCGCCGGCGGCGCCTCCCCGTGGGGTGGGGGCTGGCGGGGTGAGTCGTTGGACGAAATCGGCACGGATGTTTTCGTAGTCGCGGATGTCTGAATGGAAAAGGTGCGCCACCGCAAGCGTGGAGACAAGAAGCAGCGCGGCCTGCACGAGGGAGATGGCTGAAAGGAAGGTAACCTTGCTCAAAATGTAGGCGTTCAGGCTCTGGCCGCAGACGCGTTCCCGCCGGAAAATGGCGATTTCGGATACGATCTGCTGCGCGCCGTTGGAGCAGCCAAACCACATGGTGGCGACAATGCAGAGGAACATTCTCAGTGCAGATTCTTCGCAGGCCCAGCCAATGAAGAAGCCGATCAGAAGGGGTTGAGCGGCCAGAAAGGCGATGTTCAGGGGGGCAGCGCGAAGAATGCTCCATTGGCGGAGACCGAGGATGGCGAGGGTTTTGAGCGGGCTCACTCCTTTGCGCGTGGGGCCCGTCGTACTGCTGTCAGTCTCGGGCAACGGCGGGCGGGCACGGATTCCAAAACGTGACTGGTTGAACGCCCGCTCCCAGTCGGCAGGGGTCTTGCCTCCTTCCCGGTCGTTTTGTTGGAGGAGGGAGTAGATTTTCTCAAGGGGAGCCTTTTCGAGGGAAGCGTCCGCCGTTCCTGAGTCCTGGCTTAAAAAATGGGTCCGCGCTTCGTCTCCGTTGCCGGCAAAGATCAGTTTCCCACCCTCGATGACTAGAATCCGGTCAAAGAGGTAAGCTTTGTGGAGCACGTGTGTCGTGCAAACCACCGTGAGTTTGGTGAGCGTCAAGGACTGAAGCAGGGTCATCAGCTCGGCTTCCGTCGCCGGATCCAGCCCGGAGGAGGGCTCGTCGAGAAACAAAACCGTTGGCTTGGAGAGCAGTTCGATGGCGATACTCACCCGTTTTCTCTGGCCGCCGGAGAGCAAGGCAATGCGCTTGTGGGCATGTGGTGTCAGGCCCAGGCGGGCAAGAATCCGTTCCGCGAGGTCCTTGATGAGATGCTCCTTGAGGTCAAGCCGGAGTCTCGCGCTGAAGGTTACCGCATCCTTCACAGTCAGTTCGCGATGCACAATATCGTCCTGCGGCACATAGCCAATCCCAAGCTCTCTCAGGCGTTTGCGGTCTGCAAGCGGTACTCCACCGATTCTCGCCTCTCCCGAAGTGGAGGGGCTGATTCCGCAGATGGCGGTGAGAAACGTTGATTTTCCCTGACCAGACCGCCCCAGCACGCCGATGAACTCACCCGAAGGGATGTTGAGGGAAATACCATCCAGAATGCGGCGGCCGCCTGCCACCTTCACGAGGTCGCGTGCGACCACCGTGCCGGACTGCTCGGGGCGGATTCGCCGGACCACTTCGCCGCTATACTCAAAAATGTAGCCCGAGATCCGGAAGCGATCTCCAAACACAAGCTTCTCCCGCTGGAAGGCTACCCCGTTTAACTCGGTACCAAGACTGCTTTTGTCTTCGATGAAGTAATTTTCGCCCGACTTCGAGATGACCGCATGGATCCTTGAGATTCGGAGGTCATCGGCGTCCAAGTTGACGCGCGTCGCGTCCGGTGAGGAGTCTCTGGCGCTCCCAAAAACAACGGGTTGGTCGCTCAGGTGAACCTCTGAGGCCGGTTGGCCCGCGACCTTTGGTTCATCGAGGGTTCGGTGGAATTGAATCCACACACCGGAATACTCGATGACATCCAAATCCGTGAGGCTGGCATCTCCCCCGGGAGGCAAAGGGCCTGCGTTTAACAAAATCTCTGAGGCCGACTCTCCTGCCATTGCGAGGGTCCAACCGCTTTTCCGAGCGTCCCAGTGGATTGCAAGCGAAGAAGCGCCTTGGGGTTCCTCACGGAGGCACCAGGCACTTTCCGCTGACCTCGTAACAAAGACAGTTTTTTTGGGGAGGTCTAAGTCCACCGGACCTGCTGGCCCGTCGATGCGAATGGTTCCTTTCATGAGCTAAAACTTGATCTGGACTTCGCGCTGGGCCGGCATGACCGAACTGGGAGCGCCCTGCCGCGCGGGGCTGGGTGGTGGTGCCTGTGGACTGGGCTGGCGCGCTGGTTCCTCCATTGGCGGTCTCGCCGGAGCCACCCTCTGCGGTTGCCCGATTCCGGCGCTGGAGGGTGCCGTCGCGACGCCACGCGAGTCCCACTCGACCGAGACCGTCTTGTTTGCCATCGCTGGTTGGGTTGGCTCTCTGCCTACGGGTTGCGCTGTGTTCGGCGCGGGACGGGACTGTGCTGGGGGCGGGGGTGCAGCCGCCCGTTCCGCCAGTGCGACCGCTTTGACCCTTTCAATCTGTGTCACGACAGCCTCAACCGAAGGAAAAAACCAGGTTCCGTCCAGCGAACCCTTCACCGGAATTCGATCCAAGTTGAACTTGGTCCCGCTCGAGCGGAACTCCATTGAGAACTCCGACTTGTGCGGGTGCGGCTCAAGTTTGGGCTGGTACAGTGTAAAGCTCTCGAGTGTTACCCCTGTGAGCTCTTTTTCGAGCGCTGCGCGCAGGGCGCGGCCCGCCGCTTCGTAATTTTGCTTGAGGGTTTCGGAGTCCGCGGCACTTGGCTTGGCTGGCTTTTCTTGCAGAGGGACGTCCGTAACCGCGCTTTTCTCGGCCCTTGCCTTTTCCAGCTCGGCCTTGAGAACGGCAATTTGTTGCTGCAAGTCAACGGTTGCATCGCTGCAACCCGAGAGGGTTGCTGCGATTCCAAGTGCAAACAACGGGAGGGAGTGGCGGGGGAAATTTTTCATGGTTTTACACTCATGCCGGTGGAACCTACAAAACTGGAGCCTTGGTAGACGCTTTTGCAATGTGTCAGCGGGCACTCCGGGGTGATCGCGGCGGGACCAGGTTAGCCCGGTCTTGGAGGGAGGGGTTACATGGTTTATGGCGATCGGTCGAGGAGGCCGCAGAAAGAATGCTTCCTGTGTTCAGATTTAAGATGCGGCGTAGAACAGGGACGTCGGGATTGTGCAATACGGATTCCAAGGGGCGGCTTTCGGGCGCGGCACTGTGTGAGTGCGCCCACCGCACGGAGCGCGGGGGCGAACACCAAACACTCCCGAACGCATGGCGGATTCGTAAAACGATTTGACTCGTTGCGCAACAAACTTTAAATCCACAAATATGTTGAAAAAAACCAGTTGCAAGGTTGCCGTGTATGCCTTCCTCGCCGGGGTCTCCCTCGCCCCTCTTGGAAATGCCGCCAGCGAGGAGAAGGCGCCTTTCGACCGGGCTAAGGCAGGTGACGGGGGGTTGGGGATGCCAACTCCGTATGACAAGTTTCTGGCGCTTGATCAGGCGCTGACAAAAACCAAGGTGGACTGGTCCAAGTTGTCCAGGGCGATGGGGAAGCCCCTTGACACTGACGCTTTCAAGGATGCGGAGGTGTCCATACCGTTGGCCTTGGGTGTGCGTATTGCCGATGGCGTGATGACCGTAAAGGCGAAGGACGCCGAACTCCTGAACAAGTGTGCTTCCGACATTGAAAAACTCGCCAAGAAACTCGGTGTCACTGACGGCGAGATGAGTCGGGGCAGGGCCGTGCGCGCCGCGGCGAATAAGGGCGACTGGTTGAAAGTATTTATGGAGTTGGGTTTTTTCCAGCAGGACATCATGAAAAAGCTTACCGAGGAGAAGAATGCATCCAAGGGAACGCTGGTGGTAATTGGGGGGTGGATCCAGGGAGCCCGCTACACCGCAGCCGTGGTGGAAGAAAATTACAGCGCGGATGTTTCAAATATTTTGAGGGAACCTCTCCTTGTAAAAAGCTTGGTGGAGAAATCCGCCACTTTACCGGCCTCAGTAAAGTCCTCTGCCCAGATGGTCAAGGTGACGGAGAGCCTTTCCAAGCTTTCCAAGCTTGTCGATGTGCCCACGGACGGTTCGATCTCCAAGGAGGATGTTCAGAAGATTTCCGCGATCACGACTGAGGTCGTTTCCGCTGCGTCCCGCGCAGCAAACTAAGTTGAACCCCTAAGCAAATCACCACCCTATGAACCGTAAACTGATCTCAGGACTTTTCTCGGCAGTTTTTCTGCTGACCGCTGCCTCGTCTAAAGCGGATCCCGCTAAGGCTGAGGACGAAGCGTACAAAATGGCTGTCAGGTATACCCAGTTGGGCTTTGCCATGTCCCCCACCAACCATTCAGGACTGGGTGGCTCCGGCTTTACCGTCAGGTTTCTCATTCCGGTGAGCAAGGGGTTGGACTACGTTTTCTTGGTAGGGGGCGATCTAGCCGCGAGGGACATTGATATCTACGTATATGACGAAGTGGGCTCGCTGATCCTTGACGACCGCCGAGGGGACCCTCGGGCGGGCGTGAAGTTCCGCTCCAGCTACAACGGCACTACCCAAGTGTATCTCCACATGGCTCGGGCCAACGGGTTGGCTGCGTACTCCGTGCTCGTCGGCCGTAGAGGAGTGGACAAGTCTTACCCTGCGCTTCCCAACGATCCAACTTCGGATGCGGTCGGCAAGTAGAGAGATGAATTGCTCTTAAATACCTTTGGTTGTTCGTGCCACATTGTTAAATTTTCGAATGAAAACACTATTTTTGTCAGCATTGGGAATTGTTTCGCTCTTGTCCGGTTGCGTCAACGAGCACCATTACCACCCCGTTGAACCCGTCCCCACGAGCACCAAGCGGTATAAGGCCGCTCCAAGCGTACGAGAAGAGTCCGCTGGTGAGTTCCGGGCAGTGGAAAGACCTTCAACCTACTCCCAATAGACCCCGCAGCTCAGTCCGAACCGGGACCAAGCGGGCCGCATGTTTCCAAGCTGTCCTTCGCCTGTCCGAGGGATTGGCTTCTTCCGTTCGGTCTCCAGTTAGGGCTTCTCTTTTTTTTTCTGACTCCTTGGATTGAGGTTTCTGGGGAGTCAGCGAGTGCTTATCGGATGGCATGCCTCGGTTACCCGGCCAGTTTGCTCTGGGTTTTTCCGTTGTACCTCGCCGCGAGCCTTTCGCTTTTAGCGATGGGCCGTGTGGTGCATCAGGCGTGGCTTGCGATCCTGTTTAGTTCCGGTTCTCTCGCGCTGGCTACGCTCTTGTACCTTTGGTTCCCTGGAGTTCTTTCGAGGACGCTACAATGGGGAGCTTTTGGCGCAGGTTTCACTCTGGTTCTCATGCTTGTGACAGGCGTTTTGTTACTGATGCGTCAACCAAGGGACAGGTCGCCACGCTAAAGTCACTCAACCGGTTTATTTCGTGCGGCGGCCCCTCGCTTGTTTCTGATCCTTGTCCGCATCCGCCGTGACCGCCCACGCTGGGAAGGGGCGCTCTGGGCCCGCCATGGCGTTCCACAGGATCCGGTTGAGGACGTCCTCGGGGGCGCGGTCCACCTCGCGGAAGTTCATCTTCGCCGAGGCAAGGGCGTCGCGCCGCAAAACCGGGTGGAGCTGCGCCTTGGCGGGCGGGTTCATCTGGTCGAGTGGAATGTTGGAAGGCAGCGCCTTGAACGGGGTGAGGTCCGGTGTGGCGGTAAAGCACTCCCGCATCGGCGAGGCGCTGGCGTCGAACTGGTTCATCGGCTTGACCCCGAGGACCTGTTCGATCGTGCGCAGGATGCTCGTCGTGTTGTACTGGGTGGAAACCACCGCGCCCCGCCTTGTGTAGGCGCTGATGCAGAAGGCCGTCGTGCGGTACCCGCTCACGTGGTCCCAGCCGTCCTGTGGATCGTCCTCAATCGCCAGGATCAGGGTCTCCGGCCAGAAACGGCTGTGGCTGACGGCCTCGACAATCCTCCCGAAGGCGAGGTCGTTGTCCGCGACACACGCCGCCGGGGTCGGTTTCCCGGGGCTCGTGCCGCTGGTGTGGTCGTTGGGCAGGCAGATGAGGGTCAGGTTGGGCAGCTCGCCGCCGGCCTCCATTTGCCTGAGTTCCTTCAGGAAATAATCCGCCCGGTACTGGTCCGGCACGGACATGTTCCAGCCAACGTAGCCCCCCGGTGTGTACGGCTTGAGCGACTCCACCTCCGTCGCGCATCCGAACAGAACCTCCGCCGACTCCCCCTTCCAGGCGCGGTAACAATCCGTGAAAGTGGGGGAGCCCTTCCTCGCCGGATCCTTCCACTTCACCATGGGCGCGGCGAACTCGCCGAAGTTGCGCAGCGTCATGCCGTGTTTGAGGATGTTGTCCCAGAGGAAGCCGGCGGGCGAGTAGGCCAGCGCGTCGTAACCGTTTTCATCCATGCCGTCCGGATAGCTCCGCGGGAAACTGGCGAACGACTTTTCCATGTAGTCGGTGGCATAGGCGGTCGTCGACCAGAGGTGGCCGTCAGCGCTGAGAATCCCGGAGCAGTAGGTGTTGTCCAGGAGCACAAAGTCGCGGGCGATCTTGTGCAGGTTGGGGGTGATCTCTTTTCCAAAGATGCACAGCTCCGCCTGCCCGTTGCCCCGCGGGTCGTCGCCGAGTACCTGGTCGTAGGTACGGTTTTCCTTGAGCACATAAATGACGTGCTTGAAGACGCTCGGCTCGCCGATGCGTTCGGGAATGGGGACGGGGCGCACGCCGGGCCGGGCCGGTTGGTGGGAGGCCACGATCGCGTCCCGGCGCAGGTTCCGGGAGACGGCCTCCGACAGGGCAGGTAGCTCCTTGGCCGAGGGCAGCGGCACGAGGGAAAGGGTGCCGTTGTAGTGGTGGGAGTTGAAGCCTTCGACTCCGGTCGGCTTCTTTTTCATTCGCGAGGGCAGCCCTTTGATGTTGGCCACGAGCAACTGCTTGCGCGCTGTATCGTACGCCAGGGCGCCGGGGAACCAGCCAACCGGAAGCAGCCCGGTGAGTTGGGATTCCTTGTCCGCCGGCTCAAACCGGAGCACGGCGACGGCGTTCTGGGTGCCGTTGGCGGCGTACAGGGTGCGGCCGTCGGGGGAAAACGCCAGGGCGTTGGGCGAGGCTCCCAACAGGTCCGCAGGGCTGGACTTTGTCCAAATCGTTTCCACCAGCGTGTCGGTGCGCGTGTCCACCACGCTCAGGTTGTCCGCCCCCGCATTGGCGCACACGAGGTAGCGGCCGTTGGGTGAAACCGCGAGGGCCGAGGCGTGGATGCCAGTGAGGATTTCCCGCGCCGGCCCCGGGGCAGACTCGCTCAGGTCCAGAACGCTTACCGAGCCCTCCGAGGCCACGAAACGCACCGGGTCCACCCGCACCTTGGTGCCGCGCCCGGCGTCCGCCTGCAGGTCGCCCGCGCCGGCGCGGCGCCCGCCCCAGTTGCTGACGTAGGCCTTTGTCCCCACGATTTGCACGTCGTAGGGGGCCACTCCCACTGCGAAGCTCCGCAGCACACGGCCGGAATCCGGCTCCAGTTCGAGAAGCTGGTTGGAGAGGTTCGCGCACACGTACAGCCGTTTGCCGTCCTTTCGGAAGGCGAGTCCGGCGGGGATCTCCTGCTTGCGGCGCGGGGCGTCGGCCTGCGGCAGTGGCAGCGAATGGGAGCCCTGCACGGAACCGTCCTCCGAGACCTTGAAAACCTTGAGGCTGCCGTTGACGTTGCTGAAGAAAACCCGCTTCCCGTCCGGCGCGTAAACGAGCCCCGTGTAGCTGACCTGCCCCTTGGAGTCGGGCTTGAGGATGCGGTCCGAAACGGCTTCGGGGAGGGGCTCCCGGACCTCCTCGGAGGGGAGGGGGACCCGCTGGAGCACGTCGCCAGAGGCCGGGTCGAGGACGAGCAGCTCGCTTGTTTTTCCCGCCACCAGCAGGCGCCGGCCGTCGGGCGAAAGCACCAGCGCCTGGGGGCGGAGCCCGGTGAGTTCCACCTGCCTGCCCAGGGGAGTGAGGGTCTGGTTGACGGGGGTGACGCTGCGCTGTGCGTCCTTGTGCCCGACCGTCTCCCGATTGTCGGCCGGTTCGGCCGCCTGGGAGGATAGGAGCGCACAGGCGCCAAGCGACAGAAGGGCCGGCAGGAAAGGGGGGTGTTCCATGGGGGCATTCCCCTAGCAGGAAGCGCGGAGAATCTCTGCTTAATTTTACAAGCCGGAGTCCAAGCTCCGCCTGCAATCGGTTTGTTTTGTTTGGCAATCGCCCGGTACTTGCCTTCCGCTTCTGGGCATGTGCGTCCCCCCGCTCTTCGTGCCTTGTGTCTCGTCGCCCTCGTCCTGTCCGGAACCCGTTGTCCGGCGGAACTCGAAGCGCTTGCTCCGGAAAAAATCAACGAGGTCGACGGCATCGAGCGCGTCTACATCGCGCACCGCATCTCCAACGAAAAGGGCAAGCTCCTACCCGAACACTGCTTTTTTTCGGGCGACTCTAAAAAGCTCAAGCTATCCGGCCCCACAAAGGTGCCCGCGGCGGACCCTCTCAACCTCAACGGCGGAAACTCCTACCGCTCGGTGGACGGGTTGCAGAGCCCCGATCAGCGGGTGGTTTGGCCGCTCTGGTTTTCGTCGGAGACGGCGCTGCACGGCCTGCTCGTCGCCAAAGGAAGCGGCAGCCTGAAGGTCAGCCTCGGGGCCTCTGCGCAGACGGTCTCTGTCGAGGGCGGAGTGGCGGTCTTCAAGTTTGAGAGAGCTCCCAAGGGCGAGTCTGAATTGAGGGTCAGTCCCACGGCCTTCTCCGGCTCCATCGAGCGGGTGGAACTTGAGGGGCCTGCCCTCAAAGAGGCGAAGTTGTTGCGCGCGCGCTGGCGGCCCGCGGCTATCCACAGCTCCTTTATCTCTTCCAACTTTACGGCCCGACCGACGCACTGAGCTTTGCCGAGCGGTGGGAGAAAAAAACCGAACTGGGCGAGATGCTTCCTAGCAAGCGGAGGTTCACAATCACGGGTGTCCCCCGGTCGGGTTTCCTCCGGATCCAGGCCAAAAACGAAACGGGCACCTTCTTTACAGCCGAGCCCGCGGCTTGGAAGTAATTTTACCGATCGGGGGGACTGAAACACCCGGGCGGGTTGGCACGGGGCTGGCAAATCCTCCCTTCCGGACCGACTGCGGTAAGTTTGGCGCGCGGGCGTGCTTGTTCGCCCTGCTGCATGCAACCAACCGGAGTGAGCAAAGCGACTCGCGCCGACAATCAGCGAGAAGAAAAACGCCATCAGGGTGTGGGCCGGAGGGATGGCGTTAGGGCGGCTCAGCCTAAACGGCATGAAGTCTTGAAGCGCGTTGGGGAGACGAATTGTGCCGAAGAACTCTCCCAAACTGATGCGGCCCCCGAATGGGGTGATGGGTTTGGAGGTGCCGCGAAAATGAACTTGGCGAGAGCCGAAAAGGGAGGCGATTTTGGAGTGCATCGTCTTGCACAAGGCGATGACTCTTCTTATTTTGGATTTCAGGTGGAGAAGGGCTTAATGCTCTCCCTCAACGCTCTCGCTGACCCTAAACGCTTTTCTTACCGCTGCTTCGAGGGCTGCGATTTCGGAATCGGTGAGTTTTTCGAGGCCGCCGGTGTTGCGCTTGGCTATTGAGAGTCGCCACCCGTTCTGTTTGCAGAACTGAATAAAACGGTCCGCGAGGGGATCGGGGAGTTCAAGAATGTCATGCATGGCGCTTCTCGCGTTGTCGTATCCACGGAGGAAGGTGAGTTCCTGAGGGAGATCGCGTTCGACTGTCCGTTGGACGAACTGATAAAGCGCCGTGGCAATCGCAGTGTAATCGATGAAGCGATACAAATCCGACGAGTCGTGAAGGACACGGAGACGCCGGTTGTCGTCCATTTGCCATTCGAGCAGGGGCAGAAGCGGCTTCGAGAATGTTTCGAGGCTTGTGTCGTAAGCACAGTGATCTTCCAACATTGAAGCCGATACGGGGAAAACGAGTCCACGAGGAGCAAAACCACGGCGCGCAAGGACATGATGGATCAGAAAGCGGTGGATTCGGCCGTTCCCGTCAGTGAACGGATGCAGGAAAACAAAGGCCCAAGCGATGGCGGCGGCAACCACCACTGGAGGCGCTTCAGATTCCAGAGCGAGACGGGAGGCCCGCAGCCAGCCCGTCATGAGTGCGTTGATTTCCTGGGGGCGCGGGGGAATGAAATGGATGCCTTCAAAATTCGGCGCACGGGCTCCGGCTAGAAAGTTCTGTTCCGGTGGTTGAACTGTGTCCCGCCAACCGCCGGTGTTTGCGAAGCGTGAATCGACGATGGCGTTTTGGAGCGTCACCAAGGCATCGCGTTGCAGGTAATCCTGACTGTTCGATTGTTGGAGAAGGCGGACGAAGTTGGCGGCTCTTTTTTGATCCGGTGTCTCGTGTTCGATCGCAAACGAAGAGCGTGTCTCCTTGCTGTAAAGATAGTCGAGGGTGCGTTGGAAGATTTCCGGGGGGACCTCCTGCATCAGCTTTTCACAGGTGATGTCGAAGCGTTGTGCGTCGGCGTGAGCCAATTCGGTGGTTCGTCGAAGGAGGAAACAAAAATCGAGATCTCCAAGCAGGTTCATCGCCACTCGGTGCCGGGCACTGCGGCGGATGGTGCTGGTGTAGACGGCTTCCGGATCGGCTAGTGGCGTATAATTCCCCATCGTAAGATCGGGTAGATCGAGCGGCGTCCCTGTGAAGCTTTCGGTGAGAAACCAGATTCGGCGAGCGTAGGCGCCGGTGGGCTCAGCTCGGATTTGAGCGGCGAGTTCGACGGGATCGAGGCGTGGGAGAACGGCGCGGAGGATTCCGAGATGGAGCCCTTCGTAACGGAGGGCGAACTTGAGGTGGGAATAGGTGTCGTCCCCGGGCCATTGCGGTGCAGGAACGATCCGCCGGGTACGCCCGTCAACAACCTGCTGTGATCGGGAATGGGTATTGGCGACGTAGACCTCGATGTCGTGGGGGAGTGCGCGGACTTGAAACTCCTCGAGCAAGCGAGAATAACCCGCGGGACGGGTGTTTGATGGGGGTGGCTGTGGGTACATCGCCTCGGAACCGATTGTTTTTCCTCAGATTCAATTAAAAATGTCTGGTTTTCGAGTTATTTGCTTAAAAATGATTGTTCCGATTCTCGTTGCCGATCCTCTGCAACGTTTACAAATGAGGAATGCAGCAAAATCTGGAACTGGTTGTGGGTTGGGTGTTCAAACAGGACTCCACACTGAGCCTCCCGTATCAGGCCAATCTTTCGGCGCTTATTCACGTGCCGACTTTTAAGAAAACGGCTGGAGAGGCGGTGTTTAGCAAGACGCGGGTGGCTCCTCGCTGCTTTCAGTGGGTGAGAGCTTCTCGGAAGCGAGATATGACACTTCGGGAAACGTATTGAGGATTCAATCGCCCTCGACCTGAAGGACGCAGTGCCCCACTCCTCCGGTTCTCCCAGATAACCGATCCTTCAGAACCATCGGCAGATCTGGGATTTAGCAGATGAGCGGAACCCATAAAAAATCTGCGGCAATCTGAGTCATCTGCGGGTAACTGACCGGTGCATCCGAAGCGAGTCAAAAGGTACCCACCGAAAACAGCTAGGAACCACGCGGGTGATTATCCCTCTTGGGAACCGTGCGGTACAAAGTCACCGGGCGATTCCGATGGAAGACGCTCTTGTGACAGTGCGGGAGCTTTTCCACGTCTGTTACTGGCTTGCCCGGCTAATCTGCTCCTGAGAGGGCCGCGCCGCACGGGCACCACCAAGTCCATTGATTTTGACTTATGGCTAATTAAAAGGCTCGCCGCGCGCGTACCTTGCACAGGCACACGGCCTCGCCTCGAGTGCGCCTTCCCCCGCGCGGATTTTGAAAAGGGGGCGGGTAACCTGCGGGCCATGTGCAACAATGGGGAAGCCCCCAAATATCCCGGACCACCTATGCGCGTTTTCCACACTGCTGACTGGCATCTCGGCCAGACGTTCCACGAGTACGACAGGGACCACGAACACGCCTGTTTTCTGGACTGGCTGCTCCAAAACATCGCCACCCGCAAGCCCCACGCGCTGCTCGTCTCCGGCGATGTGTTTGACTCGGTCAACCCACCGGCGTCCGCGCAACGGCTCTACTACGAGTTTTTGCAGAAGGCTGCAGACCTCCATCCCGGCCTGCAGATGGTCGTGACGGCGGGAAACCACGATGCCGCCGCGCGACTCGAGGCGCCGGCCCCCCTTTTGAAGCGGATTCATGTCCACGTGGTGGGGACCGTCGGGCGAACCGAGGATGCCGAAATCGACTACTCAAAGTTTCTGGTGCCGCTCCCAAACGCCGCGGGGGAGGTGGGTGCGATCGTGCTCGCCGTTCCCTTTTTGCGGCCGGCTGACCTGCCGCCGATGCCGGGGGCAGCCGATGTCTACAATGCCGGCATGGCCGCCTTTTATGCGCGGCTGACCGAGCACGCCTGTGCGTTGCGAGACGGGCAGCATCCGGGGGCGGTTCTCATCGGGATGGGACACTGTCACCTTACGGAGGGCGCCGAGTCGCGGGATTCCGAAAGGCGCCTCGTGGTCGGGGGGCTGGAGTCGCTAAGCGCGGAAACCTTTCCTCGGGCGTTGTGCTACGTCGCCCTCGGACATTTGCACAAACCCCAGAGTTTTGATGACGGAAGAGTGCAGTACTCGGGAAGTCCAATCCCTCTTTCCTTTACCGAGAGGACCTACCACCACCGCATCTGGGAGTTGGAGTTCGGGCCTGCCGGTTTGCTGGAGAGGCGTTCCCTCGAGATCCCGCGCGTGGTCCCGTTGTTGAGCCTTCCCGAGGGGCGCGCCGTTTCAATGGACGCACTCGAGGAGGTGCTCAGGAATGCGCACTACGGCTCCGGGACGCGCCCCGAAGAATACCCTTTTCTGGAAGTGCGCTACCTTGACGACGGACCGGAGCCCGGGAGGCGCTACCGCATCGAGCAGGCGCTCGCGGGCAAGCCGGTCCGGTTGGCGACGACCAAGTTTGAACCCAGAGAACAGGCTGCCGGCGGGCAGGAGGCCGGGCCGGGTGAAGGTCTGGGCGATCTGCGTTCGGTGGATCCCCTGGAGGTCCTGTTGGCGGCATACCGGGAGCGGCATGAAGGAGGGGAACCGGAGGCCGCGCTGCTTTCCGCGTTCCGCGAAATTTTAACCGAGGTCAATGAATGAAGATTCTCAGAATAGCACTGCGCAACATCGCCTCCCTCGCGGGAGAGCACACGGTGGATTTTACAAAGGCCCCCCTTCTGCATGCGGGCTTGTTCGCAATCAGCGGTCCGACCGGCTCGGGCAAGAGCACACTTCTCGACGCGCTGTGCCTGGCGCTTTACGACGAGACGCCACGCATGTCCGTCGTGGCGGGTGCGGCTGCTGTCGAGGACGCTGGCAAGGAGGTCCAGCAGAGCGACGTGCGCAACCTGTTGCGGCGGGGCTGTGGGGAGGGGTACGCGGAGGTCGCCTTTGTCGGCGTGGACGGGCTGACCTACACCGCATTTTGGTTGGTCCGCCGCGCGCAGGCCAAGGCGGAGCGCGCGCTCCAGAAAACCCAGCATAGCCTGTTCAAGGGGAATGCCCCATACGGCACGACGCGTGAAGAGGCTGTAAGCGGCACAACCACGGAGATTCAGAAGGCCATCGTCGCAAAGGTGGGCCTCACCTTCGACCAGTTCCGGAGGGCTGTTTTGCTCGCTCAGGGGGATTTTGCCACCTTTTTGAAGGCCAGAGATGCCGAACGCGCGGAGATCCTCCAGGCGCTCACGGGCACCGAGCGGTTCGAAAAAATCTCAATCGCTGTGTATGAACGCCACAAAAAAGAGGAGGCTGCGGTGGCGCATATTCAAGGCCAGATCGGCGCAGCGCAGCCCCTTTCACCAGAGGCGCGCGCGGAGGCGGAGGAGGAACTGCGCAAGGCGGTTGCCTTCAAGAATGGAGTGGAGCAACAGCTGGCAAGGCGAAAAAAACAACTGGATTGGTTTACCCTCGAGGCGGAGCACGGCCGGAAGCTGGCTGAGGCCACCGGACGCGTCCACGAATTGCTTGCGCAGGTTGAAGCGAATCAGCCTAGGGCAAGGGAGATTCACTGGGTCAGGACGGCCGCGCTTGAGGCCGGGCCGCTGCGTGTGGCGGAGAAACAGGCGCAGACCGTTTTGGCGGAGGCGTTGAAGCGTGAGGCCGAACTGAAGGAGCGCGATGCCGTGCTCCTCCTGGAGGCCCGGGAATCGGAGGAGCGCCACAAAGCTGCGGCAAGGACTCTCGAAGAGGTTTCCACTCGGCTGCGCGCGCTTGCCGGGGACCTTGCAAAGGCGCGGACGTTTGACGGCGAGCTAATCCCTCTGGGCGCAGCGGCGGCCCTTGCAAACACCGAGCACGCCCGGGCGCAGGAGGCCTTTTCAAAGGCGGAAAGGGATCTTTCCGCACTCAACGGCGCGCTGGCCGAGGTGGAGAGAAACAAGCAGCTCCATTCGAAAAGACTTTCAAAGGTCTCTTGCTTCGAGCCTTTTGCCCGCGATATCGCGGTGTGGCTGGAGCGTTTCAATACGGAGCAGCGGGCACGCACAAAACGGGACCGGATCAACAGGCGTGCCGCCGAAGCCGGCACAGCAGCCATTCA